>JAJFUW010000190.1 GCA_021372235.1 Spirochaetia bacterium
TTGTAGCCCATGTCATTCTCCCCTTTTGGCATCAACCCTCGCATCACCTCGTCAATGGAAGGCGACGGTACGAACCTGCCCATCCAGGCGACGGTCATCTTATCCAGGGGTATGCGGAAAAGTTTTGAATTGTACGGGAACATGAAGTTTTTTGCGATGCCGATCCCGAGGGCGGTCAGTATCCACTCCCTGAAGTTTTCCTGCGAGGCCGGCCCTTTTGCCTTTGCTTTCAGGAATCCGTCTATGTTCTCCGATACAACAGAGGCCGGCAGGCCGTAGTTGTTCACCTGGTACGGGTAACCCGTATAGGCTCCGTGGCTGTAGATATAGGCCTTCCTGCCGATTTCAAGCATGGGCTCAGGCATTAGTTTTTTTATGAAGTTCCGAGTCTCGGGTTTTCTCAGGTGGAGGAAATGGCCGGTGTAGTCAAAGGTAAAACCTTTTACAACCTCGGTTTTGCACAGGCCACCGGGGCGCTTATCAGCTTCCAGTACGGTAAAATTGTTCTTTAGCCTGTGCGCAGCGCATAGCCCGGCAAACCCGGCTCCAATTATTACTGTCTTCAATTCAAATGCTCCCCTTTTAAATAAAATTAATAATTAAGAATTAATAATGGCCTTTTAGCCGCTCTTCATTATTAATTATTCATTATTAATTTTTAATTACTCCGTTTTTTATGGACTTTGTGGTAATTAGTCATATCCACGCTCATCACAAGCACCGCGAACATGAAACCCGCCATAGCTATGAACAGGTACAATATGAGCGCGCTCATTGTGTTCATGAACGTGCTGATGATGGCCGCCACCGACAGGACAAATGTCAGAGCCGTCATAAAAAGCACGGCCATGGGTTTTGTGAGCCCTATCATGACGAGCCTCTGTGCCAGGTGGTCGTTTGACCCATGTATGGGAAGCATGCCCTTCATGACCCTGATGACCGATACCATTATGGTGTCAAATATCGGCACCGCCAGGATCAGCACCGGCGCAAGGACAGCCACATAGTTGTTGCGCGAGTAACTCTCGTTTAGTGCGAGCGATGCCATCATGAACCCCAGAAACAGGGACCCCGCATCCCCCATGTAGATTTTTGCCGGCGGCCTGTTATAGACCAGAAACGCGCAGACCGACCCGAAAAGCGCTATCGCGGGTATCATGTCGTTTATCCTGCCCGCAAGGTAGGCCACGATAAAGAACGCGAGCGACGCGACAGCCGCCACCCCGCCTGCCAGCCCATCCATTATGTCTATCAGGTTCATGGAGTTTGTAACCCCGACCACCCACAACACCGTGAGAAAAATATTCAGTATATTGCTGTCCATAAATTTTATGTTCATATTGACCCGGACCAATATGAGCGCGACCGCCAGCTGGACGATAAGTTTCGGCACCGGCTTTAGATTTTTCTTGTCGTCAATGAGGCCCATGATCATCATTATGGTGGCGCCTGCCAGTATGCCGTAAACGCCCTTGAATGTCTGGTGCATAAACAGTTTTGCCGCGATTACAGGCACCAGGAAAGCGAGATATATGGCCACGCCGCCCAGGTACGGCACCGGTGCCTTATGTTTTTTCAGTTCCGTGTTCGGATGGTCTATTATGTCGAATTTAAGCGCCGTTTTCATGGCAAGCGGTACCAGTATCAAACCGAGTACAAAAGCGGAAATGGCTATTAGAAAGTATTCCATATATTTTCTCCCGGCCTCCATAAAGTTAAAATTTTATTTTTCCTCAAAGACTTCACAGTTTCTATCACTATATATTCTTTTAAAATACTTGTCCATAATATTATTAAACTTCGGGCTTTTGACCGCCGCATATACGTCTTTGTACCCGCCATCTTTGAGTTTTTCCATTTCGGAGTTGTTTATCACCACATAACCGACGCGGCGTTTTTTTAACCCGGCAATGAACTGCTCCTGTGCGGCGAAATCGAAATCATCCAGCACTGCCCTGTGGTTAAAAACAGTATAGGCGGTAACGGGCAGTTTGTAATAGAACATCCTCGCGTCGCCGAGAATGAGAGCTGTTTTTCCCTCTTTTCTGTGGTTGTTCAGGAACTCCGCCGCAGGGTAATAGTCCGCCTTTGAGGCTATATAGGCGCCCCTGCTGCCGGTAAAGAGGCTGAATGGCTCCAGGTATCTCTCCGCGAAATAGACGCACGTCAGCGCCTGGACCGTTATGAAAGCCGCAGCCGCCCACACCTTTGCGTTGGATTTGACGCCGGAGTATATAACACCCGCCAGTATCATTGCCGTCGCTTCCGCCGGCAGTAAAAAACGCAGGACCTGGCCGCTGTAGAACCAGGATATATAATATACGATGATGAAGACCGTCAGGGGCCATATCCTTTTGATGCCGGAAAAAACCGCCAGTATAAGGGCCGCGGCCATGACAGGAGACATGATATCCCCGCCGTAGAGTTCTCTGTTAAACACGGTCGTCCATAACGACGACAACAAATCCGGCAATCCTTTGCCCGGCCCAAAACCGGCGACATGTGCCACGTATGACGAGGCGTCCCGCGCAAGCCCGGCAGGGACATTAAACCACGCCGTCAGGAACGGATATACCGGGTCCCCCGTGTAGATATAGTTACGTATGAGATAAGGGGTCACAACCGCCGCCGGTATGACCGCGAAAGCCGGCAGGCCTTTAAGTTTCATCCTCTTTTTGAGGTACATCCGGACCGCAAGCAGCAGAAAAAATCCGTATATGATAACCGCGTTATATTTTACGCTGATGAGCCCCCCCGCCAGTACAGCCGCGATTATTGCGCGGTCCGTCCCGATATGCTCCTCGCCGAGCAGGACCATAAAGAGCAGAATGGTAAAAAAAACAAGGTATAGTTCCGTGCCCGCCCTGGTGGCTGCCAGAAAAAAGAGCGGTGATGTCAGGGTTAAAAGCAGCGCGGTCCTGCCCGAACCTTTGAGCTTTGCCGTGAGCGCGTAGACAGCGCACAGCGTCATGACCGCCGATATGAAAATAAAGAGCTTAACGGAGAGTTCCGAGGAGAGCAGGAGGAAAAACAGGTAATTCATGGTGGCAAGCTGCGGGAAATAGGAGAATATATTGTAGGGCATGTTGACTATTCCGCCGCGCTCGATGTACTGGGAAGCACAGCCCAGGTGATAAACAAGCGAATCGTAGTAGACCGCCGGTGTCGATGCGGTTATGAGAAAATATCCTCCGGTCACTGCCAGAATTATGCCGAACGCGGCCTGTTTCATGGAATAGGTGTTATTCTTTGCGGTGGACAGGAGGCGGTGAGCCTCAGTAAGTATCTCCCTGATCTCAGCCAGGCTCACGAGCGCCATGCCCAGGGCTATGACATACGGCAGGTAAAATCCGTAACCTTTGAGCGCCCCGGCCAGGAACATTATTGTTCCCGTAAAAACAAACGAGACCGCGAAAGAAAGCGGGTATATCTCGCCCAACCCGCCTTTGAACCCGGCCGCTTTCAGGATCTTCCTCCCGAAAGAGAGGTATATCAGCAGGCCCGTAAGCGCCGCAAGGGTATTCGAAGTATAATAGAGCGTCTCTTTTGGCACCGGGTATGTCAGGCTGAAAAGCGCAGCCAGCAATACCAGGAGCGCTGTTACCGTGAACAATGCCGCTTTTTTCATGTTAGCCCCCGAATCTTAAGTCCCTGATATCGTTCCATTTCTGCACTTCCATGGGCCGGCCCTGCACGCGCAGGACCTCTATGAGCTTGTCGTAGGCCGCTTCCCGCGAAGGGTCCAATTTTATGACCTGCTTGAAAGAGTCTTCCGCGCCGTAATAGTCGTCTATGTTCATCTGCGCTATTCCCAGGTTATAGTGTGTGTCAGGGTCGCTGTTGTCCAGTTTGAGCGCCTGCATGTAAGCGTCAATCGCGCTGTGGTATTTTTTTACCTCGTTGTAGGCGACCCCGAGGTTGTAAAACGCCGATTTGTAATCCGGCCTGAGCCTGATTGCCCTCGTATAGGCCTCCACCGCCTTTGCGTACTGGCGCCTGTCCATGAGGCAGTTGCCCATAATATTATATCCGCCTGCGTATTTTGGGTCGTAACTTACCGCTTCTTTTACGGTTTTTAACGCCATGTCAGTGAGCCCCTGGTCCCTGTACGCCATGGCCAGGGCACCGTAAGCCTCGGTGAAATTCGGCGATATACCGACCGCCTTTTTATAGGAAGCTGTTGCCTTACTGTAACTGCCCTTGTAATAATAGGCCAGCCCGATGTTATAATGGATATCCGCCATCTTTGGCGAGAGTTTTGCTGCTTTTTTGTACCATTCAATAGCCGCATCATAATTTCCCATTTTCCTGTAGCATATCCCGAGGTTCATGCAGATTTGCATGAACTCCGCAGGCGTTGCTTCCTTTTCAGCGCGCAAAAGTTCCATGACCGCGCCATTGTGGTCCCCTTTTTCCATCAGCGCCATCGCCCTGTTGATGTAGGGCCCTGCAGCCGCTTGCGTGGCCGCGGCGAAAAGCAGCAAAACGACCGCAAAGATACCCTGCCTCACTTTGATTTCCCGCCGGCCGCCTCGGGTTTTTCCTCCACCATGCCGGGTGTAGGTTCTTCCTGCCCTTGCGGCTCGGGTGTTACTTCGGGCAGCGGGAGAGTCTCCGCGCCCATCTTTTTCAAGTGCTTATCCATCTCTTTTTTGCGCTTGTTCGTGGGCAGCAGCCTGTTGTATTTCTGCCAGTATTTTATCGCCTTGTCTTTCTGCCCCAGTTCTTCCGCCAGTATTGCCGCGTTCACATAGGCTGCCATGTCCCACGGTTCGATGGATATTGCCTGCTCAAAAGCATCCAGCGCGCCGGGGTATTTTTTCTGCCTCAGGTACGCCACGCCGAGGTTGAAATACGCGTTCTCGAGTATGACATCATCGTCCGGATTCGCGTCTATGACATCTTTTAAATATTTTACAGCAACCTCAAAATTTCCGTTCATTATGTGTATGGCAGCCAGGTTCTCTTTTGCGCTGTTATCATCCGGTTTTATGGCAAGCACGTCCTCATAATTTTTCTGCGCCCCGTCCAGGTCCCTTTCCTGGTAGTTTATGACCCCGAGGTTGAAATGGCCGATATCAAAATCAGGTTTCACATCCACTATACGCTCATACAGGACTTTTGCCCTGTCGTAATCTTCCTCGTCTATCATTACGTTGCCCAGGCTTGCCTGCAATAACGGATTTTTCGGGTCGAGTTTTAACGCCTTTTTCAGGACTTCCTTTGCCTCTTTTGTGTCGCCCTTTTCGCCGTACACGACAGAGAGGTTATACATTGCCTTCACGTTCTTCGGATCGTTCTTTATGGAATTTTTATAGGCGTATATGGCGTACGCATACTCGTTGAGCTGGGCGTATGCGCTCCCGAGTTGCCCCCAGTACACTGGATTTTTCGGGTCCTTTTTCAGCAGTGCGCGCAGCAGACTTATGGCTTCGGTGTAGTCACCCTCATCATAAGCGATTTTCGCGTTCTTTTCCACCACCTGCTGTTCGTTAACCGTTTTTGGTACTTCGACAATGCGCTCTTTTTTCAGAGTCCTGCACCCGGTGCCGGCCACCGCCAGAACGCAGGCGAGTATCACTAATTTTTTCATCGGTCCCTCTTTTTTCCTGTTATCGCGGCGAGTATTATGCCGCCGGTTCTTTTCCAGTCAAAGTATTTTTTTTGCGTGGCTGCGCCGCCCGCGGCGATACGCGCCGAGAGTTTCCTGTTAAAACGCAGGCGGTTAATGGCCCGGGTGAACTCCTGCGCGGTGTCCGCCGTCAGCAGGTTTTTCCCGTCCTCTCCGTAGACTCCCCTCGCGGTGAACGAGGTCGCAATCACAGGCGTCCTGTCAGCCCACGCCTGCATTATCTTGTTTTGCCTGCCGGCGCCGTAACGTACCGGCACGACAGTTACGTCCCATGAAGCCACCAGAGCGTCGATATCGCGGACAAAACCCTTTATCTCACAATTAGCGGATATTTTGTGTGCCAGTTTTTCCCCGCCGCTGCCCGCTATCTCCAGTCTTATATTTTTATCAGAATCAAAACTTTTTTTCCATACATTTTTCAAAAACCATCCCATGGCATCCAGGTTCGGCCTGTAGTTTAAATTGCCGAAAAACCCGACCGTATATGTCATGTTTTTGGACCGTCCGACCTTTGCCCCGTTCGCTCCGTTGGGTGCGACTATAGCCCTGTCATCCCCCAAAAAATCCCTGTCATCCTCCGAGTTCAAAAATACCGCGTCAAACCCGGCGATGGCACTCTTCTCCGCGGCCAAAACAAGCGGCCTGTCATACAGGTAGTACAGCAGCCTGACCGGGTTTTTTTCGTAATTTAACGCCCTGTCCATATAGCCGGCCATGGAGTCCACCAGATCAATGGCCTTTGGCATATCGAGTCCTTCCGCGTACTGTGCCATGCGCAGCCTGTATGCGTATGCCATATCAGGCGCGTAGCGTTTCACGCCCCCCGCCACGAGGCGGTGCATTTTTTTCAGTTCATACGCGCCTGTATTGACCGGTATTACCCTCGGCACGCAAAGAGCAGCATTATAAAGGACCGTGGCCCTGCTGATGCGCGCCGTATCCACGGTGTCAAATATTTTCAGGGTTTCCTTTATCAGTGGCTCCTCGCCCGGATTTATAAAACTCACCAGGTGCAGTTTGTGTCCGGCTGCTTTGAGTTGTTCTGCGGTCCTGTATATCCTCAAACGGTCGCCGTCGGACGGCCCGTAAGGAAGCACAGGGGAGAGCACCAATATATTCATTTCATCCCCCTTAAAGCCTGCAAATTCTGCCGGGCCAGGGTGTTGCCCGGGTTTATGCTGACCGCCTTTTCGAGGTATTTTATGGCGGCCTCCCTGTCCCCTTTATTATACCACGCTATTGCAAGGTTATTATACGCCTCCACAAAATTGGGGTTTATTTTCAGAGCCCTCTCGCAGGAGGCAATCGCTTTGTCATACTGTTTCAGGTTATTGTAGATACCGGCCAGGTTCGAATGTGCCTCGGTCAGCGCGGGGTTCTCATCCACAGCCTTTTCATAAAGCGCCGCCGCTTCGTCAAACCTGCCCTGTTTCGACCGCAGTATGCCGTAATGCGTCAGAGCTATGCCTTTTGTCTGTTTCGTGGAGATAGCCACTGCCCTGCCCAGGTACTCCTCTGCCTTGTCTTCCCTGCCGATTGCGGAATAACCGTTGCCCGTTTCCATATAGATACTCGAATAGTTCGACATCCCGACCTGCGTCGACGGGTCCATATAAAGTCTGTCGTGCAGCATGTTGCGGTACGAGCCTGTCTTTAAGTGCGCGTCCGCTTTTTTGAGGCAGGCGGCCGCATCAAAATCCATCTTCATGACCCAGCCGTAGGGTTTCAGGACAGCATTACCCTCGGGATAGAATTCCTGGAAAGTGGTGCGGAAGACCGACGCGTATATGGCCCTGTCCCTGTAGTTTGATTCCACTATGTTCTTTATCTTGTCCCCAAATTTTGCGTCATCAGGTGCGGTTATGACCAGGCCGGGGCATTCGTTGCGCAGGTTTTTGACCGACCACGGCACATAGAGAAATATGGTGGTGACCGGACAGAAATCAATGCGTTTCTCGACGTATTTGAAAAACATCTGCGGCATGACCGCGTAGTCGCCCTCGAGCATGGCAACTGCGCCGGGGGAATCAATCGATTTGACAATGTTCATACCATAATCATAACCGTAGTAATACCTCTGCTGGTCAGCCTTTTTATAATTAGAAACCATCAATAACAACGGAAGAACCGCAGCAACTACAACAGATATGGCGGCATATTTTGTTTGGAATTTGTGATTCCCGTCTGCCGAAGCTTTGGCGATAACGGATGAGATTTGTGATTGTTCTTTTAACCCCGGTTCCCGGGAAGCGGACCCGCCCTTTGGACCCTGGACCCTGGACCCTGGACCTATTTTGTTCAGTCCCCACCACACCCCTACCCCTATAAATACCGCCAGACACGCATAAGCGGGTATCAAAAACACGTCCATTATCCATATCATATCGGTCTTGAGGTTAAAATAGAGCGACAGTCCGAGCGTTACTGTCAAAAACATGATGGAGAACAGGGCGAACCTGCGCTTGTTAAGTCCCGTGAAAAACGCCCATACGCCCGCCACGGCAATTGCCAGCCCGGCTAACGTGTACTCCGCGCTTATGTTCATGGCCGCCCTGGATATCTGCCGGAATATCACGCCAAAATCTCTTGCTTTTTCCATTGAGGTGTACTCTTCCCTGGCCACTACCCATAGGAGTTGTTTGAACGTGTCCGGGTCGCCCCAGTTCAAAAATGCGCCGCCGCGTGACCTGATGATGAGATACGCGTAGAGCAACAGGCCGAGCGAACCCAGAAACAGCGCCGTTGCCGCCTTAAGAGGCGTTATGGTCCTGTAGTATTTATTGTTCATAAAAACCAGAAGCACAAAAGCAGCGAGTGCCGGGAAAGCGATGCCCATTGACTCCCAGTGGTTGGCCAGCGACACCCCGTAAATAAATACGCCGAAATAGAACCAGCGGTACTCTTTTCTGCGTTCCCACATAAACAGGGCGTAAATAACAAGCAGTAACAGCATTACGTTCAACGCGTAAATGCCGCCCTTGGCGGATAGGGACTGGCTCCAGGATGTATAACCCCACGCAAACGTTGCGGCACCCGCAAGCGACGCGCAATATTTTTTTATGCCGCCGCCGGACAGGGTGTCGAAAAGTATGAAGAATATCAGGACAGCCGCGAGTGCGCCGTATACCGCGGACTGCAGGTTCACGGCAAACCCTTTGTTTCCCGGCATGAACATGGTCATGATTTTCCCCGTAAGCGCGGGCAAGGGGTATCCCGGCGGATGCTGGATGCCGAGGGTATATGAACAGGCTATGGTCTCGGGCGAATCATCCGAGTGAAATACCGGGTTCATGGTGCGCGTGTATACAAAAAATACCGCCAAAAAAAGAAGTGAAGCGGCTATGTATTTACTTTTTTCCTGCATTCTCTATCACCTTCATGAGCCCATTGGCCCTCTCATCATTGGGGCTGTACCGGAGTATCTCCCTGAGGTTCTTAATTGCCTCGCCGTAATTTTGCATGCGGTAGTATGCGACCGCCAGGTTGTAGTAAGCGTCCGTAAACGACGGGTCCATGGTTGCCGCCTTCTGCGCATACTCAATGGTCTTCTGCACGTTCCCCATGGCGCCGTAGCAGGCCGACATCTGGCTGAGCAATGAAGCGCTCTCGCCGGTCGAGGCTGACGCCTTCTCATATAATTGTATCGCCTCGGTGTATTTGCCGGAGGAATAGAGCACATAGCCCATGGCAGAGACCGCTCTCATGGAATAAGGCGATATCGCGTACATGGCGTCCGCCACGGGTTTCCCGTCTTTGGGGTTGTTTTTGGAGACATACGCGTCAAAAAGGCTGACAAGGTTTTCCCAGTATCCCGGGTTGAGTTTATAGACCAGTTTAAATTTTTCAAAGGCCCTGTCAAAATTTCCCGAAGCCCGGAGGCGGCCGGCGTAATAGTAGTTTATCCGGTCGTTCCACGGGTTCAAATCAGCGGCGTCAGAGGCGTAGTTTAGCGCGTCATACTGCCGGTTAAAATGTTCGGCTTCCTGTGCCTTGCGCAGATAAACATCCGCGGATAACACCCTGGCAGAAAGGCACGCCATGCAGCCTGCCAGAATGACAGCACAGACAGCCGCGGCCGGCGCGGCCCTGCCGGCCTTTATGGAACGCGGCTGCGCGTCCAGTTGCCGCGCACACGCCATACCGGCGAGCGCATAAAAAACCGAAGCTGTCGGTATTATCTGGAACGGGAAATTGAACATGGCGTGCACCAGTACCCCGGCAAAACACGCAAGTATTGCGGCCACAGCCGCCCTCTCCTCCCCTGTGCGGCGCAGGTACCTGATACCGGTGTAAAAAAGCAGGAAGAAAAATGCGAAATACGCCCCCGCTCCGGGCAGGCCGTATTCGGCCGCAAACTGCAGGAAATCATTGTGAGAATGGCCCGATTTGTAATAATCGCTCGATTTAAAAAACGCGGGCGAAAGCGAGCGCGACTGATAAAAAGAATACTTTATAGGGAAATTTCCCGCTCCCGAACCTAAAAGCGGGTTCTCCTTTATCATATAGGCAGTATTTTTCCAAAGCGAGACCCTGATATGCGCAGCCTCATCCTTCAACGTCACTATATCGGTTATCCTCTTGACCGCCGATGGGTTGGCCGCGAAATATAGGCCCGCCGCTGCAGCGCATATCACCAGGAACGCCACGAGCAGTTTCCTGTATTTTTTGAAAAGTTCCGCCTCATATTTTGACAACAATGCGGCAAGCACTATGACGGATACTGCGAATCCTATGTATGCTCCCCTTGTCTGCGAAGTTATGAGCGCCGCCGTAAGAAAAAGTGATACGATGAAAAAAACAAATTTTTTTGCAGGGGTTGCGGATGTGAGCATGAGCCCGTAAGCCAGAGGTATCACAATGAGCATGTGGCCCGCGAGGAAATTTGGGTTTCCCAGCGTGGATGCGGCCCTGCGCGAAAAATTCGAGTTCCAGTTGACAGGGTCGATGCCGCCGGCCTGTAATACGCCGTAGACGGCCATAACCAGGGCCGACAATATGACCGCGGATAACGCTTTCTTAAAAGCCGTGCGCTCTGAGGCGCAGTATTGTGCCGCCAGGTAGAACAGCGCTATGTAGCAGAGGTTTTCGGTGAGTCTGTCGACATAGGCATAGATGCCCTTTGCGCTGAATATTCCTGCCAGGTTTATTGCGATGATAAGTGCGAATACTGAATCATAAGGCGTGCGCACACAGGAAAAACTGCCTTTTGTCATTGATTTGACCACATATAATATTATAAGTATTGCAGTGGAAAATTTAAGGAAGAAACGTTCGACCACCCAGAATGGGTCTGACGCGGAACTAAAAAATACAAGCCCTGACATGAATAGGATAAAAAGCAGGGATACCTCGGATATTTTTGAAATAAGTTTTTCAAACCTGTTTTTGTCCATTTTTCCGCTTTTTCCTCTGATTTAATAAAGAAATATAATGGATTTTATCATTATTCAGGGGTTTTATCAATAATGGATGTTCTGGAGTTTCCCCGTTTTTTCGAGGACATCCGGTAGTGCCGTCAAGCGAAATCAAAAGTCATTTGTTTTCGTTTGTTTTTTACATCGTATTTTACCGTGTCCTGCCAGCCGCTATCGAACAATATATGGCATATCCCGTCA
>JAJFUW010000228.1 GCA_021372235.1 Spirochaetia bacterium
GAACGACGCCAAAAACCTCATGTTAAAAAAAGCGTCCTTCACCCACTGCTCAAACCGGTTGCCGGAACGCCTGTGCCCCTTTAACTCGGCGTCTTTAAACCCGTTCTTGTAGGACGTGACCGTACTGCCCTCAAGTTTGGAATATGAGAACGGGTGTGTAATAAAATAAAATTCGTCCGTCCTCGGGATGAGCCAGTTGCGCAGTGCCTGCACGGGTCCGTATACTTCGGTTATATGTCCGGCTTCCACTATGACCTTGCCTTTTAGTTCCATTTAATACTCCGCTTTTTCGATTTTTCTTATCCCTGCTTCCATAGCCCCCGCAGATATGGCGGCCGCAATGAGCAGTATGATGCAAAACCTGCCGGCGTACTGTGCGGCGTTAAACCTGCTCGCCTTCACAAGGCTGGCCATGAAATATTCCCTGACCATCCCGGCCTCTATGACAAGCATGACAGCCACAAACAGGAACGTCAGAAACATGAAAGCCAGCCCCGCCGTGCCTGTGATGAGTTCCTCGGGGTTTTTTATGTTAAAATTGGCAAAAAGCGCCCCGAACCCTGTCCCCACCGCGGTTATTACAAGTGTTATAACAAAAGTTGAGATTATTGTAACTATATTTATGAAAGTGCCCGGCCGCAGTATGTATATGGATACCGCCGCCACCACCTGCCCCAGCACCACCACCGGCGCGCCGTAAACCAGAAATTTATACCAGACGTAACGCCTCATGGTGAGCGGTGCCGTCTTGAATATCCAGAATCCCTTGCCTTCGTTAGAGATGACAGGCAGGATGAACCTGGCCCCTACCGCGGATAGCACCATGCCGATGAAACCTATGTTCAGGAAATAGATAAACTCCCTGAGGTTAAAAAGTTCCGCCGGCATTTTATAGAGGTTGTAAAGATATATAAAAACAAGACCCGCCAAAAATACCACCTGTATCCACTGTGACGTGTCCCTGGTCAGGTATTTGAAATCCTTTGAGGTCTGTGCCGCATAGACCGTGCCCTGTTTGTAAGCTGCTGCCACGTAGCGGTTTTTCGACTTCCTGTATATGTTTTTCCTGCCGTAACCCTCGAAATAATAGCGGCCTGACAGCCGGATAGTGGCTGCCGATGCCAACGCTGCAACGGCCAACTGCGCAAAAAACGTTCCGAGCCCGGCGTATACGCCGCTCGCGGTTATCGCCTTTACCAGGTTCACGAAATGGGTGTGCGGAAAAAACGGCGACTCGGGCGCGCGCAGGGCATCGAAGAACTGGCTGACCTCCGTGAACGAAGCGCCCGTCAGCTTTTCGGGCTGCAGCATCCTGAAATAGACGATGAAGGCCACGACAAAAATCCCGGAGAATGCGACCGCTATGTTGCGGACATTTTCTGCCGGGAAAAACCTCACCAGCAGGAGTGTCAGCATGATTCCTATACTGGCCAGTATGACAAAGAACGGGACATGCGCAAGCAGTATGAAAATATACTGCCCTGCGGACAGTTTCATGACCGTGGTATAGGCCGCGAATATCGGCACCGCCATCAGAACTATCATCCAGCTGGCGGCCATGGTTATCTTTGCCGACTGGACCGTAAATATGGTCTCGATGCTCACCGGCGAGGAGAACAAAAACTCCATGTCACGCGAAAGGTACAGGACAGGTATGGCGGAAACTATTGCCGAGAGCACCGTCATGATGGAAAATGTCATGTAAAAAGCGTACAGGAGCCTGTTTACCAGCAACCCTCCGATTATGGGGACCGAGCGGAAGTGGTTAAAGATGTAAAAAAAGAGCTGGTATATGATAGGAAAGAACATCGCCGCAAATATAAAAATAAGGATGTTCTTGACAGCGGTCTCTTTTGTGGGATTTGTCAGACGGTTCTTGAATTGTGTAAAATGGAAATTGAGCAGCCAGAACAGGTCGCTCATGCGGTCTCCGGCTCCGTGAGTTTAAAAAAGATATCTTCCAGTTTTTTCGAGCGGTTCTTGCGCTTGATCGCGCTGATACTGCCCGAGGCAAGCAGACGGCCATGGTCCAAAACGCCGACTGTATCGCAGACGGCCTCGGCCGTCTCGAGCGAGTGGGTTGACATAAAAACTGTCATGCCATCCGCCGCCAGCTTCACGAACTGGTCGCGCAGGGTTTTCATGGAGCGCGGGTCGAGGCCCACCATGGGTTCGTCGAGTATGAATGCTTTCGGGGCGTGCAGCAGTGAGGAGACGATGAGCAATTTCTGGCTCATGCCGTGCGAATAGGTCTCGATGAAATCGTTTATGTACTCATCAACGCCGAAGATGCGCGCGTATTTTTCGAGCCTGCGGTTGAACTCGCCTGCCGGGACGTTGTACAGGTTGCCCGTGAACCGGGCGTATTCGATGCCGCGGAGTTTTTCAAACATGTAAGGTTTGTCTGGTATGAGCGCGAACCTGTGCTTGTAACCCATGGGGTCTTTCAGTATGGATATCCCGTCTATGAGTGCATCGCCGGAAGTTATGGATGTAAGCCCGCACATCATTTTGATAGTGGAGGTCTTGCCCGCGCCATTGGGGCCCAAAAATCCGAATACCTCTCCTTTTTTGATGGTGAGGTTCAGTTCCCTGACCGCGGTGAACGAGCCGTACTTTTTGGTAAGGTTCACTAACTCTATCATAATAACACCGGCCTTTCGGGGAATTCAAACTTCATGGACCCTGGACCCGCTTTACTCGTTCCCCACTTCCTTCTCAATATTTTTCGTGACATAGAAACGTTTCCTGAAACGCTTTACAATCACAGGTATGAAAAAAGAAAATATGAAAAGTGCCAGCGGGAATATGACGTTGAACTGTATCAGGTCCAGCGGACTTTTATATGTGAGCATGAGTTCCTTGATGGCTGACGCAAAAAATGTCACCACCAACAGCCCGGGCACCACGCCGGCGAGCGTTCCCCATGCAAAGTCGGAGAATTTTATTTTTGATATACCTGCCGCATAGTTCAAGTAGGTAAAAGGGACGAAAAGCAGCCTCAAATACACTATGACAGAGAATCCATGTTCCCCCGCCCTGTCATCCAGCTTTTTGAAATGACCCGCTTCCAGGAGTTTTGCGGCTGTATCCCGCAACAGGTAGCGTGCCGTCAAAAATGATATGGAACCGCCTATCATTGCAGCCGTCACGTTCAGCAGCAGGCCGTACCATTTGCCAAATACCAGCCCTCCTATCGACGTTGCCAGCGAGGCCGGCAGGAAACATATAACGGTGGCCGCGTAAAACAGCACAAATAATACCGGCGCCCACGGGCCCGCGTTGTCCATGAAGGCCTCGAATTTCACCACAAACATTTCGCGTCCGGCCGGGTCAAAAAAATAGTAGGACAGCGGCGTGAACTTCAGCACGCAGACCACGGCCGTAATAAATATCACGGTAAGCGCAATTTTGATGTAATTTTTCATACCGACCTTTTTTTTTAAATTTAAAAATAAATAAAAACCGGAGGGCTCCGCCCTCCGGTTTTTATTTAAGTTCTTTGAAATTGGACTTGCCTGCTCCGCAGTCGGGGCAGACCCAGGAATCCGGCAATTTCTCAAACGGTGTTCCTGCCGGGGCCCCGTTATCCGGGTCTCCCTTTGCCGGGTCATAGATGTATCCGCATACAGCACATTCCCACTTGTTCATTTCCACTCTCCTTTGTACGGTATATTTAAAATATATAGATATTGTAATTCAATCAAACGAAACGGTCAATATCATTTATTCAGGCCGCTCCGTGGCCGCTGCCACCATGCCGTAAATCTCTTTTTCGTCCGCGGCATACAGTTCCATGTCTGTCTTTTTGTCGGGACTTTTGTAATAAAAATAGGCCAGTTTGCCGCCCTGGCGTGCATAGAGTATGCGCCATTGCCCCTTTTCACCGTCATCGTCCGTGCCGTCAAGCTCTATCCTGCGCCACTTGAGCGTGCCCAATTTTACCTCTTCGGACCGCAGCCCTGAGGGTACGTCCCAATGCGGGGTGTGGTCCTGTATACTCGTGGAATCCGCTATCTCTTTTTCCATATCAATTATATATCCTGCAGCGTCAACCGCCTTCAGGTTCAGCGAAAATTCCTGCGGAAAAGGTACCGCCCTGAAAAACGCGACCGGCATGCCTATGTTTTCCTTATCCCCTGTTATGGCGCCGTGCATTACCATGAACGAAGTATGCCCGGAATTTATCGGCAAACCGTACCATCCATCGGGGTAGGTGCAGACTATCTCTGTGGTCAGTTTCATCGTGGAGCCGGTACACATCCTCATTATCCTGCCAAACCCGACATATTTATAGGCATAATAAACGCCTCCTGCTATGGCGGCGATGATAACCGCGGTAACCGCGGCCGCTATCAGGCACCCTCCGAGCACGCCTATCTGTTTTTTCGGTGCTTCCTGCCCGGATTCCACGGGTACTGCTGCCTCAACCGCGCCGGCATACGCGGCATAATGCACTGCCTGCGCGATAGTGCTGATAAGCCCGAACACTATGAAACCTGCCGCAAAAAGCAGCGGGTTGCCCGTGGCTGCCAGAGCTATGAAAGAAACCGGAAGCATGAGCGGCAGGTAAACGCAGAACATCACGAGGTAAATTAACCCCATGTTGCCCTTTGAGAGTTTTGCTCCGCGGCCCATCGGCCCTTCTGTTTTGTCCTCTTCAAGCGCCGCGGGTATGGCAAAAAAGTATTTGGCCGCAAATATGACGCCCGGGACGATGAGCAGCAGCATCCCCAGGCCTGTCGCCAGGCCGTACAGCAACGCGACCACGAACATGCGCGGCCACATTTTCAGTCCCTTCATAAAGGCAGTCTTGAAATCCACCGTCTCGCCGCGGTAGCCGGCGGCAAAGATAAAAAACAGCGCCCCGAGATTCAACACGGGTAAAAATATGTTCAATAATCCCAACGGGAGAGTCCGGAACGAAGCCTTACCGCCCATTGAAAGGTATGTGTACAATATCTGTGGTATCATGGCGACGAGGTCAATGGCGATGATGACCCAAATGTTTTTGATGTAAATTGACACGCCTTTTTTTACTATTTCCCAAAAACCGGACCTCTTTGCGTTTTCCATCTTTTCCTCCCGGATTTCATTGGTGCATATTAACGCAAATCATTATTTTTTTTTATTATACCAGATCTTGAAACGTTAAAACAGAACAGTTTGGTTGCAGTTGTTTTGACTTGGTGTTTTCCTTAATATATAATAATATCATTAAAGCAGATGAGGATAGATAGAATCGGTTTGGAGCCTGGAGTTCCGTTTTTACATCCGGAATGCGGTTATCCGCATTTATCCGTACAATGGGAGGTTTTCGATGAAGGATTTGAATATAGTTTTTATCGGGGCGGGCGAAATATCCGACCGTTTTATTGTCATGGCTTCAAAACTCGACGGCGTGCGCGCCGGGGCCGTATGGTCGCGCCATTTAAAAAACGCGGAGAAAAAGGCTGAAAAATACTCCATACCCCGCTATTATGACGACCTCACAATGATGTTAAAGACGGAAAAGGCCGACTGTGCCGTCATCACCACTCCGCACTCGTGTCATGCCGATGACGCCATCGCCGCGATGAAGGCCGGCTGCCACGTGCTGGTCGAGAAACCGTTCGCCACATCTTTTAGTGACGCAAAAAGGATGGTTGCCGCCGCGAAAAAGTACGGCAAACTCATAATGGGCCTCCCGTTCGACCACTACCCTCATTACCTGCGCGCCCTTGATTTTATAAAGGAAAAATACATAGGCAAGATACTCTCCGGCCACTCCGAGCTGTCGGTACAGGGCCCGCCGAGAAACAACTGGTATTATAACGGCAAAATAGCAAAAGGCGGCGCCGTGATTGACGTCGGCTGTTACGCCCTGTCCAGGCTTATTTCGATAATGGGCCCGGTCAGGAAAGTTTCGGCTTTCATCAACATGCTTATCCCCAAAAGGATACTGCCCAACGGCGACAGGATAACTCCGAGCGTGGACGACAACGCTTTC
This sequence comes from Spirochaetia bacterium, assembly GCA_021372235.1. Taxonomy (GTDB): domain Bacteria; phylum Oederibacteriota; class PGYV01; order PGYV01; family Palsa-1178; genus JAJFUW01. The sequence goes on from JAJFUW010000228.1 coordinate 5,990, forward strand.
ATGATGCTCGAGTTTGACGGCGGCGTATTTGCCTCTGTAAAAGCCTCATGGGCCCACACCCACTATGAGAACTATACTGCCATATACGGCCGCAAGGGCGCGGTCTACATAAACGCGGACAACCGGCAGCTCATCGTAAAGACCGATGCAAAGGTAAAAGGCAAACATGTCAAGTTCAGGAACTTTGACAACTGCTACATACCGGACGGCTTCCCGGAATTTAACCCCGAGGACGACATACTGGGCAAATTCATAGGCTGTGTGCGTTCAGGCACCGAACCGGTCTATGGCGCCATGCAGTCGCTGCATATTATGGAAGTCATGGACAAAGCCTACCTCTCGGCAAAGACCGGCAAGGCGCAGAAGATAACAACGGATTTTAAAATGTGGTGGCCAAAAGAAAAAACCATCCAGAAATTCAACGAATATATTTAACAAGAGCCTTTTTCTGCATTTAATTATAATTTTTAACCATGATTTTCGATTTTTAATTCGGGATCCGTGATTTGGAATTTGTGATTATTCTGTTCCACGAGCCACTCCTTTGCGTCCTCTTCTTTATCAAAAACACCCATCTCCCTGCGTGAAAGCGACAGCATTGTCATCATCAGCGTCTTCCTGAGCCCCGAAACCGAGGCGACCGCCGCTGCGGCCACGTGTTTTTTGTTTCCGGCGAGGTATTCGACAAAAACGTCCCTGTTCGTAAATATGGGTATGTCGTCGACTGAAACCGCCATGGTCAGGATGAAATGCTCAGGGCCGGAACGGATGATAGCGGCGGATTCTGTAAGGATATTCCTGTAATCCTCGATGGTGCAATCCTTGAAATCCATGCGCAGTATCTTGCAGCCTTTGTGGTCTACAAAACCTACTCTGCCCATATACGCCGCCTGTCGGTTTTATCGGGTCATTATCTATGATAAGTATAGCACACGCATATTCTAAAATACAGTTTCGTCTTCATAATTATTAATGAGCAGGGACATTAGTAGGCGTTTTTAAGTATTGCAAACAGGTCTTCTTTGTTTTTTATAGGGGCCGGTATGCCCGAAATCTCGATTACCTTTTCAGCTATCAACGCGGGCTCATCCGGTTTTAACCCCAGGTCTTTCAGGTTGTCAGAGAGGCCTAAACCTGTTATAAACAGTTTCAGCCTCTCAATGCACATTGGTATCTTTAATTCGTCCTTGATCTCACATCCGACTCCAAATACCCTATCTCCGAGTTGGAGCACCTTTTCCGGTTTTATCATCCCCAGATAATTCATGTATGACGGCAGAATAGCGGCTATACCTGAGCCGTGCGCTATCTCGTCATGCAGGGCTGAGAGCGCATGCTCCATAGGGTGCACAGCCCAGTTGCCGCCGCGGCCCGAGTTCGGCAGGCCCTGCAGGGCCACTGTCGAGGCGAGTGATATGTCGGCGCGGGCTTTTGCGTCGGAGAGGTCCTTCATGACCGCGAGCCCGCTTTCCATGCAGGTCAGTATAACGCCCTCGGTCATCCTGTCCTGCAGTGCGCAGTCGGGCGCGCCTGTCAGGTACTCTTCCAGTACGTGCATTATGATGTCGATTATCCCCTCTGCCGTGGGCTTGGCCGGCACGGAAAGGGTCGTATCAGGGTCTACAATGGAGACCCTGGGATAAGCAAAATCCGGGCTGTATATGGCGGACTTCTGGAGTGTTTTTTTGTTTGAAAACACAGCGGACGGGTTGCCCTCGGAACCTGTAGCTGCCAGGGTCGGTATCAGCATTATAGGGATGGCCTTTTTTATCTCCCTGGATTTCCTTCCCGACAGGCCCACATAGTCCCATATCCCGCCGCCGTTCGCGGCAACTATGGCCGCTCCCTTGGCCGCATCCATTGCCGAACCGCCGCCGAGGCCTATCACGAGTTTACACCTCTCCTTTACAGCGAGCGCCGCGGCTTCATCAACTTCCGTGTCTTTCGGGTTTGGCGTCACCCCGGAATATACGACGCTTTTAACCCCAGCTGTTTTGAGCGAAGCCGTCACCCTGTCCAGCAGGCCGCTCCTTTTTACGGAGCCCTGCCCGGTTATTATGATGGCACTTTTTGCTATTGCCGCGGCTTCCGCGCCTGCCCGGTCTATTTCGCCCGCGCCGAATATAATCTTTGTCGGGTTAAAAATTGTGAAACTGTTCATATAGAACCTCCGCTTAAAATTGTCAGGCCATAAACCTCAAGTTAGATGGAAAAAGTGGCGGAAAATGCAAAATTTTCACATCACCGTTTAACTTATGGTTTGCGGCTTTTGGCTTGCTCTAATACTTTATCACAACATAAGGAATTTATATAAGGAATAATTACCATCCAAACGTTGCGTCACTTTCCCGTCAAAATTAACTTAACAAAATATCTTACGCGCAGATTTGACAAAGTATAATAATGCGTGTATAATTTTGTAACAAATAAATGGGGGAGGCTTTCAAAATGAAAAAACTTTTAGTATTGGTCATGCTCTTATTCTCCGCGGCATTCCTTTTTACCGCCTGCGACACTGATGGTGTCAACCCAACATCACCGGTAAAAGAGGATATCGCCTCAACACCAGGGCCAGTCGAGGTCCCGACAGCGTGGGCGACAGTTTTAGCTGAAAACGGCGATGCTGCGGTCAATACCGAATACACCTACTCGACGGACTCATCCGACGGTTCTGTTGACTGGGATGTCACTACACAGACCGCGGGCCATATACAGGGCATAGGCGAGCACGCCGGCGAACTCAAATGGCTCGATATCGATATCATCTTCCAGTCTCCCTATTTCTATACAGCGGAAGGCTACGCCGGATATTACATCGGCCTGCCCATGAACTACGAGATACACATAACCAACATGGGCAACCGCAAATACGAACACCTCGACGTGGCGGCCGTTCAGGAGTACTACGAGACCGGCACATGCGACAGATGGTGGTATCCTGACCCGCAGATAGTGGATTATACAAAAGGCGAGGCAATGCCCGGCGACTCCATGATGTACTGGCGCGACGTATCGGTATCAGCAGGCGAAGAGTTGGTGTTAAAAGGCACCTATACCGCCCCGCTTGCGACCTGCTCGGGGCTGGATCGGATAGCGCTGGCGATACAGCACACGAACAACGGGGCGACGCACGCGGCGACCATGTACTACAACCCTGAGGCTGCGGTATACTGCCCGCCCCCGCCGTCGGAAAACCCGTAAGGGCAATCAAAAAAACCGAATCACAAATCCCAAAGGCGCGGTGAGAACCGCGCCTTTGTTTTTTATAACCTGAACCGCCTTTGTAGCCGCAATCTTTAGGTTGTACGGATGTATCTTCTGACAAACTGCAACAACACACCTGAGCTGTTTTAACTGCCCTTTGGACGGCACGGGGTGCCGTCCATGCGGAAGACAATTCTAAAACTAAACCGCATTTGTACAATCCGCAAGTTGTGACTCCGGCATTGCATGAGCGCGGCCTAAAGAGGCCGCGGCTACAAAGACGGATTTGCATCCGGCAGGAATTTGTTTTGTGTGCTCTGCTAAAACTGAACCGTATTTGTAGCCGCAAACCTTCGGGTTGCGCGGGGCGTATTTTCTTGTCATTTCAACCGCCCCCGGACAGCACTGGAGTGCTGCCCCCTGCAAAAGACAGGGTCACACCATTTGAATATATTCCCCGTCCAACAGCCACGTCGTTTTCCCTTTTGCCTTTACCCTCGCGGCCGGGTATTTTTTATTCCCTTTTAGTACCGCCTTCATCACCCCGGTCTTTCCTTCACCCGATATCACAAAAATTATATCCTTCGCGTTGTTTATCATAGGGAGTGTCATTGTTATCCTGTTTTTTACCGCCATCCCCTTTGGAGCCTTAACATTTATCACCAGCCTGTTTTTTTCCTCCAGCGCTTTCTTGTCCCCCGGAAAAAGCGAAGCTGTGTGGCCGTCCGGCCCCACGCCCGCGATTATCATGTCCATGGACGGAAGCCCTCTCTGCCCGAAATCATTGAAAAGCCTGCGCAGTATCATTTCGTACGCCAGCGCCGCGGTGGCGGGGTCATATATCATTTCCGGCGAGGGTGCCGGAAATATGTTGTCGGGCGATATCCTGCCGTCTGCGGGTTTTATGAGGTTGTCATATATGTTCTTAACGTTGGAATTCTCCGAATCATATTTTATAAACCTGTCGTCCTGCCAGAATATGAAGGTCTTTTTCCACGGTATGGCGCTTTTCGCCAACAGCCTGTAGAGCGGCCGGGGCGCCTCGCCGCCGGAGACGCACAGCGTGAAGCAGCCGTGTTTTTTAACTGCGGCTTTGGCGGTTTTGATTATGAGGGCAGAGGCGTAGGAACTTAAAGAATTCAAATTGCCGAAGCGTTTTACAATTGTTTTCATTTTTTCCTCCATAACTGCCGCGACTATAAAGGTTGTGTCTACAAATGTGTTTTGGAACGTTCCTGTTCAACCAACCGCTCTTGTAACCGCGACCCCTGCGGTCGCGTTGGGGGCGCCTCACTTCCGCGACCATGAAGGTCGCGGCTACTAAGACCGTTATGCCAAACCGCACTTGTAGCCGCGCCCCCCGTGGCGTCGTTTGGGCGGTTTTTTTAAAGCCCCGGGACAGCGCGGGATCGCTGGCCCTACAATTTTTCGGCCCTTTGGACCCTGGAACATAATCAGATCCACTCCCTGCCATCCCTGCGTATGAGCCGTTCCGCCCCTTCCGGCCCGTTAGTCCCCGCCGGGTATAGTTCCAGTTTTACGCCCCTGTATGCCGGAGTAAGTTTTTCAAGCATGGGCGTTATGAGCTCCCACGCGGCCTCCACCTCGGTGCGCTTCCAGAAAAGCGTCTGGTCACCCAGCATGCAGTCGAGTATGAGCCGCTCGTAATCGTCCTTTAACTCTCCTCCGAATATATCGCGGTAATTAAAATTCAGTTCAACCGGGCTTATGCACAATTTCGGCCCCGGCTGTTTTGCCTGGACGGTCAGTGATACGCCCTGCTCCGGCTGTATATTTATAATAAGCGTATTGCCCGACAGCGACGTTTCGGGTATGGGGCAGAACATGCAGTCGGTCGTCTTTTTGAACTTCACTGTTATCTGGCTGCGGCGCTTGCCCAGCATCTTGCCCGCGCGCACGTAAAAAGGCACGCCCTGCCAACGGTTGTTATTTATTGTGAGTTTCGCCGCTATGTATGTTTCGGTCTTTGATCCGGCCGGAACGTTCTCTTCCTCCATATAAGGCTTCATGCCCTTTAACCCGGGGTTGCCCTGCGCGTACTGGCCTATCACCACATCCTCGACGTCAATGGGATCAATTGCCCTGATGAATTTTTCCGTCTCTTCCCTGACATGGTCAGGGGAGAAAAGTTTCGGTGCCTCCATGCCTGCCATGGCCGCAAGCTGCAGCAGGTGGTTCTGCATGACGTCCCTGATAATGCCTGCGGAATCAAAATATCCGGCCCTGTGCCCTACCCCGAGTTTTTCCATGGCTGATATCTGTATGTGGTCAACGTATTTGTTGGACCATATTGGCTCGAATATCAGGTTGGCGAACCGCAGTATGAGGACGTTCTGGACCATTTCCTTGCCCAGGTAGTGGTCGATGCGGTATACCTGCTCCTCGCTCAGGTACTGCATGAGTTCGCTGTTGAGCTGACGCGCGCTTTTTAGGTCCGTACCGAACGGTTTTTCCACTATGACCCTGCGCCATGGCTTGCTGTCGTTCTTGCCCACGAGGCAGCACATCCCGAGGTGCTGCGTTATCTTTAACGCGAGAAAGGGCGGGGTCGCGAGGTAGTATATGACATTGCCGGCCGTGCCGTATTTTTGTCCGAACGCGGCCAGTTTCTTTTTAAGTTCTTCGTACGCAGCCGGGTCATCATACCCGCCCTGCACATAACAGAGCCTGGATGTGAACTCTTTTATATCCCTGTCAGGCGATTTTTTGAACGCATTTTTTACGGCCGTGTATACGTCGGATGCGAACATCGTATCGTCCATTTTTGTCCTGCCGAAACCGGCTATGAAAAAATTTGGTTCCAGTTCCCTGCGGCAAAAAATACTGAAAAGTGCCGGCAGGAGTTTGCGGTGCGACAGGTCCCCCGAAACGCCAAATATGACTATCCCGCACGGCCCGGGTTTTTCCTGCACGCAAAAACCGCCGTCAGAATCCTTGATACCGCCGTCGACGTTGAATTTGTACCTGTTTTGTTCCACTTCTTATTTATCCGCGCGGGAATGTTTTGCCTCTCCGGCTCCCGGGGTCCCCTTTTTTGCGTCTTCTCCGTTGCGGGCGACCGAATGGCCGCCGAACTCGCGCCGCAGTGCCGCGAGTATCCTGTTGGAGTACGCGTCCTCCTGGCGCGAACCGAAACGTTTGTACAGCGATGCTGTGATGACATCCGCTGCCACGCCCTTTTCTACGGCTTCGCTCACTGCCCAGCGCGCCTCCCCTGAGTCCTCAACGTAGCCCTGTATTTTTTCGAGTTCTTCCTTATTATTGAAGACATTTACCAGCAGTTCGAGAAGCCATGATTTTACGACGCTGCCATTGTTCCACGTTGAAGCCACTTTTGACATGTCAATATCCCCGCCGTAATCCGAGGTTTTCAGCAGTTCAAACCCCTCGGCATACGCCTCCATCATGCCGTACTCGATCGCGTTGTGCACCATCTTGACATAGTGTCCGGCGCCGGGCCCGCCGCAGTACATGTAACCGCCCGCCGGTGCCAGGGATTTTAGTACGGGTTCGATTTGGGAGAATGCTTCGGTAGAACCCCCGACCATGACCGAGTACCCGTTTTTTAATCCCCATACCCCGCCGGATACGCCCGCGTCCATGTATATGATGCCTCTCTGCCTGAACAGTTCCTCGCGTACCCTGTCTTCCTTATAATAACTGTTGCCGCCGTCTATGATAATGTCCCCTTTTGATAATAGAGGAAAAAGCAGTTTCAGTTTGGCGTCTGTTACTTCACCCGCCGGCAGCATGAGCCAAATAACGCGGGGAGGTTTCATCATGTCCACAAGTTCTTTCGCAGTCGGAGCGCCCCTGCAGCCGTCCTTGCAAAGGGTTTGCGTGCGTTCGGTGTTGCGGTCAAAAACAAAAACCTCGTGGCCGGCCTGTTTCAAACGTTTTGACATATTGAGCCCCATGCGTCCGAGGCCGATCATCCCTATCTGCATGCTTTAAAACCCCCTTCGTTGTAATTAATATTTAACAATGAATAATTAGTAATGGGTCTTTACCTATAAAAACAAAATACGAAACCTAAATTTCCCCTGTTCAAATGCCCTCGGACAGCGCGGGAGCGCTGTCCCTACAGTATCAGTACATTTCCACTCATCCTAACCTTCTACCCCTCAAAGGGGTACTACAAAGAGTCCCAGAGGGAGAAGGTAGTAACATATCCCTTTGTGCAGACGGAAAGTGCCTTTGCACCTATTATTAACTATTCATTGTTAATTATTAATTAAGGAAAGCGCCTTTGCAACCACGTTTTCAACGGTAAACCCGTATTTCTCCATTACAATCTTCCCCGGGGCCGAGGCCCCGAAAGTATCAACGCCTAATACGTCGCCCTCGTCCCCTGCCAGGCCGCGCCAGAACGATGTCGAACCCGCTTCTATGATGAGCCGCTTTTTGTTTTTCGGCGGTATCACCGCATCCCTGTAGGCCTGCGGCTGTTTCATGAATATTTCATAGGATGGCATGGAAACAACTCTCGCCCTTATCTTTTTTTCCTTCAGTTTTTCCGCAGCGGCGAGCGCCGGATGCACTTCGGATCCGGTCGCTATCAGTATTATCTCCGGCTTTTGCTCGTCGTTCAGGGCATACCCGCCCTTTTCAACCCCTTCGAATACATTGTATTTTGTGCTGTCCAGCACCGGCAGGTTCTGCCTGGAAAATACCAGCACCACCGGCAGTTTGTTTACTATGGCGTAATACCAGGCAGAAAGCGTTTCGTTCGCGTCAGCCGGCCTTATGACAGTGAGGCCGGGTATCATGCGCAGCGACGAGAGCTGTTCCACGGGCTGGTGCGTCGGCCCGTCCTCGCCCAATCCTATGGAGTCGTGGGTAAAAATAAATATGGAGTGTGTCTGCATGATGGCCGCCAGCCTGATGGATGGCCTCATGTAATCCGAGAACGCAAGGAATGTGGCAGAGTACGGTATAATGCCTCCGTGCAGTGCCATGCCGTTCACGATGGCACCCATGGCGTGCTCGCGCACCCCGAAATGGAGGTTGCGTTCGCACATGCCGGCAATACCGAAAGAACCGTGGCCCTTTAACAGCGTTTTGGTCGAAGGCGCCAGATCCGCGGACCCGCCTAAAAATTCCGTCATATACAGTTCGATCTGGTTCATCACCTTGCCCGAGGCAGTGCGCGTGGCGATAGGCCCGTCCTCCACCTTAAAAGGCAACAGGTTTGGTTTTAAATTGCGGTTTATATGGCCCGTCATGTATTTCTCAAAAAGTTTTCCCTCTTTCGGATACTGTTCCTTATATTTCTCAAATAGTTTTATCCACTCTTTTTCCTTCTTCGCCCACTTTTTTTTCAGAGCATCGAAATTGGCCGTAACCTCGCGCGGCACATAAAAACTCTTTCCCGGGTCAAAACCAAAAAATTCCTTTGTCTTCCTGACCGCGTCCCAGCCCAGCGGCTCGCCGTGTACGGCCGCGTCGCCCTCCATGGGAGAACCGTAACCTATACGCGTGGTTATAATAATGATGGAAGGTTTATCGTGTACCTTTTGGGCGGCGGCTATGGCACTCTGTACAGCCTTTATGTCATTGCCATCCTTTATCGCCTGTGTGTGCCAGCCGTAGGCGTCGAACCTCTCCCTCACGTTCTCTGTAAACGCCAGACTCGACGAGCCTTCTATGGAAATGTCATTGTCGTCGTAGAGGTATATGAGTTTCCCCAGTTTGAGCGTCCCTGCCAGCGACGCCGCCTCCGAGGCGATGCCTTCCATGAGGTCGCCGTCGGAGACCACAACGTATGTATAGTGGTCGACAATCGGGAACCCGGGTTTGTTAAAACATCCGGCGAGGGTGCGCTCGGCTATAGCCATGCCCACTCCCATGGCAAACCCCTGGCCCAGCGGCCCTGTGGCCGCCTCGACGCCCTGTGTGCGGCCGTATTCCGGATGGCCGGGTGTCTTTGAACCCCACTGTCTGAATGATTTCAGGTCATCCATGGAGAGGTTAAAACCCGAGAGGTGCAGGAGTGAATATAATAGTGCGCAGCCGTGGCCCGCGGAAAGTATGAACCTGTCGCGGTTGAACCATTCCGGGTTTGAGGGGCTTATGTTCAGATATTTAGACCATAGTGCGTATACAAAAGGTGCCGCTCCCAGCGGCATGCCCGGGTGGCCTGATTTTGCCTTTTCCACCATGTCAACTGACAAAAGCCGCAGGGTGTCTATCGCAAGCTGGTCGGCGTTCTTCTTTTTTGACGACATCATATCCTCTTTTTGTAATTAAATGTGAATACGAAAACCCACTTTCTTTTGGCATTTTACACTTATTCAGCCATTTAATAAAGGTTTTTTACACGGACTATGGCGGGCAATTCATATTTCCGGCTGTTTCCAACCGGCCTAAAACGCTGCCATCCTCATGAGTTCAAACCCGGCGTAGAGGTCCTGCGTATCTGTCCTTGCATCAGACGTCTCGCGCCTATCGAGGCCGAATTCCAGGGTCTGAAAATGAACTGATGGCCGTAGGTCTCAAATTTTATGCCTGACCCGAAACATCCTGTCGTATTGCCGGCAAAAACTACCGGATAATGCTCGGCAAGTACGTCCCATCCTTTGGATACGTTAACGCCGGCCCCGATCGCCGATCCCGGTTCCTCCGTGACCATATCATACGCAAGGTCCGCGCTCAATATAAGACACCCGTCAAATAGCTATATGCTCTGGATGGCGAGCACCCCGATAATTCCTGAGTCCCGTCCGCCAAAGCGTGTGTGATCATAGTATTCGCTCAATACTTTCATGGAAAAATATTTGTCCTCTATATTATATTGCGGGTCCATGAAAGCTGTATTGTCTTTTCACTCTGTTCACGGTTGTATGAATCCCCTGCCTCAAAACCGTTCCATATCATAATATAACGCATGCCTGCGGTGAAATTCGCTCCGTCATCGAGCATGGCCGACCGGTTGTCTGCCGGATAATCGTGGATAGACGTTGAAAAAAACCGAGGTTATAGAAATGTACATCTGGTTCTCCTCCGGCCCGGAGGGAACATGGGGTTTTCGTACTGCTCGGCCATGAGGGCTACCGGCAAGAGGAGCATCGCAACTGGCAGGAATCTTTTCATTTCCCGGTTTCGTCCGCCTTTTTCGGGTTTGTATTTATCTTAAAAAGCAGATATACCGGGCAAATACCGATGATACCTGTTACAAGCAACAACCCGCCCACAACAAAAAGTGCTATTTGTGACATCCCCACAGCAAATAATCCGCCGGCCAAAAACCCGCAGCCCAGCGATATCCTGATAACCCTGTCCACTACGCCTTCGTTGAATAACATAAAAACCTCCTGTTTTAACAGCCGCTCTTGTAGCCGCGACCCCTGCGGTCGCGTGGGGCGCTCTTTCTGCTCTCGCGACCATAAAGGTCGCGGCTACTAAAACTGTTATGCTAAACCGTTCTTGTAGCCGCGCCCCCTGCGGTCGCGTGGGGTTGCCCTTTCTGCTCACGCGACTAAAACTGTTATGCCAAACCGTTCTTGTAGCCGCGCCCCCTGCGGTCGCGTGGGGCGCTCTTTCTGCTCACGCGACCATAAAGGTCGCGGC
>JAJFUW010000002.1 GCA_021372235.1 Spirochaetia bacterium
TTTATCCTTATCTTGTGGTCCAGTTTACTCATCCCCGTTATCCTGGCGCCTTCGGCAAGAGTAAATATGGGTTTTGCTATGGCCGCACTTAAAAAAAAGGCACCCAGGAAACTGAGCAACACGGCAATTACCATGACAACCGTTATGCCGAAATAGGTCCTGCGCAGAGCATGGCTTATGAGTTCATGTGATATCCCCACAAATACGACGCCAACCCTGACCCTGCCCTTTGCCACTACTGGTGCCGTGAACTCTATGACCTTTTCGCCTGAGGGCATCTCATAAACTGCATTTTTCCCGGGCGTTGTATAGAGCATTCGTCCCGGCGGGGCGTATTTTGTCCTTACCAGTGTCATATCGTTGTGCGCGAGGATTATGCCGCGGGGATCGGCCACCACCGCATATTTTACCCCTTTGTTCTTCATGGCCTCATTGAGTACCCTGGCCGCTTCCAGTTCATACCGAACAAGGATGAAATCCGCGATGTTGTTGGCGATGTTTCTGGTGATGCTCAATCCCCGGAGTTCCAACTCGTTAACGAGGCTTCTCTTTTGCACATTAAGCAGTAGAAACCCCATAATAGCCGTAACGGTCAGCGTCAGGGATAGGATAACCGTCATAATTTCCCACTTTATACCCGTGTATTTTGCCTTCACTCTATTCCCCGTCTGGAGAGTTCTTCAAGTTCCGCCTGTGCCTTCTTTAAGTCCCTCAAGGTCTTGACATCCTCGGGGTCTATTGCCAGTACCTTTTTCCATTTATCTATGGCGCCCTTCAGGTCGCCTGCGGTATAACTGTTCACCGCCAGGTAATAGAGTTTATCCGCCATTTCCCTCTGTTCTTTTGTTACCTGCAACTTTTTCGGGACGGATTCCATCTCTTTTTGGGCCGTCAGTATCATCGATTTTATGGCTTTATTGCCGGGTCTGTTCTTCAACGCCTGTTCCCACCGTTTTATGGCCTCATCATACTGCATTTTTTCATAAAATTCAATGCCGGCGGTTACGTATACATCGTTCACCTCGGACAATCCTGCGCCCGCGCCGCTGCTCAGTTTTTCCTTTATTTTGTCCCCGAGTATTTTTTTCATTTTTATGGACGGTTCATAATCCCTCTTCCATTCCAGGGATTTTTCCACCTTTGCCAGTGCCTCGCCGTATTCTCCTTTTTGATAATGCGCATAAGCCCGGCTGTAGAGCGCTTCCGCCTCTTCCTTTATCTTTATCCTTACCTTTGCCTCGACCAGCCTGCGGACTTCATTGTATATCTCCCTGCGTTTCTTCTCCTTCTGCGCATCCAGCGTCATCCCGAAAACGTATGATACCGTGAACCTGTCCATGCCGCCCAAATCGCCGTTTGAAATATAAGCGTAATCAAACCTCACATCAAACAGTGACAATCCGGCGCCGAAAGTAAATCCGCCGTCGCAATAACCAGCCCTGACGGACGCCGTACCCAGCCAGTCAGCCTCAAAGCCGAACCTGTCCTTGAATCCTTCCTTTTCTCCGGCCGAAATGTCAGCAGCGGCCTTTAGTTCAAAATCCCCTGCTTTGTGCCGCGCCAAAAGCCCAAGCGTGTACATACGAGGCAGGTTTTCGGTAACCGACTGCATGGAAAAAACCGGGGTTACCGCATTTCTGACCATCAATCCGGCGCGCAGGAATTGGAAGGGCATGTACAGCAGCCCTATATCCGCGCCCGCGCCTGCATAATTATACCTGGAAATATTCGAGTAATACACATTGACATTTGCCCCGGCGGAAAAGGCTCCGGATATGGCGCGGCCGTAGCCTATCGTAATTTTATACTGTTCGCTCCCGAAAACGGATGTCGGATTGCCGTCCATGTCATAACCCTGCATGCCGTCGGCGGAAAATCTGTAAACAGATATTCCGATGGTCCCAAAATCCAGAAGTGCCTGCCCGTATGCCGCGGAGCCGTAGGATGCCGATTCATACAGCGGGTAGTACAGAATGGATACCGCCTGTTTCTTTAAGTTTGCCAGCCCTGCGGGATTGTAGTGCATTGCTGACAGGTCGTCAGCCGCCGCTGTAAAAGCACCCCCCATGCCGTCCGGTCTGGAACCGGCCCCTGTCATGAAGACACCCTCAGAACCGTAATCGCCCTGAACGGCGGCTGCCGTCCCATGAAAGAAAATAAATATCAGAGCCGCACATACCACGGATGCCCCGCATACGGTATCTGCCTTTTTCACCGCAAGACCGCCATTTTGTTAACAAGCCTGGTAACCGCGCCCGTCGCCCTCTCTTTTGCCTCGAGCACGCACAGATATACCCCTGACAGCACTTCAATGCCCGACTCATTTTTGGCGTCCCACGAGTCCTCGTTGTGCTGCCCCGGCTGCTTTACCGCCCTGTCCAAAACTTTCCTTACAAGGTTCCCGCTTATTGTATAGAGCGTTATGCTTACCTCTGATTCGTTGGAAATGTTGTAGTTAAACCGCGCCTGCGACAGCGCGGGGTTCACGGGGTTTGGAAATACATGGAAAGATTCGCTGAGTGTCGGAGGAACCTGTGTGGCAGTGGCTGTCGGACTGGGACAATACCCGAGCGTGATTTCCCCAAAATTCGCGGAACTCTGCCAGTCGTTTTCGTCCCCGTTCCACACCAGCTGCCCGACACGCTCGTTGGTGCCGTTGTTAAAATCCACCTGTACGTCAAACCCATAGCTGTCGTTTATGAGTGGCACCACACCCAGCAGGGTCCATGGTATCTTTACCTCCATTGTATATCCTGAGGCGTCATACGTGCTGGCATACTGCATTCCTGTGGGAGGCAGTGCAACCGCGGCATTCAGGCAGAACTGGCGGCAGTCATAGCTGATCATAAAATGAAAATCGCCCACCGAACCGGGATAGGGCGAACCTCCGCGGTCATTGGCCATGTCCAGGTATATCTCCACCGCCGAATCATTGTAGTTTGCGCATGCCACCTGAGTCGCGTTCAGGTAACTGTCATTTACGGCAACGCCCACATACAGACTGTCGGTATCCCATGATGTTTTGAATGCTCCCGATATATTATAAGGATTGGTTCCCTGGCACAGTTTCGCCACCTGATTTTGGGCAACCGGAGCCCAGGCGGGTTCGTCCATGACGCCGTCAACACTTATCCCTGCCGCACAACCGGCTGTCACGGCCGGAACAGTTGCGGTTGGCGTCGCCATGAGCATTGTTATATTATAGGAATGCACGGCCTTGCCGCCGCACGCATCGGTGTACTCTGCCGTAAATGTATTAACCCCCGCCGTAAGCGGTATGCCGCTTATTTCACGTAGTGCCGAATTGAATCCCGAAGGTCCGGTCCAGTTCCAGGTCCCTCCCGTAAGCGGCTGCGGCCCGAGCGTTACTGTAAAACCCTGGTTCACGGTTATGGCGTCAACCTGCTGCCAGGCGCCGCCGTTTACACGTAAATACGGGATTATTGCCGGAGTACCGCAAGGCGTCCCGGTGGGTGTCGGGGTCGGCGGCATTGGATTTATCTGTATGGCACAGACCTGGGCGTTATCTATGCCTGCCGGCCCGAACTGCAATGCTATCTGTCCGACGGCCGGGGATATGTTGTCGAACACTTTTCTGACAGCGCGAAACGCAGAACCCGCATCGGAAAAAATATCGTAGTCATCGAGTACGCGTGAGCCGTTTATTAAAACATCAAATAACCTCTCACCCGCCGCAGTCCAGTACAGTTCGGCAAATTTCATCGTTACCCGGTAATTGCCCGGCGGGACATTAAAAACATACGTAAAAAGGTTGCCGTACCTCTCACACTGATAGATGGTGCTGTCGTTGGTATTTGATACCGTCTCGGTCACGCAGTGTGCCGTGCCGCTGTCATAATAAGCGTCCGCAATCCATGTGTTACCCCAACTGTCAGGATAAATCGGGCCTCCCGCGTTTACCCTCCATACAGATGAAACAACAGCCGTATGGGTGGAAGTGGCGGTGAACGTGGCCGTGGATGTGGGCGTGAATGTGGAAGTGGCCGCAAGGCTCGCGGAGGATATTGCCGAGAGATAAAGCATGGCCATAAAACTTTTTAAAAGGTAAATCCGGATATCAGCCTCTCTTCTCATGCTTTACCCCTTAAAAAATTACCTTACGCACAATTTCTTTTAACGGTTAATTATACATCAAAGGCCTTTTTATTACCAGCAATTGTTGTGCGGCATTCATATGCACGGCCCGCAAATATGGGCTCATTCTCAATACCGTGAGGACGACAAGCCGGCTTTGAAGTTTGGATGACATAGTAACATAATACATCTCAGAACAGTTACAAGCAGCAATGTCCGCTCATGTTCCTCCCATATTTGCCCTGGTATTAGCAGATGCTCATCGGGTGTCAACACAGAAAGTTCAGAGACTGTATTTTAAATGTATTTTTAGCGTAATGTCAATGTCGAGGTACGGTGTCGTCAGTAACATTGTCTATCGAGAAGGAAATCCCTATGACGGGACTGACAAAAATATCCGGCATAAAACGTTCCATTGCGTTAACAATTATGCCGTATAAGGTGGTCTTTCGCCCTGTTATATGTTCCGAAGAATTGGAAGGCTCGACAAAAGCCTCATCCCCTGACCCGCCCCCATATACAGGATGACATCCCACCCAAAATTATGAAATTCATTGCCAATACCCACGCCAAAATTGTTGAAACCGCCGCCGAATGTCTCTGCCATGTCCTGGTCAACAAAGAACATATGTTCATGGTATCCCCGTACCGACCACTTGCCAAGGTCCCTTTTTATCTTGGGTGACTTTGCCGCTTCTCCCTTAAACGCATCATCCAGTTCCGCCTGCGTTGCCTGCCACCAGATACGGAATACCTCGGCATCGGAAATATTTACTTTTCGGTTAACTTTTATCTTGTAACTGCCATTGTCATACGATACTATGACCCCTTTGTAAACCTTGTTATCCGGACAGTATCTATTCCATAGCTGAAAAAAGGAATAAACAAGACCATGGCGGCGAACAGAACACCAAATGATCTTTTCATCATATTTTACCATCCTCCTACGGATTTGTGGAAACATGATATCACGCAGAATTTATGATTCAATAACTATTGAACATGAAATATGACCGGTTGGAACTTTGGGTTGGCTCGTTCCGGGTGCTATTCTTTCGATATTCGGATTGTCAGTGTATCTGTCCGGACAACGACCGCTTCAGTAAATAGCCCAACACCGTGCCTTGACAATTGACATTATACCAATTTTCATATTATTTTATGAACGTTTTGTCTAAATTCATGTAAATATTGTGTTTTGTTGATTAGACTGATGATGTCAATGTTTAATATTATTCCCGCAACTACAAATGAGAAAAATATTGAGTTTAATCCGAAAATTTTATTTTTTACCTGCACTTGTGATATTTGTATAGCGTTTTTTTGTCATTGTCAATTGTCAAGGCACGGTGTTGGCGTTCTGTATTTGCATTATATCCCCTGGCAAACTGGCTTGGAAAAAAATCTCAAAAAAACAATAAAATACCGGCTGCCTGAACGTGGTGGCCATGACAGGGGAGACAAAATGAAAAAGCTCATACTATTCACGCTTGCGGCTGCTATAATGCTGCAGGCTACCGCGCTTTACGCCTTTATTGGCGAGACAGGCGGGGTAAAAAAGGGTTATAACGCGGCTGATGTATGCGCTCTCGCCAAAAACGAGGGCAAGGTATACGGCATAAAAAATGACTGGACCCGGAAGATAATAGGCTGCACACTGCCCGGGCTCGGCATGATATTGAGCCTGTTCATCATGCCCGAAGTCCCTCCGGGCCGCCTGATTGGAAAGCCGTCACTATACATATCCACATACACAAAATGCTTCCAGGAAGAGGCGCGCGGCCACCAGTTCTGGTACGCCTTTGAAGGCTGTGCATGGAGTATGTTATTCGGATACGCGGCCTACGTTTTATTAACCATGACCGGGCTCAACACCGTAAATTCGGCATATTAAAAGCAAATAAAAAAGAAGGCGGGAAACCCCGCCTCCTTTTTTATTTTAACTGCCGTGACCATAACGGTTGTTTTAAAATAACTTTTGTTCAACAAGCCGCTCTTGTAGCCGCGCCCCCCGCGGTCGCGTTGCTGGTCCTGACTTCCGCGACCATGAAGGTCGCGGCTACAACAGCAGTTCTACAACACCTCTAATCAATAAGCCGCGGTCGCGCGCGAATCTTTACTTTCGCAACCATAAAGGTCGCGACTACAAAAACTGTTATTTGCAACTTCTGTTCAACAAACGCTGTCCCTGTAAACAACAATCACTTTACCTTTTCCGCGGCTGCAAAACCTTCCAGCATCGCGTCTTCCATTGAGGAGTATTCCCACCTGCCCCAGCGTCCCGCGGTTATGATACCCATCTTTTCCAGCCGCGCCTGCATTTCGGATACAACCGCTTCCCTGTTCAAATCGTACAGGACGTATGCATCCCTCAAAACCATAGGATACTTTACAATTATGTCATTGCGGTTCTCTACGATACCCATATCCATAAGTCCACTGATTATTTTTGAATCAATGCCCGCGGGTACCCTGTCCGTGAAGGAAACCTCGGTGAATACCGACGAGCACCCTTTTGGCGCGTTATATTCCGATACTTCGGACGGAAATCCTATCCTGTAAAACGGGTATTTCGGTTCGGG
Organism: Spirochaetia bacterium; assembly: GCA_021372235.1. Lineage (GTDB taxonomy): Bacteria > Oederibacteriota > PGYV01 > PGYV01 > Palsa-1178 > JAJFUW01. The sequence continues at coordinate 6,678 of JAJFUW010000002.1, forward strand.
TACATATACCCAGTGTTTGCCTATATCCCTGCGTTTTCTAAACCCTATATTGAGCGAATATACGGACACAGCCTTCAGTTTTGCCGCCAAACTTTTCAGTTCCCTGTCGCGCGTAAGTGACGCAAACAATCTCAGCGGCATGGTACTTATCAGGTTCTCATACTGCACGCTTTTACCATTGCCGTAATGCACTATCTTTGCCGCGGTGTCTATCGACTTCACGGGCGCATTCAGTTGGACGGCGTCCTTAACAGGCTCGTATACCGCCATTATTACCGTTTCGATGCCGCCCTTTTCCGGGTATGAGAACCGGGCGTTGTAGCCCATGTCATTCTCCCCTTTTGGCATCAACCCTCGCATCACCTCGTCAATGGAAGGCGACGGTACGAACCTGCCCATCCAGGCGACGGTCATCCTGTCGAGGGGTATGCGGAATAGTTTTGAATTGTACGGGAACATGAAATTTTTTGCAATACCTGTCCCGAGGGCGGTCAGTATCCACTCCCTGAAATTTTTCTGCGAAGCCGGCCCTTTTGCCTTTGCTTTTAGGAATCCGTCGATGTTCTCCGATACAACGGAGGCCGGCAGGCCGTAGTTGTTTACCTGGTACGGGTATCCCGTATAGGTTCCGTGGCTGTAGATATATGCCTTCCTGCCTATTTCAAGCATGGTCCCGGGCATGAGTTTTTTTATGAAATCCCGTGTCCCGGGTTTTCTTAAATGGAG
>JAJFUW010000011.1 GCA_021372235.1 Spirochaetia bacterium
ATGTAATGATATTGGTATTCATCACCGCCGGAGTTGCGATAGGGATGACGCAGATGAACATATTTGAACAGTTGAACCAACTTATCCTGGAAACCGGGGTGCTTGTGGCGGTGACCATGGTGCTCGGCTGGTACGAATCGATATACAAGGAAGAACACCACAAAAAATCGCTTGTCTGCAATTATAAAAAAGAGGAAATAGAGGAACTCAGGAAAAAGATAGCGGTTCTAAACGCGGATAACCACGAAATATCGGAAAAAACCAGGGATATCAGGAAAAGTTTTGTCTGAAAAACAACCCGGCATTGACCGGGCTGCATCGTGCCTCAGGGGATACCACTAAATGGCAGCCGGAATACTTTATATTATTGCAACTCCCATAGGAAACCTCTCTGATATGACTTTTAGGGCCGTGGAAACCCTGAAAAATTCAGACCTCATAATAGCGGAAGATACGCGGGTAACCATGAAACTACTAAACCATTACGGTATTAAAACACCGGCAGAGTCATTCCATAAATTCAATGAAAACGACAAGTCCGGCCATATTATGTCCCTGCTTGCACGGGGAAAAAAAATCGGCATGGTCTCCGATGCGGGAACACCATTGCTGTCCGACCCGGGTTACGGAATCGTAAAATTATGTATCAAACAGGGGTACCGTGTGGAAGTGATACCGGGTGCGTCTTCCGTAGTATCGGCGGCTGTGTTGTCCGGATTTGATCCGGCCAGGTTCCTGTTCTGGGGTTTTCTGGGAAAAACAGAAAAAGCAAGGGACGGAGAACTTGCCGGGATAAGCGTCATAAAATACCCGGTTGTTATTTTTGAATCGCCTAAAAGAGTGTTGGAAACGCTGGAAGCCATAACCCGGGCTATGCCGGAGCGGCAGGTGGCCGTGGTCAAGGAATTGACAAAAATACACGAAGCTGTTTTCCGTGGAACGCCGGCGCAGGCGGCTGCCATGCTGAACGAGGAAAACTTAAAAGGCGAATTCATAATAGTCATAGGGCCGGTGCAGGAAACCAGAGCGGCAGGGCCGGAAGAGATAACCGCAATGTTAAAAGAACTCATGGAAACCGGGATATCGGCCTCGGATGCGGTAAAAAATACCGCGGCCGTTCTCAAAGCCCCTAAAAACGATGTCTATAAAATAGCAAACCATCTGAAAAAAGAGGGTTGACGTGGATGTGATGAAACTGAAAGCGGCTGCGGGCAGCTGCCTGAAATCAACGGCAGGTTCGCTCACTGATAATATCAGGAACAAAAAGGAAGTGGAGATAAAGGTCATGGTACCGAATGCTGTCAACAGGGTCATGAAAGCGGCGGCAAAAGCAGGGGAATACACGGATGCGAAAGGGGTTGAACTACCGGTTAAGGCCGGATTCACGCACTTAACGTTTGAGGGAGAGGAAAAGAGCGCGATAAGGCCGGTCATAATGACCGGGACGGTTCGGATATGAAAAAAACAGTAATAGTATTTTTGCTGCTGACGGCCGCGCTGGCAGCCCCGGCTTACAGCCCAAATGACAATGAGAACGTGAGGTTTGGATTTCCGTCAAAGAACGGGGTGATGCTTTACAAGAACGGCTTTACACTGCTTTACAGTACCTATAAAAAGAATCCGGTATGGGTTTCGTATCATCTGACCCCGGATTATGTAAAAAAACCATTAAAACCGAAATATTCATTTGGACCGGACCCGAGGCTTAAAAAAGGCGAGAGGGCAGAACTCGCTGATTATGCCGGGTCGCCGTATGTCAGGGGCAGGATGGCGTGCCTGAAAGACATGTCCAGGGTGAATGATGTCATGAAAGAAGCGTGCTACTTAACGAATGTCTGTCCGATGAATGACGAACTCTACAGGGGAGCGTGGCAGAAACTTGAGGATTCGGTAAGGCGGTTTGTCATGAAGGGGAAAGACGTATGGGTAGTGACCGGCCCTGTGTATGCGGCGCCGGACAGGGATATAAAAAAAATCGGAGCCGGAAAGGTGTATGTGCCGACACATTTTTATAAGGTTGTGCTTTACCAGGGAGGCGATTATTCTTTCAAGGCGGCAGGATTTGTGTTCCTGAACAAAAAGCAGTCCGGTCCATTGTGGGAATACGCCAGACCCATAGCGGAGATAGAGGAAATGACAGGGCTTCGTTTCTTTTCCCTGCTGCCCCCGGAGGTCCAGACGCTGATAAAGGAGAAGAAAGCAACCCCTTCGCAGCTGGCGGCAATGGGAATATAGGAATAATAAGATAAGAGCATACCTGCAATATTAATACAATATCATGACGTTTATTATTTTGAATAATGAACCCCAAATTTAAAAATACGATATTAGGTTTATTTTTGTCTTACTGCATCTTTTATCGTCATCAAATTTGAATTACTCTTGCAGTAGTATTTCTGCTGCCACACTTTCAAATACTCCAAATAACAAATTGAAACATACATTCCCTTTTGATATAATGTAAAAAATCTTACAGGAGTGATAATGGCAAAAAAATTATCAATTATAATGCCGGTCTATAATGAGCAAAAAACCATTAAAGATGCTATTTTACAGGTAAAAAAAGCCGGGTTGACGGGAGTTGTCAAACAGCTGATAATCGTAGATGACGGCTCGACCGACGGGACGAGGGATATCCTCAAAAAGATAGAAAAAAACGACAAAAACCTTGAGATTATATTCAAACAAAAGAACGGCGGCAAGGGTTCGGCAATACGTGAGGGTATAAAACACATAAAAGGGGATTACGCGGTCATACAGGACGCGGACCTGGAGTACGACCCGGAAGATTACGGAGTGCTACTGCACCCGATAATGCGCGGTTCGGCAGACGTTGTTTATGGTTCGCGGTTCCTGGGCCAGCACAGGTCGTTTTTGTTCTGGAATTACCTGGCGAACAAAATATTGACCTTTACGACCAACATACTCTACAACACGATACTGACGGACATGGAGACGTGCTATAAAATGTTCAGGGCGGATGTGTTAAAAAGCCTGGACCTGCACTCAAACGGATTTGACATAGAGCCTGAGATAACGGCAAAAATCCTAAAAAAACGTTACAAAATATACGAGGTCCCTATAAATTTTTACGGCCGTTCTTACGATGAGGGGAAAAAGATAAAAGCGATGGACGGTTTTGTGGCACTCTGGGCGCTGATAAAATACAGGGTCAAGGGTTGACGGGCAGGACATCAATAGAAAATAATAAGCGAGTTTGGTATATTTATAAAGTTACTGCCAATGATATGACGCACACACGGGATATGACCGCATACCGGGCTGTAGTATTTTTTCACACCCCCTCATGAATTTACTCTGCCGTTTTTTAACATAAGTTCTCAAGCGTTGTCGCACCCGCTATATACACGCTGTCAAACGAGCAAAAACTTACGCCGGATTTTAGCATATCCGCGATATGTGTCAGGCAGTCTGAAGCCGTTGCGTCATTCAGATGGTGGAGGACGCCGGTCATCATTATCATGTCATATTTGTTATAGCCCTTATTACCGAGGGTGGAAACATCCGCACAACGGAATTCGACGCTGGCCGCGCCATACATCTTGTTTGCTCTTGAAATATAATCCGGGTTTGTATCGATGCCAGGGTAAAGGTATTTAACATCCTTCAGATATGAGACTATGACACCCGGACCGCTATGCACGTCGAGTATACTCATTCCGGACACCGGTTTGACATAAGTAAAAATATACAAGCGGCAAGTTACGGAACTTTGGGGCGCCGATAATGTTCTGAAAAAGTTCGTAGGCCCAGGACATTTCCAGTATCTTTTTTTTACGAGGCAAAACTCCACCGGTTTCAAAAGATTTTAAGAGAGAGCACTGTCTAAATCAAGTTAAGGTTAAAAAATGTAGAATAAATACCGGATTGTGATATAATTATTTAAATATATGGCCTGCTTTTTAAGGAAAAAATATAGAGGAGACGTTATGATTGCCTTTAATGTACCGGCATTTTTAGGCAACGAGCTGGATTATATCCGCGACGCGATCAAACAAGGAAAATTGAGCGGGAACGGTTATTTTACGGGCAAATGCAGCCAAATGATTGAGAAGATGACCGGAACCCTCCGCTGTATGATGACAACATCATGTACCCATGCACTTGAAATGGCAGCTATGCTTGCCGGGGTAGGACCGGGGGATGAGGTAATAATGCCTTCCTTTACTTTCACCTCAACGGCAAATGCATTTATTGTGCGCGGCGCCACGGTGGCCTTTGTGGATATCCGTAAAGATACCATGAATTTGGACGAAAAAGCGCTCGAGGCAGCCATCACCGATAGAACGAAGGTTATCGTGCCTGTTCATTATGCCGGTATTTCGTGTGAAATGGATACAATATTAAAGATCGCTTCACGCAGGGGTATTCTTGTTGTTGAGGATGCAGCACAAGGGGTCATGTCTTCATATAAAGGCAGGGCACTTGGCTCTATGGGGGATTTTGGATGTTACAGCTTCCATGAGACAAAAAATTATAACTGCGGTGAAGGCGGAAGCCTGCTGATCCGTGATGCGCGGTTTATAGAGCGTGCTGAAATCATCTGGGAAAAGGGCACCGACAGACAGAGGTTTTTCCGTGGGGAGGTTGACAAGTACACCTGGGTGGAAATGGGATCGTCATATCTGCCATCGGAACTTAATATGGCATATCTTTGCGCGCAACTTGAGCAGGCCGGAGCAATAAACAATGACAGGCTGGCAACGTGGAATCTGTATAATGAAGGGTTGAAAATGCTCGCCGACAGGGGCGATATAGAAATGCCGTTCGTGCCGCAGGAATGCGTGCATAACGGTCATATGTTCTATATTAAGGTTGCGGGGCTTGACGAACGGCAGCGTCTTATCAACAACCTGAAAGATTTGGGCATTATGGCAATATTCCATTATGTCCCGCTACATTCCTCTCCGGCAGGCAAAAAGTACGGCCACTTCATCGGCGAGGACGTTAACACTACCAGGGAAAGTGAAAGGTTGCTCAGGCTGCCGCTGTACTACAACATAGGTTTGGACAATACATCTTTTATAATAGATTCAATCAGGGATTTTTTTAAAGTTTGAAATACCTGACGGAGGGCTGGTCGGATGAAAGAACTGTTAAGTGTGATAGATTCGGAAAGGTTCGGTTTTTCCGTGGCCAAAGTGGACGATTTCTCCGCGGGACCGGAAAAAATTATCGGCGGGCTTAAGGGGCTCGGCGTAAGGCTTATAATAGGCAGACAGCCGACATCCGAGACGGGTATGATAAACAAGCTTGAGGACCTGGGTTTCAGGCTTATGGATACACAGGTTACATACAGGCATGACATAAGGGATTGGAACAAAAACCCGTCAGTCCCTGACGGATATGTTGTCAGGCCCTACGCGGACGGGGATATTGAAGCGGTGATGCACATAGCGGGCGGCGCTTTCGATTTTTACAGCCATTATGCGGCAGACAAACGACTTGATGTTGCCAAGGTCCGTCAGATATATCCGGATTGGGCACAGAGGAGCTGCCTCAAGGCGGATGCGAATAACCCTGTTTTTATTGCCGCTTTGTCCGGGGAAATAGCGGGTTTTATTACGTTCAGGACGGAATCGTCCGGCCGGGAGAGGTATGGTGTGTGTGGGCTTGGCGCGGTCGCTGAAGGCCACAGAAAAATTGGGCTGTACCAGGCGCTGATATCAAATGCAATGGAGTGGGGCAGGGTCAAAGGCCTGGCTTGGGAACAGTACACGTGCATTGCCTGCAATTATCCGGCCAACAGGTCATATATTGCCGCAGGCTTTAAACCCGTATATTCTTTTGCAACGCTTCACTACTGGCAGGATTGATACTGATAGGCACCCATATTTTGAGGAGGCAAAAGTTGAACAAGATATCGATTATCATACCATGCTATGGTTCAGAACATACAATAAGGGCAGTGGTTAATGAGATTATAGAAGTTTTAAATAAACGGCGCGGATACGATTACGAGGTCATTTTGATAAATGACTCTTCACCGGACAGGGTGATGGAAGTCATAGGCAAAATGTGTGCTTCCAACAAAAGGATAAAGGCGGCTTCTTTATCAAGAAACTTTGGTCAGCAGTCGGCACTGCTGGCGGGGCAATCGCTTGCTACCGGTAACATTTTAGTCTGTATGGACGATGACGGGCAGTCCCCGTCGGAGAACATCTATGCCATGGTTGACATGCTCGGCCCCGACTGCGACGTGGTGTTTGCAAAGTACGGCATAAAAAAACAGTCCTTGATCAAGAATCTCGGCAGTTGGATGAATTCCCTGATGCTTTCCGCGTTCCTTAACAAACCGCGGCAAATTGAATTCTCGAGTTTTTTCGTCATGAAGAGGTTCGTTTCCGATGAGATGATAAAATACAAGAACCCGTACCCGTACAACATGGGGCTGATACTCTCAATCACCAGACGCATTGAAAACTTTGCCTGCGAGGACAGGAAAAGGCTTGCGGGCAGGACAGGGTACACTTTCGGGAAACTGATAAACCTGTGGGTCAACGGGCTTACTAATTTTTCGGTTGCGCCGCTGCGCTTCGCTACCTATGCCGGGATGACGGGCGGTATGCTCGGCTTTGCTTTTGGCATTTATACGGTTGTGAACAAGATTATCAATCCTGACGTACCGGTAGGATACAGCGCCATAATTTCCATGATATCATTTGTGGGCGGGGTAATCCTGATAGTACTCGGTATTATAGGCGAGTATCTTGGCAGGCTGTACATGAGCATTAACCGCATACCGCAATACATACTCCGCGACAGGATAAATCTTAAACCATGAAGGAAAATAAGGGCCAGACACGGTTAAAACCGTTCCCTGCGGCTCACGGTTTCCTCAAGGGATTTATTCGCTCGGGTGGGATTTACCGTAAAAAGGGGAACAGGAGGCTGTCCTATCCTGATTATGGTAATGATTTTTTCTTCCAACTTGAGGATAAGAGTTACTGGTTCAGCCACAGGAACGCAGTGATCGCGGACGCACTGCGAAAATACGGCACCGACAGCGGAGTGTTCCTGGATATAGGCGGAGGCAACGGCTGTGTCGCAAAATATCTGCAGGATGCCGGATATGATGTGCTGCTTGTCGAGCCCGGTGTTGCAGGTGCGCGTAATGCGGCAAAAAGAGGAGTAAAAAGGGTTGTATGTGCGGGTTTTGAGGATCTTGGGCTGGACCGAAACAGCATTGGTTTTGCTGGGATGTTCGATGTTGTTGAACACATTAAAAACGACAGAAAAATGATAGCCGCGGTGTCACGGACGCTAAAACCTCATGGATGCCTGCTATTAACCGTGCCAGCCATGGATTTCCTGTGGTCAAAAGATGATGCGGAGGCGGGACATTACCGCAGGTATCATCTGGCAGGACTGAAAGACGTTGTTGAGGCTGCCGGGTTGAAAGTAATATATTCCACCTATTTTTTTTCATACCTCTTTATGCCGGTATTGTTCTTACGGGCTTTGCCCTGGGTTTTTACGGGCGGCGTGGGCGCAAAAAAAATTGCAGCAAAAGCATCTGATTATGAGATCCGGGGATTTACCGCTTTTATGATCAAAACATTTGCGTCGGCGGAAAAAGCCGCCATATCCGCGGGTATCAGAATACCTTTTGGAACCAGCTGTCTGGCAGTTTGCATAAAACCATGAACAATGATGTATCAAATCCGGTTGCGACGCTGCAGTAAAAAGGGTGTTGAATATTGCACACCAATATTTTATAATACACGATATAATATATATAAAAAACAGGAGAAGAGATGCTATATAAAGTGATTGCCTGTATCGTGGCAGTCGGCCTCGCAGCAGGTCAGTTTATTTTTTTCAGGGGAGCGCATGCGCAGGCTTTCCTTATCAGCGGGTTGTTCCTGATGCTTGGCATAGCAGTTGTCGCATATGAACGTGCACAGAGAGCAGACCGCATCACACAGTTAAATATCGCGCCGGTTCTCAAGCCGGTAATGGGGATAGTTGCAGCTGCCACGGGTATGTATTTCACCGATATATCAGCAGCGGTATCTATGATTTTTTTTGTCGCTTCAGGCATTATCCTGTTGTTCTCGGTCAGGCAGGGGGAAGGTATTTTTTCCGGTTTTGACATCCCGGGTGAAAACAAGCCGGTTCAAAACTGGGAACCATGGTTTTTCTTTGTACTCCTTGCGGTTTCTGCCTTTGTCAGGATGTACAACATTGGTGATTTCCCGGAGATAGCCGGCGGGAATGAAGGATTGATACTGGGCAATTGCAGAAGACTTATTTCGCCCGGCGAGGGCTACGCTCCGCATATAGGCGGCGGAACGGACTGGCCCACATTTACGTATTATGTCGGCATTATTTTTGGAAAGATATTCGGATGGTCTATCGGGAATTTCAGGTTAAGCAGCGCACTGTTTGGAGTAATTTCAATAGCAACGTTCTATTTCCTGACAAGAATGATAACCTCGCCGTTCGCAGCAGCGGTGGGCTCGGTAATGTATTCCTTTTATCTGCCGCATATAATCACGTCAAGATTCTTTGTTACACCTGTTACGATATTGCTTATACCGCAAATTGTGTGCCTCGGGCTGATTTTCGCGGGCGCGAGAACAGGGAAGTGGTTCTTTTTCCTGACGGCCGGCCTCGCCTGTGGTTACAGCATGCATGGGTATGTCCCCGGCAGGGGAGTTATACTTATTTTTGGTATTTGGTTCCTGTTCATGCTTGCCACCAGGCAGCGTCTGTTTCATAATTTCCTAAATGTGCTGCTTTTTGCGGCGGGATTTATAATTGTAGCTTCGCCAGTCATCTATTTTGCGTTGAAACACCCTGACCAGTACTGGAACTACGTGAGCAGTGTGAACCCGACGCGCGGCGGTGGCATAAAGGGATATTACACCCGCATAACCGGTATGATACCGCTTTTCACATCAATGTTATACACGAAAAGTGCCTGTGATTTTTTCTGGCACATCCCGTACAAGCCGTTGCTTGACATGGTGTCAGGAACCTTATTTTCAGCGGGTATTTTTCTTTGTACTGTCTCTTTTTGGAAACCGGTCCCGTCAGCATTGCTCGCCATATTCATAGGCGGAATGGTGCCCGGTTTACTGGGAGGAGGCAGTTCGGTGAACCCGAACGCGGTGCGTACTGTGTTAACATACCCTGTGATATTCATCTTTATCTCAATTGCGGTTGATAGGGTCTTAAAGGTTGCCTTTGACCAGGACAGTAAGTATCTGAAATGGACTGCTGTGGCCGCGGGTATTGCGGTTGCCGGGTGGTCGTGTTACACCGGGATAGACCAGCTGTTAAAATGGGGGGATAACCCCGGATTGATGATAAATGAGAACCACCAGCTTTACTTGATGGGAAAACTCCAGAAAAAAAACATGCGGGCGGAGATGGTTGTGACGCCGTTATATGCGTCCGCGGATGCGGCCGGTGTTTATATACCTTTTGGGACCGTGATTAATATAAGGAAAAACATAGATGATATGTTTATCATGAAAAAAGGTATGGATTACGCGCTTTCGATAGAACCCTTCTATACGGACCTGATGCCGCTTTTCAGGAAATGTTTCCCAAACGCCGAGATAACGACGGACATGGAAAAAGACCCCGGTCATCCATTTTATACTTCAATGAAACTTTTGGAAGGACACCGGAAACATGTGGAGACATATGTGCCCTCTGTCTATTCGAATTCGGTATATATTCCCGCTTCGGATGTCGCAGATTTCCAGACAATGCTTTTTTACGACGGTGGCAAGGATAAAAGGGTTCGGGTATTTGGCGGGTCAAACTTTGCGGAGAACAACAGAGACAGGAATATCATTTTGAGGGGCGCGTTGCTTATACCCGAAGCGGCCGTAACGGATGTGAATAACAGTGAACCTGTTATCCTCGGGGTCAGGTGGCCCAAGTGGGACATAAAAGTTGATTCAAAATTGGTTCCCAGAGAAAAGCCTGTCAGGCTTGACAGCGGGGTGCATTTCATCGAGATTTCGGGAAGGGTGCCGTCCGATGCGGCAGGGGACCTGCCGCTGGTTGTCACACAGGGAGGAAAAAATCTTGTTGAAGCCGGGCTTGTTGTGGCCATGGCGGGCGGTTTTGGGGCAGTCAGCTACCATACGCCGGGTAAAGGTACATGGGACAGACCCTACACCTATTCGCACAGTATGCTGACGCCAAACAAAAAAATGTATGACGGCAACTCCATGCAACTGCCTTTTTCCCTGCGGGTTGAATGCTATATGAAGGTCCCCGAGACCGGTGACTATTATATCATGGGCAATCCCGACAACAAAATCAGGCTGGTGGTGGACGGGAAAGAAACCTATAACAACATGAACGAAAACCTGCGCGAGACCAGACAGTTGATACACTTGACAAAGGATAAGCCGGTAAAAGTGACCGGGTATCAGCTGGTGGAGGGTGTACCGTCCACCAGGAGGTGTTTTACGATCAGGGTCGGGAAAAATAACGATACGGAATTATTTCTGGCGCCGTATGAATGGTTTATCCGTGAAAAATAGAAATAATGACAAAGGAACTGTCGCGATGAACCTGAAACTATACGGGCCCGATGCAAAAAATACCGGGCATCTGCAGTCGTGGAACATGCTTGACGGGTTGCTCGTGGTTTTGACCTTCATAATATCACAATATTTTTACTTCAGTTATATAGGTTCATATTCCGCCAACGATCTGTTTTTTTTCTATTACTTCCTTGCCTTTGCGTTCTTTGCCGCGGTATTGATTGCAAACTCGGCCGGAGGGCTACACCTGCTGGCTCTGGTCTGCCTGTTTGCGGGCTGGCGCGAATCATACCTAACAAACCAGTCGATGTTTGCATTTTTTTACTACGGCCTGTTCACACTGGTCCTGTGGTACGCAAAAACAGGCGAAGGACAGGGGGCGGAAGGCCGGGAAAAAAACTTTACCATCCCGGCGCAGGGGCGAGGGCTGTACGCACTGCTTGCGGCTGTCATACTACTGTTTTTGACCTTTAACGGGTTTATGAGGGGGTTCTTTTACGATGTTTACGTGCACGACAGGGAACTGCTTGACTTTTTGCCGTTGCGCGACCTTGGAATATGCAGCAATGACATTTGTTCCGCACCGTTCAGGAAATATCATATTCTCCTGCTGCCGGGTGCGTTCATGGTGCTGGCCGGTGCGGTATATGCTGCTGTATCAGCCCGGCTTATAAAGCGCCGGGGACTGATCCTCCTGGCCCTTGTCCTCGTTGCAATGCTGGGGAAATTGTCCGTAATATCCCTTTCCACAGACGGATTTGGGACCATCGCGAGGAAAATAGCCGCCCCTATTGACTGCGCATACTACCATTTTGCAAAGCAGATTACAGACCCGTTCACCTTTGTGAGGCAGTATACGGAACTGTACCAGGGACCCAGTTCCATCCAATACTCACACCTGAAAGGGCATCCGCCGTTGGCCACGCTTTTTTACTGGATAATTATAAGGTTTACGGGGCCTAATCCATTTATAGTTGGGCTTGTGTTCATGTTGCTTACGTCACTAACTGTATTGCCGATATTTTTCCTTGTCAAAAGACTATTCAACAACGAACAGGCCGGTTTTAATGGGGCGTTTTTATACGCATTGACACCATTCAGCGCCATCCTCTCCTCGTCGGGTATAGACTCTGTCATCCTATTTTTGATAATACTTTTTTTATCCGTATATTCGAGAGCTTCGGCGTCGGGAAAGATGTACTATTTTTTCCTCGCGGGTTTCATATTCGGCGTAAACACCCTTGTCACCTTTGGCACATGGCCGGTACTGGCGGTATTGCCTTTGTTCTATCTATACTGGAACAGACAGCTTGGGAAAACAGGGATCATCCAGTTTTCTGTAGCGCTGGTTACTGTGGCGGCCGGAATAGTCCTGGCGCATATTGTTTTCCAATCGTTCTTTGCGTTTGGGTTTGATTATATCAGGGCCTTCAAGGCAGCCAGGACGGTGGTAAGGGATATCTCTGGCAGGCCGTACATACTGTGGGTATGGGGCAATTTTGTGCATTGGGGAATATTCCTTTCTGCCCCGTTGTTCGCGGCTTTCCTTTACAGGTTGACGCTCTCCATGACCGGAAGAAAGCCTTTTGACCCGTATACCGCGGGTTCGGTTGCCGTGCTGGCGATTTTTTTCCTTTCGTGCATGGGCAGGGCGGAGCAGCACAGGCAATGGATGTTCCTGTTCGCCTTTGTGCTGCCGCAGGTGTTATCCGTATTTTATGAGAACACAAAAGAAGGGGTAAGCTTTAACCGGCTGAAATACGCGGTGTTTGCGGTTCTTGTCTTTATTAACACAATAATAATCGAGGTAAAAATAACCGATGCACAATAAGAAAAAGGCTGCGGAAAGTGCGGCTGAAACGGGTGGTTACAGATTCATGGC
>JAJFUW010000003.1 GCA_021372235.1 Spirochaetia bacterium
TTTTTTCTCCTCCTTTATTCTTAGCCAGTAACCTTTTAGCCTTGTAGCCAAACAAACAGTACTTGAAATTTCTATACCATTACATACCTATATAACAGCGGTAAAACCACAACACAACCACAGAACGTCCGGTGCCGCTGTTTTTCAGGCCGTGGGGTCCTCCACATATTGCCTGCCCTCTTGTTTACCGCCTCAAGCCGCCACATTTGACGTCTATCAAACGCATTACGCGAAGCCGGCGCAACGTTGGGATACAAGTGCAAGGTTAAATACAAACACCGCAAACTAAAACGGCCTGAAAAACAGGGGTGCCGGACGTTCAAAACGCAGCCGCAAACAACCCGTTGTTTTGGCCTGAATATTTGCGTACATATATGTTTAGGTTTGACTTCTTTGGCTGCGGGGCTATAAGGCCCTCAAGGTTATTTGATTGGTTCCTGCATTTCCGGCAGTGAATCCAGCACCTTGATTATCTCTTCCCTGTCTTCTATGGTCATGAGTTTTTTGCGTAAATCTGCAGCACGGTCAAAACCTTTGATGTATTTGTTGAAATATTTACGGGCCTCGAACAGGCCGTGCATTTCCTTGAACGAATATAAAAGTTCAAAGTGCCTTTTGGCCGTTTGCAGCCTCTCACGCACTGTCGGTTCATAGCCCGGCTCTGCTATCTGTTTGAATAGAAAAGGGTTGCCTATCGCCGCTCTTCCTATCATGACGGCATCGCAGCCGGTCTCTTTTTGCATACGCAGCGCCTCGTCGCGCGAGGTCACGTCTCCGTTGCCTATTACGAACAATTTCGACTTCTGTTTCAGGATACGTATGTGTTCCCAGTTTGACCTGCCCTTGAACATCTGCGCTCTGGTCCGCGGGTGCAGGGTTATGATTGACACTCCGTAGTCTTCGGCCATTTTATTAAAGTCAAGGAATACCTGTTTTTCAGAGTCCCATCCGCTCCTGATCTTGATGGAGACCGGTATCTTTACCGCCCTGACCGTATTTTCCACGATTTTTGCAGCCAACGGCAGGTCCAGGAGCAGGCTCGATCCGGATCCCGATCCGGCGACCCTGCGTACGGGACAGCCAAAATTGATGTCGATGAGGTCAAAACCCATCTCCTCGCACGCCTTCGCCGCATCATGGAACATTTCCGGCCTGTTCCCGAACAGCTGTATGCCTACAGGCCTCTCCGCTTCGGTAAAATGGGTTATTTTTACCATCCTCGGTTTTAAACGCGGTGTGGCAATGGTATATTCGCTCACCATTTCGGTATAAGTCAGGGACGCGCCGTATTCCCTGCAGATGAGCCTGAACGCGTGGTCTGTGTATCCCGCCAGCGGTGCCAGGACGTATGGAAACTTGCGGATGTGTTCCGGCAGGTTCATTTTTTTCTCTTCTTTTTCATCTTTATAAATTTCCCCCCGGGCTGTTCGACCTTTTGACCGAGTTTGTCACTCAAAAAATTCATCGATAAAAAAACAAACATTATAATGCCCGTAGTTACAGCCGCCAGGTAGTACATCCCTGTCCCGACCGCGATGCCTATTGCCGCTATGCTCCACAGGCTGGCCGCGGTTGTCAGCCCGATGACTGAACCGCCTGACTGTATTATGGTGCCCGCGCCGAGGAACCCTATGCCTGTCACTACCTGAGCCGCTATCCTCGACGGATCCACCACTGCCTTGCCGTTGAACTCCGTATAAAAATAGATGGAAACAATGGTAAAAACAGTGGACCCGATACCGACCAGTATATGCGTTTTAACCCCTGCAGGTTTGCCGCGCAATTCCCTGTCGAGGCCCACGACACCCGCAAGCAGTGTGATAACTATAAGTTTTATCGTCATGTCTAACGTCTCCATGCAATACCTCCTCTTAAAAACAGATTATAAGTTCTTAGTTTGGAGCTTGGATTTTCGCATTTTGAACTTATATCTCTTTATAGCTCGAAACTCATTTTTCCTACATCTCACTCGCAGTCGCTATCTCCATATCCATTCCCGAAGTCGTGCCCCTGCGCAAATGTTCATACCCCGCGTACGCCACCATTCCCGCATTGTCGGTGCACAACAACATAGAAGGCACATATACCCCGATGTGTTTCTCAGCCGCAACTTTTTCTATTTCGGACCGCAGGAACGCGTTCGCCGCAACCCCGCCGGTTATCGCAACCGATGCAACCGGATGGGCGGCAAATATCCTGCGCATCTTGTTGGATATGGACCTGGAGAGGGCCTTTTGGAACGCCGCTGCCACGTCCTCTTTTGTTACCTCGCCGGACTTTAGTTTCTCTTCGTTGCGCTGCAGGTAGTATAACACCGATGTCTTGATGCCGCTGAAGGAAAAATCAAAGGATGAGTCCTTCATCTGTGGCTGCGGAAAAACTATTTTTTGGGGGTCTCCCGACAGCGCCGCTTTTGATATGGACGGTCCTCCCGGATAAGGAAGACCGAGCATTTTTGCCACCTTGTCAAAAGCCTCGCCCGCGGCGTCATCACGCGTGGAGCCGAGCAGTTTATACGCGCCAAAATCCTCCGCAAGGTAGACATTTGTATGTCCTCCGGATATTACCAGCCCCAAAAACGGGAACTTAAAAGCCTCATTTTCAAGAAAGGGACTGAGCATATGGGCCTCGAGATGGTCAACGCCTATGAGTTTTATGTCAAGTGCGCTACAGAGCGCCTTGGCGTATGAAACGCCCACTATTAGCCCGCCGGCGAGCCCGGGCCTGTTTGTGACAGCCACGCCGTGCAGTTCGCTGAAAGTAACGTGTGCCTTTTTCATGGCCTCATCAACTACCGCCGGCAAACGCGCCATATGCTCACGCGCGGCTATCTCGGGCACCACACCGCCGTAGATGCGGTGGGTGTCAATCTGGGAATAGATAACGTTGGATAAAAGCCTGCCGTCCTCTAACACGGCCGCGGATGTCTCATCGCAGGAGGTTTCAATGCCCAAAACTATCATAGGGAAGCCCCGGAAAAAACGGTACAAGAGCCATGGTCCATGGTCCAGAATACAAAAAACGCCTTTTGGACCTTTGTCCCCGGCCCCTGGACCATCTTTCCCTTCATTGCAGGACCTCCGCCGCGTACACAAACTCCACTCCCTGTTCCTCCATCGCCGGCATCAGCCCGGATAACGCTCCCAGGGTAACAGGGTCGTCATGGCCTATGCCTATGGACCAACCATTCTTTACCGCGATGTTCCGCAATTTCATCATCTGTTCCGCAATATACCCCGGTTCCTTGCTGTTATCTATGAAAACATCCCTTTTACCCCATAGCGCGCCCTCTGCTGCGGCTGTCTTCCATGCTATTGTCCCGGAACTTGTAAGGCTGTCTATAAAGAAAAGGTTTTTTTCTTTCAATACATGGACCACGCTTTTCATGACTGTTAAATCTTCGGTGGCCAGCGAACCCTCGTGATTATTGACCCCGGTAAAGTACGGTATATCACGTGTGAGGCTATCCGCTATATGTGACACCCGTTCCCTGCTCATACCTGCGAGTATGGTGGTCTTTTCAGCCCTGGCATTTCCCTTTGCCTGCATGGGCAGATGCAGCATTACGGCTTTTTTTGAACCGTGGGCCGCTTTTGCCGACTCCACGGAATACGCCAGGTCAGGGAGCACCGAGATGGTGAACGGCTGTTTGATCAGCGGGAGGAATTTAAGCCCTTTCCTGTTATATCCCCAGTCGTCAAGGATAATGGCAATCTTTGGTTTTTTTGACCTTATGAACCTGAACTTGCAGGCAGGGCTGAAAGGCGTTTCAAAAGACGCTGACAGGCTTTCGGTTTTTGTATCCGAGAAGGCCTTACATTCAACGGAAGCACCGGGTGTGTGTGCGGCGAATTCTTCGAGTGTTTTTTTCAGGCCGGCGGGAGTATAACGTGCCGGCATCCTGGCAGTGATGTCAAGTACGTCATTATCCCTGCGGTCCATTACCAGTATGGGATCGACCAGTATGGAACGCATGACGAATTTCTCGGCAGCCGTTTTCAGGGCCTGTTTTGATTTTGTCATCCTCGGAGAATAGTAATATCGGTAAAATAAGAAAGCCGCCGCCGCGAGCACTAAAATGACTGCGGCCGATGACGACTTCGCTTTTTTCATTACCTGTCGGCCCTGAGTATTGACATGGTGTTCAAAACGTCAATGGCACGCTTGATCTGCGTATCGTTCTCCAGTGAAGCCTTTCTCGCGGCCCCGCGGCCCTTGAGTTTCCTGGAAACCTCGACTTTTATCCATTTCAGGATTATGTCCTTGTCCTGCGCCAGTTCCTGAATCCTGATATCTTCCTTTTTTTCCTTCAGGTATTTCCTGAAATCATCCATCAGTTTTTCGTCGCCGTTCTTTTTGAACAGGACCTTCATGTCGGACTCGGAAACCTTAACGCTGTCTTTCTTTTCCGTGCCTATCCCGTCCGGATGTTTTTTCAGGTATTCCCCGGCAAAATCCTCGAACAGGTTTTTGTCATAGAGCCCCGCCGTATAACTCGACGGCAGCGGTTCATCCATTGTTATGTCCGGTTTAATACCAACTCCGTGAATCCGCCTGCCGTCAGGCGTCATGTACGTGGCCGTAGTAAGCCTCAGAGCCGACTTGTCAGAGAGCGGTATTATGGTCTGCACGGAGCCCTTGCCGAACGACTGTGAGCCCAAAATCACCGCTCGTTTGTGGTCCTGCAGAGCTCCCGCGAGTATCTCGGAAGCCGAAGCGGAACCCCTGTTTATCAGGACAACTATGTCACCTTTGAACATCTCCCCGCCGGACGACTTGAACTCTATGCCCTTTTTCTTTTCCCTGCCCTCGGTGTAAACTATCATAGAATTTTTGGGCAGGAACATGTCCGCTATCTGCACGGCCTGGTCCAGCAGCCC
>JAJFUW010000019.1 GCA_021372235.1 Spirochaetia bacterium
CCTGCTGTGAAGCCGGATGGATGGAAATTTATTTTTTTTATCGGATTATAATCATTGCTGCGCCTGTTTTTTGTTTTATAAGGATGTTCAGCGGCAAAAAGGAGGCAACGTAATGGAAAAAGCAGGGTGTAAAAAATAATATGATATTTGAGGTTAGACATGAATGAATGGATTGTGATTTTAACTTATCTGTTTTTTGGCATCGCCGCCATATGGATAGGCTCGAACATGATGGTGGATGGAGTAAAAGGGATTGCCTTAAATATGGGGATTCCGGCAGTTGTTGTCAGTTATACCCTCGTTGCCTTCGGCACATCCATTCCCGAACTGCTTGTGGGTATAGAGGCCTCCGCAATGGGTAAAATATCGGTAACCGCCGGCAATATAGCGTCATCCCAGCTCATAAACGGGCTGGTAATGCTGGGACTTGCAGGTTCTGCCGGCTCCATGCGGATTGATAAGTATGTAAAGCCGGGACAATCATATTTTCTGGCCGGGGCAACAATTGCCCTGGGCGTGATTATAATGTCCGGCAGAATGGAGCGTTTGTACGGAGTGGGACTGCTCGCGGCATTTTTTGGATACGCAGTATATACAGTCAGGGACATAATAGGGCACCTAAAAAAATCACGGGGCCGGGAAGACGGAGAAAAAACAGGAAAACCAGCCGTTAATGCCATGAAATCAATTTTTGGAATAGTCTTGTTGTTTATCGGCGGAAGGCTGCTTATCGAAGGTGCGACGGGATTTGCGGCGGCAACAGGTCTGGCTTCAGGACTCATAGGTTTTACAATAGTTACATTGGGGACTACGGCACCGGAGATTATATCATCTTTTGTGGCCTTAAAAAAGGGAAGGATTGATATTTTGATAGGCTGCGGTGTCGGCAGCGCGATTTTTAACCCGCTTTTTATTTCAGGCCTGTCCGCGTTAATAAATACCGGGAGCGCATCGCTTGACACCAAACCGGAAATAGGATTGGTGGTAATTATCGCGGGTGTTGTAACAGGATTGCAGATGATTGTGCTGAAAGAACTGAATAAAAGGTTCACGGTCATTTCACTGCTGCTTTTTGCGGCAGCCATGGTCGTGGCATTTTACGGGTAAAATATTTTTTGATATCATTGTTTGAAAACTGAAAGGAAGTGCGTTATGAAAAGGTTCCTGTTACTGACGTTGCCCGTCCTGATAATAGTGGCGGCCGGTTTTATGATTTTTGGGCTGATACAGGCGGGATTTGAGGAAGATAAGATGATGGACGACCTCTACCGCAAGGCAAGCGCTGTAGCCGAAAGTGCGGAAGTATCCGCAGCGCTGATACTGACAAATAACAACCTGAAAGCGGCAAACAACCTGGTTGAGAGTTTTCAAAAAAGGGAGAGAATGCAGGGGTGTATTCTTTATGATAAAAAGGGAAAAGTTATTGCCGAAACAAAGAGAATAAAAGGATGGCAGGGCTCGGAGAGGAAATATATAAAGGATGTAATAACTACGGGAGAATTAAGTAAGGGAATTGAAAAATTCAATGAATATACCGTATATCGCTATGCCATACCTGTAAAAAACGACAACGGCCGTGTACTTGGGGCGGTAGAACTCGTATATGACACGTCGTATGTGTTCAGCCAGCTTACAACCCTATGGAAAAGGATAGGTATCTTCTCGATTTTGCTTGTTGTTTTTACCATGCTCGCCCTGCTGCTCCTGCAGAGGCAGATATTTATACTGCCGGTGCTGCGCCTGACAGACTGGTTTAAAAAATTTCAAAAGGGTGAGATAAATACAAATATTCCCATCAAGGAACAGGACGAGTTCGGCAGGCTTATATCAGAGGTGGAACAGGTGGCATTGAGCCTGCGGGTGGCCAGGAGGTCCGTGAGCGAAGACGCCACAAGGCGTGTGGAAAGGACGGAACTATGGACCGAAGCAAGGCTTAAAACCCTCATACATGCCAGGGTGGGGGATAACGCCATGATAATAGTATCAAACAGGGAACCTTATATGCATGTCAGGGACGAAGAGGGCAAAGTCAGGTGTATTACACCGGCCGGCGGAGTTGTCACGGCCCTCGACCCCATCATGAAGGCCAGCGGAGGGACGTGGATAGCCCACGGTTCCGGCGATGCGGACAAATTGTTCGTGAACTCAAAGGATAAACTGGGCGTTCCGGTCGAGGACCCGCGCTATATCCTGAAAAGGGTATGGCTGACAAAGCAGGAAGAGGAGGGGTATTATTACGGGTTCTCAAACGAGGGTTTATGGCCCCTGTGTCATATGACCCACACAAGGCCGGAGTTCAAGCAGGCCGACTGGGAGATGTACAAAACCGTCAATGCCAAATTTGCGCAGAGCGTTCTGGACGAACTGCCCGTAAACGGCGGGTTTGTTTTCATACAGGATTATCATTTCACACTGCTGCCGAAAATGATAAAGGAAAAAAGGCCGGATGTCACGGTTGCCATGTTCTGGCACATACCGTGGCCGAACCCGGAGGTGTTTGCAATATGCCCATATTACCAGGATATACTCGAAGGAATGCTCGGGTGCGACCTGTTGGGGTTCCACGTCCAGTACCACTGCAATAATTTTTTAGATACCGTCAACAGGCTGCTGGAGAGCAGGATAAACACGGAAACTTTCAGCATCGTCCGTGCAGGGATGGAGACATTTGTTAAACCGTTCCCGATAAGCATAGAGGACGACAATTACGGGGCAAAGGAGTCGGCAAGGTACGCATCAGCAGGCGAGAAAATGAAGAATGAATACGGCCTGCAGGATAAAATTATCGGAATCGGCGTGGATAGGATTGATTATACAAAAGGCCTTGTTGAAAGGATGCTGGCCATAGAGGCGCTCCTCGATAAAAATCCGCAATATAGGGGAAAACTGGTATTTGTGCAGATAGGAGCGCCGAGCAGGACACACATAAAGAGTTATCATGACCTAAACAGCGCTCTTGACGCCGAAGTGGAGAGGATAAACTGGAAGTTCGGAGACGGGGACTGGAAACCTGTCATATATTTAAAGCGCCATTTCTCACAGGAAGAGATAATCCCGTTTTACATGATAGCGGATTTTTGCGTTGTGAGCTCGCTTCATGACGGAATGAACCTGGTGGCAAAGGAGTATGTGGCTTCGAAGGAAAAACTTGACGGTGTTCTGGTTCTTTCCACGTTCACGGGCGCCGCGAGGGAGTTTGGCGACGCCGTCCTCATAAATCCGTATTCAACTGTTGAGTTCGCGCAGGCGCTGGAAAAAGCCATAACCATGGATCCCGTGGAAAAAAGGCGCAGGATGGAAAACATGCGCGCCACGATAAAAAACAACAATGTTTACAAATGGGCCGGCGATATAATATCGCAGATAACCGGATTAAAGAAGCAGGCATAGGATGAAAAACGTGCTGGAAGCGCTGCCGTCATTGCTCAGTAAGGAAAATGGCAGGGGAATAGCGGTATTTTTTGATTTTGACGGAACTCTCGCACCGATAACTAAAACACCTGAAATGGCCGAAATGCCTGAAATCACGAGGCGACTCCTTCGCAGGATGCTGGCGGTTAAGGGTATTACAATAGCGATAATAAGCGGAAGATCGCTTGCGGACCTGAAGAAAAAAGTGGGGATTGACGGGATTATTTATTCCGGCAGCCATGGTTCAGAGATAGAGGGACCGGACATCAGGTATTCCCGATATTCGGGGGGAGGGCGCCGCAGGATTGCCGCGGCAAAGGCATATCTCAAGAAAAAATTGGACGGAATAAATGGCGTCATTTTTGAGGACAAGGGCAGTTCGTTGGCAGTTCATTACAGAATGGCTGACAGGACAGGGGCAGAGGCGGCCAGGTCTGCGGTGGAGCAATATCTGAAAAACAGGCTGATACACGGCACTCTGGAATTGAAGAAGGGCAAGAAAGTATGCGAAATAGTCCTGCCCGGCATGATGCATAAAGGGGATGCTGTCAGATGGATAATGAAAAGGAAGGGGCTGGACAAAGGCCTTGTTTTTTACCTCGGGGACGACATAACTGACAGGGACGCTTTTAAGGAACTGAAGGGAAAAGGAACGGCTGTTTATATCGGGCACAAAACGAGTGCCAGATATGTCTCGTTTTACCTGAAAAATATTTATGAAACGGCCATATTTATTGACATGATAATTGAATACAGGAGGAGGCAAAATGAGTGAAATCAAACCGTTTATATTTTATACGAGACTGCACCTGACGGAGTTGACGGGTATAAAGGCCTGCAGTATAGATGATATGCGTAAGATACTCGACTATATCCCGGGGTCCTCGGTATACCATCACACCCATCGTTTCCTGCAGCAACACCAGTATGCATCACCGGAACCGCCGAACGATTTTGCATACTGGGTCAAGAACTCGCTCTCCGAGGACGAACTGGCGGAAAGGCTTTCATCCATAAATATTATCGAGTATGATTCGATAAACGGCATAAGGACCGGCATAGCGTCAGTCCTGAATGATTTCGCACAGCAGTACCCTGTCAGGGCGTCGAGAGTGGTAAATCCGGGAGACGAGTTCTATTTCTTGAAAAGTGTCAGCTTTATCTTTCCGTCGGGTTATTCCGCTTCGGATACGGCGGGGCTGGCTGACGGGATAGAGCGCGCAACAACGGACTCCCTGTACTTTCATATTTTTGAATCAAGGTTAAGGCTTGAAAAAGGGGGGAACGATATTTCGGCGTGGATAGAGGAAAACATCGGCAATATAAAACTTGCGCAGGAACTGAAAAGGTTCGATCCATATACGCATACCATGGAAGAACTGAGGGGTTCCATTGTGCGGGTTTTAAGGAGGGCTTCATAAATGGCAAAAATAGAGGATTACGCGGCAGTCACAGGCCAGCCTGTCATTGACGATTTACGCCGGATATCAGAAAAACTGGCGGGTAAAAATGTCCGGCATGTGAATTCCACGGCTGTGGGGGGCGGCGTGGCCGAAATACTGAACAGGATGGTCCCGCTTTTGAACGAATTGGGCGTTGAGTCACAATGGGATGTAATAAAGGGAGGGGAGGAATTTTTTAACGTTACGAAAAAATTTCACAATGCCATACACGGTTCGCATGAAAAACTCACCAGGCGCGATTTTGATCTGTTCATGGAGACAGGCAGGGCCAATATGGCGTCAATGAAACTTGACGGGGATATCATATACATCCATGACCCGCAGCCAATAGTTCTGGTTGAAAAAAAACAGCAGAATAAATGGATATGGCGCTGTCACATAGACGCATCAAACCCGCAGCAGGATGTCTGGGAGTTCCTGATGCAGTTCATAATGAAATTTGATGCCGCTGTTTTTTCCGCACCCTCCTTTACCGGTCAGATGGCCATCAGGCAGTTCCTGATAGCCCCGTCCATTGATCCTTTGAGCGAAAAAAACCGCGAACTGTCCGCGGAAGAAATGGATTCCGTCATGAGAAAATACTCCATCCCGGAAGACAAGCCGCTGGTGACGCAGATATCACGTTTTGACAGGCTAAAGGACCCACTGGGAGTTATAGAGGCGTATAAAAAAGTGAAAAAAAACGTCGATTGCAGGCTGCTTCTGGCCGGCGGCGGCGCGAGCGATGATCCGGAGGGCGCACAGGTACTGGCAGAAGTGCAGGAAATGGCAAAGAACGATCCGGATATAATAGTGCTACTGATGCCGCATGACGAAGTTGCGGTGAATGCGATACAGAGGCGCTCGACTGTTATCGTGCAAAAATCGCTGAAAGAGGGTTTTGGCCTGACCGTATCGGAAGCTCTATGGAAAGGCAAGCCGGTGGTTGCATCGGCAGTCGGGGGTATACCGCTGCAGGTGGCACATAAGTACTCCGGAATGTTATGCCACTCAATTGACGGAGCGGCGTTTGCGATAAAACAGCTGCTGAGCAATCCGGCATACGCCAGGAAATTGGGGGAGAACGGCAGGGAACATGTCAGGAACAACTTTTTGATAACCAGACACCTGAAGGAATATATACTCCTATTTTTGTCATTGTATCATAATGAGGATGTGGTGAGTTTATAGTAGAAAACAAGAAATAAAAAGACTAATATGGAAGTGATTTTACTTTACGTAAATTAAAAGTTACGTCCTCCCTGTTGAAAAAACACGACCCCATATAACCCAAATTGGCGGCCGCGCACGCTGTGGCCAGCCTGCATGACTCTACCACACTCATGCCTTTTGACAACCCGTATACCAGCCCGGCCGAAAAGGCGTCCCCGCACCCGACGGGAGAGACAACTTTTTTTACCTTAACGGAAGGGAACATGAAAAAAGAGTTGTTGTCCAGCAGCAGCGCCCCCCTGTCGTTCAGTGTTGTTACCATAAGTTTTATGCCATATTGCGCGGAAATTTTGCGCATGAAGGTTTTTAGCTTTGCGTCAGTTGGGAGTTTTACCGAAAAAGCCGACTCCAGTTCGTGAATATTTTGCTTGAGGATATGGGGCGAGGCCTTTATGCCTTCCCTCAGGTATTTTGATGACGTGTCGAGCAGGGTCACGGCTTTTTTATTTACTGACTTTATACACGCGGTATACAGGTTATCCGGCGCGGAAAGCGGCAGGGAACCCGAAAAAACAAAAAAGCGGGATTTTAGCGAGAGGGTTTTTAGTTTTGCGGTCAACGCTGCGATATCGGCCCCGGTGACTTTGATGTTTGACTCGGAGTTGATTATGGTTTCCCTGCCGCCTTTTTTTGTCTCGGGGATGAGCAGGCAAAACCTGTTATAACCGTAAACGGGGATAAAGGAGGAATCCACACCGTAATGGGAGAGGTAGTGCGACATGTCATGGCTGTCGTTTGTGCCGCAAAAGCCCGTTGCAAAAGTCCTGGCGCCGAGCACAGCGAGGGCGCGCGCCACATTTGTCCCCTTGCCTCCGGGATAGGTGACCATGCCGCCGGTGCGCAGGACACGGCCCTTTTCAAAGGAATCAACCGGGGCCACAACGTCAACGGTGGAGTTCGGGGTTACCGTGGTTATCATTTTAAAAAATAGACTATGGCAATGGTTGTGAGCAGGTACAGGGTCACGCAGATTATCATCGGGACATCTTTTAATAAAATCATCTCCGGAGAGCCGCCGAGGTTCTTTTTATGCATCAGGTACAGGTAACGAAAGATGCCGTAAAGGACGAACGGTATCGTGAGCATCATGTAGTTGTGTTTGGAGGCGGTCTCCGACAGGAATGTGTAGAGCGAATAGGAGATGACGGTCGAGGCCGTAACCATGGATATCATCTCATCAACGAGGGGGATGGAATATTCGTCAAGTATGCGGCGGTGTTTTGCCGCGTCCGGCAGAGACAGTTCATAGCGCCTTTTGCCGAGTGACATGAAAAGCGCGCCGAGGCTCACGCATATAATGAGCCAGGGTGATATGGAAACAGATATGATGAAAGCACCGGAGATGGCGCGCAGGACAAACCCTGACGACACCGCAAAGATGTCGAGGATGACCACGTGTTTAAGTCTGAGAGAATATAGGGTTGTGATGATTATGTATGATGCCACCGTGATGAAGAACTCGAAGTTTAAAAAGTAAGAGCCCGTGAGCGAAACTGTCATGAGTATGGCGGACAGGACCAACGCGAAATCACGGTTTATCTCGCCGGAAGCGATGGGCCTGTTCTTTTTTTCCGGGTGTATCCGGTCCTGCTTGTAATCCAGAATATCGTTGAGGATGTAAAGCGAAGAGGCGGCGAAGGAAAAAAGGAAAAAACCGATCGTGACCTTTAGCAGGTATGCGGTGTTGAAGAGGTTGCTTGTGAATATTAGGGCGGCGTATACAAGTATGTTTTTGGGCCACTGGCGGACCCTCAACAGGTTGAGCAGTAGCCCGGCCTGGAATCGCATTTAAATTAAGGGACCAGCCTGATGTTGTCCAGGTACAGGACAACG
Organism: Spirochaetia bacterium; assembly: GCA_021372235.1. GTDB lineage: Bacteria > Oederibacteriota > PGYV01 > PGYV01 > Palsa-1178 > JAJFUW01. The sequence goes on from JAJFUW010000019.1 coordinate 7,920, forward strand.
TCTTTTGACTGGCCCTTTGTGTCGAGGTAGAGCGTGAACGAAACAACGGCCGAGGTGTCTATCCTGGCTGTTTTGGCATCTTCGAGTAAGATTTCGAATTTGTTGCGCCCCTGTTTGACGGGAAACTGCGCTAAAAATTCCTTGCCGTGCTGGTCAATAATCTTTATGAACATATCCGGCGAGGTCTGTTCGGTGTTATATACGTCCACTGCAAATTTTTTAAATATAGTCCAGTCCGTGACCTTGAGCGGTGTGAGGGTATTGATGCCCATTGATACACCGGCAATCCAGGTCTGGGTCTTTGCCGCCTGTGTCGTGGTCAGAAAATCGGCCGGTATGGAAAATGTGGCTTTTGCCGAGAATTTGCCGTTGGAGGAGAACTTTTTTATCTGTTCCAGGTTCACATAACCGTTGGTTACAAGGTCAAAATCGCCAATGGCGGTCTCGGATGGTATCACCTCAAACGAATTGATCATACCGAGCTTTTTTTTGTCTATTTTCCGGGAGCCGCAGCCGGCCAATACCAGCAGAAAGCACAGTATTATTAATGGAAATACCTTTAACAAGCCTTTAGATTTCACAGTTATCCTCCGTGAAGAAAGTTATATAATGCAATATTCTAACAATAAAAGTGGGGGTTGTCAATGACCTAAAAAACTGTGACTTTTTATGAATTTATGTATTCCCTTATCGCATCCGCAAGCATGTCAGTTATGTGCATGAACCTGTCCATGTCCGGTTCCAGCAGCGTCATCCTGAAACCGTAAAAATCCGAGTTGAACCCCGAAGAGAGCGGGACCACGCATATACCGCGAGAGGCCAGCAAATGATAGACAAAACGTTTGTCGAGCTTGTCGGTTTTTAGCAGGGGTTCTATGATGGCGGCGGCCTGATTGTTTTTCGGTTTGAGCGACTGCCCTTCTTTCAGTACCCCGTCGTTGAACATTACCGTAATATAGAAAGCACCTGTGGCCGGATTGACCGTCAGGCCGGGTATCTTTGAGAAAATAGCGTGGGCGGCTTTTGATTTTTCCCAGTATTTGGCACAGCGCTGTTCCAGGTAAGGATAATACCTTGGGTCGCCCATGACTTTTGGCAGGACCTTTTGGGGCAGGGTTGTGGCGCACACCTCGAGCATCTTGGCGTCCATGATGGTCCTGGCATACCTGGCGAATTTCGGGTCCTTTGTCGTGTTGTAGAACTCGACCCAGCCGCACCTCGCGCCGGGCCAGGGGAATTCCTTTGAAATACCGCGCAGTGCGAGCCCAGGTACGTCGCCTATGACGGAGGCGAGTTTTTTGTGCACGGATCCGCCGTAACAGAGGTTTGAATATATCTCGTCCGATATGATGAACAGGTCGAACATGCGCGCTATCTCCACAACCTGCCTTATGACGTCCTGTGAATATACCATGCCGGTCGGGTTGTCGGGGTTGACTATGAGTATCGCGCTGATTTCCGGATGTTGTATTATTTTTTCTTTCATATCATTCAGGTCCGGGTACCAGTTGTTGGCCGGGTTGAGCCTGTAGGTGATGTGATGGCTGCCGGCATGCGCCGCCTCCGCCGAGGAGTGGGTGGAGTACGCCGGATTGGGGCCTATGACGCGGGAATGAGGGTTTAAGTATGTGTAGATGGTGGCTATCGCGTCGCCCAGGCCGTTAAAAAAAAGGATATCATCCGGTACGATCTGCGCCCCGCCCTCGATGTTGCGTTCATACGCTATGTACTCACGCGTGGCAAGCAGGCCCTTTGTAGGGGAATAGCCGTAGGAACTGTTGTCGTTTTTGACGGTGTCGGAGACTATGTCCCTTATCCACTGCGGGACCTGTTCGCCCTTTGCCACCGGGTCGCCTATGTTTTCCCATATGACAGGTATGCCTGTTTTTTCTATCCTGTTCCCGACCTCAACTATCTCGCGTATCTCATATACGAGTTCATCCGCGCCGGGGTGAATGATGTTGTTGCGCATGGAAATATAATACTGTAAAGCCGCACATAAAACAACCAAAAATGAGAAAAAAATGAGGAATTGAGATGAGCCGGGAAAAAGCCGTTGCGGTTTGATTTTGTACTTAATCAAATTTTCTTCGCTCCATCGCGTCATTTTCTGCTGCTTATTGTTCCGGTTCCGCGCTTGTTTTATATCATCAGTGATTTTTTTGGCGGCAGATATGTAATTGACTTACAAAGTCCGGCAGGTTAATATGAAAAAAAAGGGGGTAATTGTGGGAAAAAAAGAAAAGCCGCCGGTACTTGCGGCGTTCCTCATGGTTACGGCCTATTTTATCCTGCTGTTACCAACACTGAACAGTTTCAGACTGTTAAGCCTTGACGAAGCCAACTACGGCGCCATCGCCGCGCGCGCCGCCTTTGACGGCGAGTGGCTCCCGCTTGTATGGAAAGGAGGCCCGTTTTACGATAAACCGCCGTTTTTCATATGGATACAGGCATTGCTGTTAAAAGCCGCGGGTACAACCGCAGAATGGCCTGTAAGGCTTCCGGCCCTGGCGTCAGCCTGTATCATGTGGTTTTATTTTATCCTGCTGGCCTGGAGGTTGAGTAAGAGCGCTGCGGCGGCGTCAGCAATTTTTGTGTTGGGTGCTTTCCAGAAACATTCGATACTCTACGCGCGCTGCGGCACGCTTGACATGGCGTTACTCGCATGCCTTATGGCTGCGGCCTGGGAATTGTCACAGGCTTTTGAAAAAGGAACGGAGGACCCGGCCGGTAATATCAGGCTGGCCGGATTGTGGTGCTCGGCAGCGGTGCTGATAAAAACATGGTTCGGCCTGGCGCTGCTGGTTCCGGCGGCCGCCGCTTTATATTTCGTCAGGCCGTGGCCGTTCAAGCCGCGGGAAATATGGCACCTGTTCATACCGCCATTTTTGGCGTTGCTGTGCTGGTTTGTGTTCGGCACAATTGTGAGCGGAGTCAATACAATCGGTTTTGAGATGGGAAACAACACGTTTGGCAGGATTTCCGGCGGGGGGTTATCGGAGCTATTTTCCGGAAAGAGCATATCAGCATTTGCGTTCTGGGCGGCTGTTTTTATCGGAGGCACAGGATACCTGTGGCCGGCTCTGCCTGCGGCAGCCGCGGCATGGGGGCGCTGTGCTCTCGGGAAAAAGGAGAATTTCACTTCCTTGATGTTGTTTATATTCCTTGCGGTGTGGATGGTTTTTATATACCTGTTCATAACTCCTTATATAAACTATTTCCTGCCTGTAATACCCCTGTCGTGTCTGGCAATAGCGGCATGGGCCGGTAATGCGGGCACCCCCATTGCGGTATTTGTATTTGCAGCGGCACCCGTTATCAGCCTTGCTTACGGATCCGGAAGGATAGGAGGTACAACGGCATTTATTCTGTCCGTGGTCCTTGCCGTATCGGCGGTTGCAACAATCAAAAAAAGTGGCGGAAAAGCGGTTGTTACCGGGATTCTGATTGTCTGGGCGGTTATATCTGCGGCATCCGCAGCGGGGTTCGTCATATCGCCGCCGGATCAGAACGGAAAACTGGCGGAATTCGTAAAATACAATGGGCCGGGGAAAAGAAATAGCGCGGTAATCTGGGCGGGCGACCCTATCGAAGCGCAGGTCATGGAATTTTACGCCGGCTGGCGGGTGAGTGTTGAAAAGCAAATACCTGATAAATCTGACGTGCCGGTTGTGGTCAGAAACACGGGCGGCGGATATGCCGTCATAGAACCGTGAATACGGGCGTCCGGATAATCATGCAGTCCGGGAGGTTGTAGTTGTGTTTTGAACGGACGGATGGCGTTTCTGCCCGGACGTTTTTGATATTGACTTAACGGCGTGCCGGTAGTAAATTAGAGACAAAATATAAGCAGGGCGGTGCGGAAATGACAAAGCAAAAAAAGTCTAAAAATCACGGGATAAAAGGAATCCTTATCGTAAAACTCAACTGGCTTGACGCTATTACGCTGACCGGCATAGCATTCGCGCTGGCATCCGTACTGCACTCCCATTTCCAGAGGTTTGAGAACGCGATCGCTTTCATGTTCGTGGCGATGCTGGTTGACAGCATGGAAGGTGTCTTTGCGAAACTTTTGAAAATGGAGAGGATGTCCGGAAGGATACTGGACGGGTTTGTGGATTTTCTGGTCTACATAATCGCGCCTGCGGTTTATCTGTATTATTTCGGTTTTGAGAGGCTGGGGATGGTATGGATACTGCTGCTGTTCGGGATTGCGGGCATAATCAGGCTCTCGGTCTATGACCTGGCCGGCGACATAAAGGACAAAAAAGACAGCGTGGCGTACCTCGGACTGCCCATCATCTGGACCCATTTCATAACGGCGGGCTTCTACTTTTTGGCGCTGTTCATTAAAAGCGACACACTGGTTTATTTCGCCGGGTTCGTCATGCTTTTAAACGCGTTCCTCATCCTGCTCAACAAGCCTTTCGCGCAGTTCGAGACCAAACCCTATACGTTTGCTGTCATCATCTCCCTGATAGTGATATTTTTCTGGATGGGGTTCGGCAAGGGGCAGCCGCTTTTTTAGGGATTTGACATTTAACCCGCGCTTTGTTATCGTATTGTCATGGATACCTCATTCAATTCATTTCTGAAACGTTACCGCATAGAGTATGTAATCACGGCCGCCGCGGCCATGCTGGTCATGGAGATATTGTTCGGATTCTGGAAAAAAGAACTGACCGCGCTGATGTCAATTGACAGCGTCAAATTCTGGTACAACGTGGTCCTGACGGTTATTTCGTGTTTTATGGTATTTATCGCCGCCATATCATACCCCAAAATCTATAAATTCCGCCTGCTGTTGTCCGCGGGCGCTGTCGCGGCGGTCATGTTCTGCTATATGACAGTCGCCACCCCCTTTTTCCCCGAATTCAGGCTGGCCAATTTTAAATTCAATTTCCTGCAAAGATGCGAGATGTTCACGGGTAATTTCCCCCTCCAGTTTCTTTTTACGGTGATGAACGCAGCCCTGCTCGCGGTCATGCTGTCAGGGCCGACAGTCAATTACGGCAAGGGCAAGGCGGTATCGTTATGGACGGCGGTTGGCATCACAGTGATATACCTGTCGCTTTTTCTGGTTTTTTCCGAAGCTTACCGGGCCGGCGCCGACCCTTACTCCGCATTTGTAAAAAACGTGAGGCGGTTCGCGGAGGTATTTACACGGTATTCGCTCCCATTGAACCTCGTCATAATGGTTTTAACCATTATTTTTTCCATATTGAACATCGAGGAGGAACACAATTACGGCTCCATAATAGTTGCGGCATCGCTGCTGACGTATTACTGTCACCTGTGCCTCGTGTTTGACGGCTCATATTACAAGCTGAAACTGATGATGCCCGTGATTGCGCTCATAATGCTGGTCGGGATATTCGCGCACTGGGTGTCATGCCTGAGCCACAAGGCGCATTACGACCCGCTCCTTAAAATATACAACCGCCAATTCATGGATTCCATTATAAGCGGCGTGGCTGACGTCGATCTGGGCAGGGAATTTTCGGTCATGATGTGCGACATCGACCATTTTAAGGACGTTAACGACACCCACGGCCACGCTGCAGGCGACGAGGTACTGCACAGGGTGGCGCAGATAATCAGGGACACGGCCCTGCCGGACGGGGTGGTATGCAGGTACGGAGGCGAGGAAATAATAGTGTTTTTGCGCGGCAAGACGGACGAAGAGGCTGTATCAAAGGCCGAGAGGATAAGGAAAGCCGTCAAAAAGCAGGGCATCTCGTACAAATCAAAATCAATAAAAATCACCATGTCCATAGGCGTTGCCTCGTCAAAGCACGGGCTCGACGGCATTGACAAAGCCATAAAACGCGCGGACGACAATGTTTACAAGGCCAAGAAAAAGGGCAGGGACAGGGTTGTTAGCGAATAGATCTTAAAACGAGTCCAGGGCCCAGGGGTTTTCAGACCCTGGGTCACAAGACTCATGAAAACAGACACTATCGGATTAAAAGGCTTTGATATATTTATTCCTTGTTTTACTTAACTTAAGGCCTATGGCTTGTGGCTTCAATACTTTAACGGGGGGTAATATGGCAAAACATGTTGTTGTTTTTGTGACTGTGGATAAACAGAAGACCGCGGACATTATTATAAAGAAAGTCATATCCTCCCGCCTTGCCGCCTGCGTCAACGAGATCAAGGGCGTCAGGTCGACCTATTGGTGGAAGGGCAAAGTGGAAAAAGCAGGGGAGATACTGCTCGTCATGAAGACAAAAACATCCCTGATGGACAAACTGATAAAAACAGTGAAAAGCCTGCACCCGTACGAAGTGCCGGAGATAATAGCCCTGCCTATCGTAAAAGGCGGCGCGGATTACATGAAATGGATAGGAAAGGAAACGATTTAAAACGGCAGTTTTGGTTTTATGTAGCCGCACCATTTCAGGGTGCGAACGGTCAGCTGAACAAACGCGGGTAAATACCCGCAGTACATCAGGAGGTTTTATTTTGAGAAAAACAAAAATAATAGCAACACTCGGGCCGGCCAGTTCGGAATACGGGCAGATATTGTCGCTCATCTCGGCCGGAGTAAACGTCTTCCGGCTAAACTTTTCACACGGGGACTACGCCTCCTTTAAAAAGCTCATAGATAACATAAAAAAGGCGCGGACAAAGTCCGGGCGTGCCGTAGCCATTTTGCAGGACCTGCAGGGGCCAAAGATACGAGTATGCAACTTTGAAGGAACGGTAAACGTGAAGCGGGGAGATATCCTCAAAGTCAAAAGTCATGACTCAAATGTCCAAAGTGAAGACAAAGAGATTGCCATTGATTTTCCCGGGCTTTACAAATACGTCAAACCCGGGCAAAAAATTCTCATAAACGACGGACTTGTGCAGCTGCGGGTCAACAGGGTAAAAGGTACCGATATCCTCTGCGCCGTGACCGCGGGCGGTGAGATAACCCGTCGCAAAGGCGTCAACCTGCCGGGCGTGGTACTGCCGGTATCAGCCATGACAAAAAAGGACAGGGAAAACCTGAAGTTCGGGCTGTCACAGGGTGTGGACATAGTTTCGCTCTCATTTGTGAGGAGCGCGCAGGACATAATCGAACTCAAAAAGGCCATAAAGGGAAGGCACAGGCCGCTGATAATAGCAAAGATGGAAAAACCAGAAGCTTTGAAATACACTTCAAAAATACTGGATGAGTGCGACGGCATCATGGTGGCCCGCGGCGATATGGCGGTGGAGGCGGGTTACAGGCGCATACCCGAGATACAGAAAAAACTCATAACTGCTGCGAATGAGAAGGGCAAAATATGCATAGTGGCAACACAGATGCTGGAGTCCATGATAGAGAACCCATACCCGGGGCGCGCCGAGATAACCGATATCTATAACGCCGTTTTAGACGGCGCAGACGTACTGATGCTGTCCGGCGAGACGTCAGTTGGGAAATATCCCGCAAAGACCGTCCGGGTCATGGCGGACATAATCAGGAAAGCGGAAACTGACATTTCAAGGCATGAAAAGGAGCCGTGCCGTATATCCACGGGCATGGACCACGAGAACGCGGTATCACTGGCAGCTGCCTCGATACCCGCCATCCTGCCCGGGTCCATCCTTGCCGTAAAGACGGATGCTGTCTGCGATATAGCTTTCATGTCGGATTACAGGCCCGCGAACGGCATCATGGCAATGACAGAGGACAAAACGATCTATAACAAGCTCGCGATATACAACAGCGTTGAAGCTGTATACATGAAAAAGGTAACGGAAGAGAGTGTGGTTAAATATTTGAGTTCCGGTAACGTCAATTTAAAAACGGTTGTTTTCGCGGACCTGCACCCGTGCAGGGGAGTGACGGGGAGGATAACCATTTTAAGGGCAAGAGCGTAGTTTCAGGTAAGACGTCTCAATAAGGCAAGGGCTTTGTCTCAAATAGCGGTGAGTTAAAGTATACGGATAAGAGTGTGTATTACAATTAGAATCAAGTCTTGTTTTTTGAGACAATTCCGCATATATGGAGGCTATTATGAACAAGTTTGAACGCGCCTACATCTTTTTCACCGTTTTCGTCACCGGCGCGGCCGTGCTCGTGCTCGAGATACTGGGCACGCGCATCATAGCGCCTTATTACGGCACGACAGTATATGTCTGGTCCGCACTCATAGGCGTGACCATGCTGGCGCTTGCAGCCGGATATTTTGCGGGCGGCATGATGGCCGACAAATTCCCGGAACAGAAGATAATGTATTACCTCGTGCTTTCATCCGCCGCGCTTTTCCTGCTGATGCAGGCGGGGACAGCCCCTGTCCTGAAATTCACGGACCCGCTCGGGTCGCGCACCGGCGCGCTGGCGGCTTCCTTCATACTGTTCTTCCCTCCTCTCATGATACTGGGAATGGTATCGCCGTACGCGGTCAGGCTAGCCTCGGACGACATCAAAGGACTGGGTGTTACCGCCGGTACGCTCTACGCGGTATCGACAGCGGGAAGTTTCGTCGGCGCGATAACTGCCGGATATTTCCTGATACCGAACATAGGAATCAGGCTGATTATACAGCTGTGCGCACTGGTACTGGCGCTCACGGCAGGGGTCAAGTTGTTCATGTCCGGAAAAAAAGCCGTCTCTGTCGTCCTGCTGGCGGTTGTGGCCGTGCTGTTACTGCTCTCCTCAAACGAGCAGACATACGGCCGCAGGTTCAACGTTGTCTACGCCAAACAAAGCGCTTATACAAATTTCAAGATAGCGGACGAAGCGGGTACCAGGTACCTGGTTGCTGACGGCGCCTGCCAGACAGGATACGACATGGACAGGGGTGAATTCATATTCGGTTATATTGATATGATGGAACAGGCGGCCCTGTCAAAAAAAGGGGCGAAGGATTTTCTGGTCATAGGGCTCGGAGGCGGAGCGCTCCCCCACAGGCTGAATAAAACAGGCATAATACCCGACGTTGTGGAGATAGACCCGGCCATCGCGGACGCGGCGCGCAAATATTTCAAATACAGGGGCCCCGTGGTCATAGACGACGGCAGGCATTACGTCCGCACATGCGGAAAAAAATACGACGTGATACTCGTGGACGCGTTTTCCGGCCACTCGATATATCAGTACATCTTTTCGCTTGAAGCTTTCACGGAGTTAAGGTCGGCTCTGAAAGAGGGCGGCCTGCTGGCTGTCAATTCCGTGGGAAGGATGAACAGGGACGCGAAGGGGAACACCGTATTTGACGAATTTTTAAGCGCTCAGGCAAAGACGCTGCGCGCGGCCTTCCCGCAGGTAAAGGTTTTTGCGGCTGGTTTCGGGCTGACAAACCTGGTGCTCATGGCCTCGCAGGAAAGCCCGGCAACGCTTGCCGGGTATATTGACGCACAGGTCCCTGACGGGGATGTCATGATAACGGACGACTACAACCCCGTGGAATCCATGACCTCGTCCATGATAGAACAGTGGCGCCGCGACGCGACACAGTTTTTCGGGCAGGACCTCCGGATATGAGGCGATTAATAATAAATGCAACATACCTGACCGCAAATGCGTCAAATACTTACGGCAAAACAATAAAATATATGAATCATAAAACGGGGAGATGGCATGAATAATCTAAAAACCGTAATGGCAATACTCTTTTTGGCGGTGACAGCCGTATTTTACTGCGCGCCGGCCCGGGCTGAGACCACCGTAAAAGGGGACGAGTCATATTCCATCGCTTACATAAATGATTTTGAGGGCGAGTGTGAGTTAAAACGCAAAGGCACGGAAATATCAGAAGCCGTACAGGACATTTATGTACCGCTTTATGCGGGCGATACGGCCATAACCGGCAGCGACGGAAAACTGGAGATAGTCTTTGACGACGCAACCATACTGAAACTGGACAAAAATTCCAAATTGACAATAAAGAACCTGACCGGGACGTCAAAAAAGAGGACGGTGGTGGAACTGATAAAGGGCAAGGTTATGGCAGTAGTAAAAAAGTTGACGGAAAAAGAGGAGTTCACGGTCCGCACAAAAATGGCAATGGCCGCCGTAAAGGGTACTGAATTTATAGTTGACGCGGACGGGGATAACCCGTCTTTTGGAGTCTACGAGGGGGCGGTCGAGGTCTCGGGGCTCGACATGGACGGCAATGTCCTGCACAAAATAGTGCTGAACAAAGACGAAGAGACAAAGGTAATAAAAACATTGCACAGGCCGGACAGGGCCCGCAGGATGGGGTCTTTGTACAAAAAACGCTACAGCGAGATAAACGACCTGCGCGGCAAGATAGAATACATCAGGGAGATGCGCAAATCAGGCAAACACCAAAAATATAAAATCGAGCGCAGGTTAAAACGCATAGAAAATATGAAAAAAATGTACGGGGACAATCCAGCAAATTATGGAAAATTGAGCGATAAGCAGAAGGAAGTGGTGGACGCAATAATAGGGCAGGAAGGCGCATACAGGCAAGCAGCGCAGGATGAAAAGCGTCAGGCAAAAAGTCAGCGGTTAAAGGCCATGCTGAAAAAGCAAAGCAAGAAAACAGGGGAACAAACACAGGAACAGGTCTCGGAAACTGAAACAACCCCGGATGATCGGTAAGAGAGTGCAATAGACACAGTAATTAACTGCAAAAATACATGACAAACAGCCCGGCAGAAATGCCGGGTTTTTTGTTTTTGTAAGGCGGTTCTTAGCCCTTGTTTTCCTAACCTGATGGTAGTATAATGTCATTTGTTATAAGAAGGTGAGCAAAAATGGCTTCCGTCAAGACCAAAGAATTCACAGACAGTTTGAATTACCCTGCCGCTAACTTGAGGCCGCTCGGCAAATGGCCTATGAGTGTTCCCGCAGACCCTATTATAAAGGACTATACCCCTTTCAAAGGAAATGCCGTAGAACCCAAAAGTTTCTTCTATTCAATATATTTTACCGCTTTTGACGTGCGCGATTACGGCGCTGATATCGTCAGGTATATGAAGATATTTGCTCCGCTCTCGGTCAAAAAGGTTTATCTGGAGACTTACCGCGACGGCTATACCGCGGACAAAATGCTGCTCCAGAGCGCCAGAGAGGCGCTCATAGAGGAAGGGTATATGGTGTCGGGAGGCGTAACAACCACGCATTTTTCCGACAGGCAGAAATATAACGAAACTCCATCCGCCACGGGCTGCTATAGCGACCGCGAAGCGAATAAAAAGATGAAAAAGGTGTTTGAACTTACGGCGGAGATATTTGATGAGATAATAATAGACGACTGGTTCTTTACCAACTGCGAATGTCCGGAGTGCAAAAAGGGCAGGGGCAAAAAGAGCTGGAGCGATTACCGCGGCAAGTTGATGTGCGAGGCGGCAAAAAAATATGTAATAGAACCGGCTAAAAAAGTGAACAAGAACGTTAATTTGATATTGAAATTTCCCCAGTGGTACGAACGGTTCCATTTGAGGGGTTACGACCTCGAAAAACTTATACCCCTATTTGACGAGATAAGCGCCGGTACCGAGACCAGAAATTTCAAGGAAGCCAGGTTCATGCCGACTTACGGAGCGATGTTTTTCAGGTACATGAAAAATCTGGCGCCGGAAAAGGTAAAAAAGGCCTGGTTTGACCCCTACATGTGTACGCCGCAGATATACGCGGAACAATTGTACCAGTCCATACTGGGCGGCGCCCAGGAGGTCATACTGTTCTGCGCCGGGATACTGCCGCAGAAACTCATCAGGCCGCTCGTCGAGGAACTCATAGAAAAGACCGGCAAGATGGACAGGTTCTCACATTTCGGGAAAATATTTACGGTACCCATGATAAGGGCGGCAAATACCGAGGGCGATGAGATGATGGCCCAGTATTTCCTGATGCTGGGAGTACCGGCATATATGACCGACAAGCACAGCTTCAGGGACAAGATAGTGATACTGACCGAGCAGTCGGCAAAAAAAGAGGATTACTCGGCGTTGTTCAACACGATGTTAAAGAACAGGAAATACATGTTTTTGACCGTGGGGTTTGCCAGGGAATTGAAAAAGCACTTTGAGGTCGAGGAATTAAAGGAAGAAATAAAAGTCAACATGGTAACATATAACAGGGCGGAGGAACCGGTCCGCGAGAACGTATTTATAAAATACGAGATACAGGGCGGCAAACGCATCGCCCTGGTGAACAGGGCGTATTCGTTCATGAGCGTTTTCAGGATAAAAAATTCGAATATATGGGTGCTGAATACCCCCTATACGACTGACACCATGGAAGGCCACACGGGCGCGTCCATGCCGGAACATTACCGGTTTATGCTGCACAACAGGTCAATCAAAGCGGCGGTACAGTCGGCATTTGACAGTTATGCCAACATCAAACTGTACGACGGCATAAAAACATACTACAAACACGACATCTAAGGTTTTTTAAAACACTGTCATTGATTTAAAAGTCAAAAGTCAAAAGCGGATAAAAAAAGACGCTTTTACTTTTGACTTTTAAATTAAAAAACGGGAGGTATGTTATGGACAGGAAAACAACGTTTTTTGTTTTATGCCGCCCGGGTTTCATCGGGCTCGGGGAAACACACAGGTTTTACGAGGGGATAATACGGACAGGGCTCCTGTGGCCGGCGACAGCCGGGTTGTACCGGGGCGGCACCGTCATTGACGTTATCACAATAGGGACGGGCAGTTTTAAATGAAAGTCCTTTTTTTCCGCCTCGGAGCGATAGGCGACACCCTGCTGACAACTCCGGCTGTAAAAGCCGTCAAAGAGGCGCATCCGGATACGGTCATCCACTACATGGCAGGCGCCGCCGCTTCAAAAATACTGCTCCACAACCCATACATTGACAGGCTCATAGTATTTGAGGAAAAGCATACCAAACCCCGCTGGGTCGGCGTCATGCAGAACGCGGCTAAAATAAAAAAAGAGCTCGACCCGGCATACGACCTTTTCATTGATTTTGAATCAAGTTACTATTCGGCTTACGTATCCATGCTCGTGAACGCCGGGCAAAAAATTGGGTTTTACATAGGCCGCCTGCGCAGGTGGATATACAACCCGTTCTATTCTGTCCGTGTCAGGGAAGACGGCGAGGTCCGTTACGCCGCGCAAAACCACATGAGACTTGTCGAAAAATTCATCAAAAACGTCCCGGAGCACCCCGTGCCGGTTCTGAAACTGTCCGATGAAGAACTGGCGCGTGGCATGGCGTTCTATACGGAAAACAAAATAGAAGCCGGCAAAGCGGTGTTGGGATGCATATCGGCTTCATGGACTGCAAAAAAATGGCCGGTGGCGCACTGGATAGAACTGGCCCGCACCGTCACGAGAAAATCGCCTTTTATTGTGTTATGGGGGCCGGGTGACGAGGCGGATGCGGCATCGATTAAGGCCGAAAAAATGGATAACCTTTTCATGGTACCCAACGTCAAACTGCGCGAACTGGCCGCAATCATGGCACACGGCAGATTACTGGTATCCAATGATTCCGGGGTCAGGCATATCGGCGTGGCCCTGGGGTTAAAAACAATAGGCCTTTTCGGCCCGACGAACGAAAAACGGTGGGCCCTGCCTGACAGAAACACCGTAGTTCTGACAGCGGGTTCTGCATGCAGGCCGTGCGATGCGGTGAGTTGCGCCGACGGGCAGTGCATGAGGAACATAACGCCGGAGCAAGTTGCACAGGCTGTGAAACGGACTCTAAATTTTACCCGGAGGGAAAATGAAGGATAAAAGGACAGCAGCCGCGGTTTTTTGCCTGCTTATTTTATGGACCGCGGCAACGGCAGCCGTTGCGGCGCAAAAGAGCGCGGTCGCAGCCGCTGCAACACCTGTGAAAACTGCGGAAAAAAATCAGGCGGCCAAAGAGGGGAATAAGAGCGGTTTTTTTGATTTTTTCAAAAAAAACCCGATGGAAAATATATCCCTGTTCAAAAGGGAAGAACCCAAGGACATGGACTCGATCGTCGACTACATGAATTCCAGGGGGATAAAAGGCACGCCGACACCGTCGAACATAGTAGAACGGGGACTGCTGGAATTTTGTTTCGGCCTGCGCGGCGTCGCTTTCAGCAAGCATATCTTTATGAGCAGCGAAGGGTCCATGCTTTATTTCATATTTGAATTTGATACCAGGGTCGAAGCTGAGGCCGCGGTGCCTGTCATTGTAGAATGCTTAAGCGCCATAAATGACATGAAAGAGGCTGACCTGTACGCAATAAATAAATACCGGTTTGTAATAGGCACAAAAGCAGGTTCAAAAAAAGTTGTCAACGCCATAAAACAGTATTAAAACCGCTGTCGTAAACACTCACAGTATGTCAAAAAAGACGACATTTTGATTTCACCAACCGAAATAGAGCCATAAAACGTCATTAATTATATATCCCTGTCGGGGCATGATAGTTGCTGGCATATAATAATGAAATATTACAAAAAACAATATGAGGTTATCACATGGAAGACTTGATAAGGAAGACCGAGGCCGCAAAAATTTTTAAGGTATCACTGCCGACGTTCAACAAATTCCTAAAGCAGCACGGCGAATTTTTGCAGGAGGGCAAGGTAGACCTTTGCAGGTTATTGGAGTGGATGGAAGCGGTAAGCGGGCCGGAAAATTCAAACAGGGGGAAATGACATGAAGGTAAAACTGATAAGCATAGACGAACGTGAGTTAAAGGAATACCTGATAATCGTGTCGCGCATGAAGGTTATGTCACCGGCAAAACTGGAGGCCGCCATTATCAAGGCGCAGTCAGGCGGATCAAAAAAGGAAGAAGCGCAGAAATACCTGATAGAGGCAGGGTTAAAGGATGTTATCAGCATCGCCAACCGCTACCGGACGTCCGGGATTACGTTTGCGATGCTGATCGCGGCCGGGAACCGCGGCCTCATCAGGGCCGTGCACGCATATAACCGTGAAGAAAACGGAGATTACCGGAAGTATCTTGAATGGGAGATAGAAAGCTCGGTTGTGGACGCCATAATTGACGCCGGAAAGGTTTGAGGCAAAACCATCATGGCAAAAGACGAAATGTCAATAAACAAAAACAACCCGGAAGACATGATCTCAATCGGCCTGCCTGAGGTTGAAAAAAAGGAACCGCCGGAGATGGAAACAGAGGCTCTGCCCGGGTTCATGCAGTTGAGTACTGTGGAAATGGCTGACGCGAAGCCCGTGCAGCAGCCGGTGATAAAAAATACTGCACCTGCGATGCCGGAATTGGTCTATGATGATTTTTTGAACGAAAATACCATAACCGCCATAATCAGCCTCAACGAGGAAATGAGAAAAGTGCTTGCCGCGGAGTTGGCCTCCCGGGGTGTTGCGCAGAGGATTCTCGATAACATGATGTTAAAGACCCTCGAAAAGTCGGCACTCTCTTCCCGCATACTGCGCAACACGAACTGGGACAGCGAGGGAAACCTGCGCGCCGACGGTTCGATGGACGTGGAGAGGTTCTTTAAAAACCTGACCGGCGGGGATATCATGGGCGACATGGATACAGCTATAGCCGACGGACTGTCATGCCTGATGCTGGCGCGGTTAAAGGCGGTTAAAGCCGGGCTCGGGTCTGATAAATATGGGTCGGTCAAAAGCGCGCTAAAAAATAAATTCATGGTGATATCCGCGGGTTTTGGGAGCGCGGTATCTTCATACTACGGCGAAAAGGTACTGGATGCCGCTATAAGAATGGGAGATGAAAATAAATGAAAAGGGCAATACTCGGGCTAATACTTTTAGCGATGGTAATTCCGGCTTATGCCGCGGGAACCGCTTACGTTAATAATAATGTACAGGGGCCGATGTCCGCCGGTGTTGAACTGGACATACGTTACGCCACGGGCGGCATTATATGGACAAATGGTTCTATCGCAATAACCTTTCCATCTGATTTTCCAATCTATCCATCAACGGCCGCGGCTGACGCGGGCTATATAGAGGCTTTTATAATGAACGGCATGACGGCTTTGTCACAGGTGCCCGTTTCAAATATATCTGTTGATTCACGGACGGTGACAATAACCGGGATTGCTTTGAACAACGGAGAATCCATAAAAATAGTTTATGGAAGCAAAGCGGGATTTGGGCCGGGTGCTACAATGCCCGGCGTGGAGGGTGATTACACCCTGAATATTACAGAGAGCCAGAATGGAACGGCTTTCAGCGCCATCCCGGCGATGCCTGTTGTATCGATAATGGCTTTTGGTATAACTAAGAGCGCGGACATCATGGATGTAATGCAGGGGACAACATTCACCTATATTATCAACGTCACAAATTTCAGCAATACGATAGCCCGGCCATACACCTATATAGAGGATACGATGCCTGAAGGTCTGACTATTATTAATGTATGGGCTGATTCAGGGTATCCTGTTGTAGCTGGAAAAAATGTCAGCATGACGCTGCCACTGATGGCGGCACCGCAGACAGAGTCCATGTACATAGAGGCGGCGGGGCAGCCCGGTATGATAAATTTGGGCACAACCATTACCAATAAAGCATCCGTAAGTTCGGATTCCGCAATCGTCAGGAACGCTGTCGTGGTCCAGAACGTAAAGGGCGGAAAACTTACTTCGTCTTTGACGGCGGAGCCTGCAACGGTTGACATGCTCCAGTACATAACTCTCGTGCTCACTGTGGTCAACGACGGTAACATCTCCTTGGTCATGCTGCAGCCCGGCAGCGTGGGGGTAAGCGGCACAGGCAGTGCGTCATATTATTACGGTCCGGTCCCTTCCTATGTTTCCGCGCTTGCCGAAGGTTCGTCCTGCAATTTTACCTGGGTATACACGGCAACGGGTGCGGGCACTGTGCATTTTACCGCGAGTGCCTCAGCTGTTGAGAACACCATGAGCGTGACATCGGGGGTATCCACATCAAACCAGGTAATAATAAATCAGATTCCGACTGTAATCCAAACATGGTCGCTGACGCCCACAATGAGCCCCACGCAGACCGATACACCGGACGCAGGGACGCCGACTTTTACGGGGACGCCGCCGCCTACCGTTACGTTTACTTCTACAATAACGGCAATATTGACATTTACTTTGACGCCGGGCTTGACAATAACGGAAACAGACACGTTTACGCCTGTCATCCCGACAGATACCCCCACCAATACGACCACGGTGATAGTCCCGACAGATACGCCTACGGACTCGGCGACTATTGTTGTACCTGCGGATACTTTTACAAAGACATACACTCCGGTGCCGGTTTACACTTTTACCGGGACAGAGACTCCCAACCTGACGCCGCCGGCCTCGACTCCAACCCGGGTGGAGGTTGCAAAGACGGACAAAAACTATATAAACACCGCCAACGGCGACCTGCTAAAGGTGTCTTATAAGGTAACGACTTCCGGTAAAACGTGGATAAAGATATTTAACTTAAGCGGGGAAGAGGTGCGGTCATTCTATGAATATGATCTTAGCGCGGGTAATTACGAGGCGTTTTGGGACGGGACCAATAACTCAAACAAAAAGGTCGGCAGGGGAATGTATTTTATAGTCATAAGCCAGCCGGATGGAAAAACCACGAAAAAGGTGGTCGTCACAAAATAGAGACGGTCGATTTTGACATATTTGCTAATAAAAGTAATATAATATTGTGTTAATACTCCTGCATAAAATAGCAGGGTATAAAGGAGGAGTACGGTTTAAATGAATTTTATTAGGAACATATTTTTATCACTAACCATAACCATAGCATGCGTTACGGGTCTGCGTGCCGATATCGGGAACATGTGCATACAGGATGACCTGACATACAGTTTTGCAATAGATGATTCCGTAAAACAACTTTCCTATAGGTTCAGGGCGCCTGCCGCCGGATTGACGGCGGCAAAATTGCATGTCTATGCCTTGTCTGTAACGACATCAGGGGATTATACGGTGGGAATACAGGCGGATACGGCCGGCAGCCCGAGCGGGACGTACCTGATCAGCCTGACGCAGAATATTTTGACGGCAGGATGGAACGTATTTGATATAACGGATTATGTCCTGACTGCAGGGAACATATATCATATCGTCATCAAGAGGTCAACCGCGAGCGGCAGCGTGACGTTCGGGTTCACAAATCCGCTAAGCTACAGGCACCCGAAGGACCAGGCGATAGACAACTCATTTCAGTCTCTGACCTATACAGCATCAACGTGGGGCAACCAGAACAAGATGCCGATATTTTTGGCGGAGTCCCCGGACAGCAGCCACTACGGCAGCCCGTATTGTTCCATGCCGGCGGTTGTCTACTCCGTATACGGCACACGCATGTCGGGAGAACAGATAACAAACCTGGCCTCAAGCCGGACAGTGGACAAAGCCGCGTTTTATGTTTCAAAGTACAACAGCCCGCCGACAGACCTTTCCTATATGATATACAACGAGACAGCGAAAGTAACAATGACCTCGGGAACGCTTTGTACGGCCTCGTCGCTCACCGAGGGCACTTATGTCTGGAAAGAAGCCTCTTTTGCGGAAATTACATTGAGCCCGGGAATTACATACAGGACGCTCCTGTACGCGACAGGATGCGATTCGTCCAACTACTATACGCTGATGGCGTCTGACAATATGAACAACCCTTCCGTGGGCACCATATACGACGATATGACCTTTGCAGGGAGCGACTGCGTCGCTATTTCCACGATCGACGGCGGGATAACCTGGACGCCGCGCACTTACCGGGACGTTGTGTTTAACCTGATATCGTCCCTGGCGACAACCTGTACTGTCTCGCCAAAAGCGGCTTTTGACGGAGAGGGCATAGCGCTTTACGCGGATGCCCCGGGCAGCAACGCGGATTATGGTAATTCGATGATAATTGACAGTAACGGGAAGATAGTGGTGGCAGGTTACTTATACAACGGAGCGAATAATGATATGGCTGTTTGGAGATTAAACCCGGATTCCTCCAGGGATACGTCGTTTGGCGTGAACGGATTTACCTGGAATAACGGCGGTGCAGGCGGCGGCGGTACGGCGGCGGACCAGGCAAACGGAGTGATGACGGACTCATCGAACAATATCTGGGTAGCCGGCCAAAGTTACAACAGCGACGCCACCGCGAATATAGATATGTGCGTGTGGAAATTTCTTTCAGACGGTAAACCGGACATGTCTTTTTCGGGTAATGGAATACTGAATGACGGAGGCGCTGCAGGCGGCTCCATGCCGGACGATATAGGTTACGACATAACCATGGACAGCAGCGGGAACCTGGTAGTGACAGGCTCCGGCAGCAACGGGACCAATATGGACATGGTCATATGGAAATTTGACCAGACTGGAAATTTTATCGGCACTTTCGACACTGACGGCAGGTATGTCTATAACGGAGGGTCAGGGGACGCCGGGTATTCTGTGGCCATGGACGTTTTCGATAACATCTATGTTGCGGGTTTCAAACAGAGCGCTGACAGCATTGATATGGCCGTATGGAAACTGGACAAAAACGGCGTGCCGGATTCTGCGTTTGGAACATCAGGTGTATTCACGCACGACGGCGCCGTGGGAACATCCGACAGCGTAGACATGGCCCGGTCGGTCAGGGTGCTTGCTGACGGCAGGCTGCTGGTGGGAGGATTTAGCAATAACTCAGCCAACGGCAATGACATGGTGATATGGAGGCTGCTGCCGAATGGAACGCCGGATACATCTTTTAACAACTGCGGTTTTGTAACATTTAACGGAGTGTCAGGCGGTAATGATATTGCCGAAAGCGTCATGTTGGACAACAAGGGAAGGATACTCGCGGCAGGGTCAAGCGTCTCCGGCACATCAACAAGGTCCGCGTTTTGGAGGTACAATTTCGACGGTTCGCCGGATTTGACTTTTGGTTCTTCGAACACAAACTATATCATTTTGACCGCTACTGCCGGAGACGGGGACGCGGATTATGTATATGACGCTGTTATATATAATTATGACGGCACAGGGGACATAATTGCATGCGGCGACGGTGATTCCGACACGAGTGCAACTGCAAATTATGACATGACGCTGATCAGGCTGAACGAACCGTGCGGCGAGCCAGCGACGGCAACCTCCACATTTACTTATACCCGGACGCCGACTCCTGCGTATACATGGACCAATACGCCAACCCCGACCTATACTTGGACATCCAGCACTACGGCGACATTCACGCCAACCATAACAGCCACGACTTGTCTGGGTCCGGACCTGACGTTCGGTGTTGACAACGACGGGGTCAGGGTATTTGATTCCAATTACGGCTACGACCAGGGCTTTGACCTGAAAATAGACCAGGGAGGCGGTATAATCGTCGCCGGAGCGTTGACCGATTCCTCCGGCAACACCAACGCGGCCCTGTGGCGTTACGACAGCAGCGGCAATCCCGACGATACATTTGGCGGGAGCGTAAACTACATAACCCATGACGGCCCCGGTAACGGCGAGGATTTTTTCTATAATGTTACAATTGACAGGAACGGCAGGATACTGGCAACCGGAGAAGAGGACTGGATGTCAGGGACAGGCAAAAACATTGATATGATAGTCTGCCGTTACCTGGCTGACGGCACTATCGACACCACGTTTAACGGCGGCAGTCTCTCTTTTGGCCGCGGGTTCGGCCATGACGGGGCTTACCAGTCCGTGGCGGACAGCCTCGACAGGGTTGTGGTAGCCGGGTACTCGGGCAATTCGTCGGGCAACACCGACATGATGATTTGCAGATATCTGGACGATGGCACACTCGATACAACATTTGGAGGCACGGGCAGGATATATTACGGGGGGTCAGGGGATGACAGGGCTGTCTCGCTGGTAATAGACGGCGCTGACAACGTCATAGTATGTGGCACCGTGTCCAACGGCAGTGATACTGAAATGACGCTGGTAAAGTTCATGGCCTCTGACGGCGGGATAGGCTGGGCAAGGAGTTATGGGCAGGCAGGATGGGATTATGAAGGTAACTGCATAATCATGGATAATGCAGGCAAGCTCGTAGTATCCGGGAACATCAATGACGGAACATCCCAGGACCTGGCTGTATGGCGGTGTCTGGCGGATGGTACCGCGGACAACTCGTTCTCCGGGGACGGCCGTGCCGAGGCCGGCAGCGCTTACGGTACATCGGTTGACACGGGATGCGCGGTCACGATAGACCGCAACGACAGGATAATGGCATGCGGCATAACAGAGGTTGTGCCCGGCGACACAATGGGAATGATAGCGAGGTTTTTTGACGACGGGACACCGGACGGCTCGCTCAGCAACGGCAGCATAGCGTACCTGGCGGGGCTGGCGGACGGGACCGGTACGGCGGACGAACTGATATCCATAATTACCGACGACCAGAACAGGATACTTGTCACAGGCGGCAGCGGCAATGCAAAGGGTTTTACCGACCCTGCGAACAGGGACATGATACTGGCCAGAGGTATAGACGGATGTTCGGTGTATAATACGCCGACATACACACCTACGCTAAAACCGTCATTTACATCAACTGCGACAGTGACTCTTACGGTTACACAGACAGCAACAGGGACCATAACCGCTACAATTACACAAACCGTGACAGCAACGGTGACGTCCACAATTACCGCGACCGTTACCCGGACCGTAACAGCCACGGCTACAGGGACCGTGATGCAAACTGTTACACAGACAGCCACCGGCACTGTAACACAGACAGTTACGCAAACAGTATCAGAAACCGTTACGCTTACACCCACACCGACTGATACAGCCACAATAACCGTTACGGTTACCGCAACCGTAACACCGACATTAACGCGGACCTCCACCGGAACGCATACAGAAACAGCTACGCCGACACATACGCTTACATGGACCTTGTCTGAGACGCCCACATATACCGTCACGGGTACCGTGACAACCACGGTCACAGAAACTGTTACAGAAACTGTCACACCGACGAAAACCTTAACCGCCACTGATACGGCTACGTCGACTTTTACCCTGACGCAAACATTGACATTTACACCTACGGAATCAGAAACCGCAACCGACACACCGACGTTTACCATGACACCGACGGTTACGGATACCCCGACCGGGACATGGACGTTCACGGATACCCCTACTTTTACTGTAACCTGGTCGCAGACGCAGACATATACATACACACATACATATACGGCAACACCTACGGGTACTGAAACTTCCACGGTGACCGAGACGCCATCGTATACGTTCACTGTAACCGTAACAGAAACACATACCATAACATCGACTCATACATTGACACACACCCTCACGCCGGGCATATCCCAGGCGCTGGACAAAAACTACGTCAACGTAAGCCTCGGGGAGACGCTTTTCATAAAGGTAAACGCTGCGGCGGCCGGAGCGCCGGTGACGATAAAGGTATATAACCTGGCAGGCGAGTTTGTCCGCGAAATTACAGGCACATGCGGCGGAGCGGGGTGGAACAGTTTTGAATGGAACATTAAAAACTCCGCCGGGCGCGCCGTCGGCCGGGGATTGTATTTCATAAGGATACAATGTGAAGGAGCCGTTTCACTCAGAAAGGTATATGTGGTAAAGTAACAGCAGCAATGAACGCATAAAGGAAAGGTCGTGCAGCCATGAGGTCATGCAGTATATTTTTTTCACCTAAAAGAATAGTTATAACTGCCAACATAGAAACTCCGGACGGCGGATTGAATTTCGGCAAGCCGACCGAATTTTTAAAACATGATCCGGCCGCGGACGAACTGGGCAGGGCAATCATAAAGGTGCTGAAGGCAAAACACCGGGACAAGCCGCACGCGATGGAAATATTAAAAGAGGCCGGATTTGAATCCTGGAAGGATTTTTCAGCGGCCAGCCATTATATGACCGCGGAGATGAGTGAAAAAAGGGTCATAATAAGGCCCTATTTCTCCGGTATAGACGGGGAATATTACGAAGTTATGAACAGGGAAAAGAACACGGATACGGAGCCTTTTGAGGTTGGGCACGCGGCAATAAGGCTGCTGGAATACTGCGGGTAGGTGCACAGGCAATATATATTGTGTCCGTATATAAAAAAATCAAGGTCCATCTATTATTTTATGTATGGAACACCGAATTTATTTGGCTAAAAGGCTATTGGCTAAGGACTAAAAAAGCCAATTACCTTAAAGCCAGAATATTTCTACTTGACATTAAGCGTAAAAAAGGTAAAATATACCCTTGCTATCCGTGTTTTTGCTTTAGAATCAAGGAAGTAGGACGAAATCCTCGTTTTCCTGATTTAAAAAGCATGAAGATAAAGGATGGATGGTGTATTTTTGCTATTTTTTATGTAAAATACCAGAGAACAAATAATCTACCATACAAAGGTGGGCCGGTAGCTCAGTTGGTAGAGCACCGCCCTTTTAAGGCGGCTGCCGAGAGTTCGAGTCTCTCCCGGCTCACCATTTGATTGTAGGAATAAATCAATACCGGAAAATAGGATATTAATATAAGGAGGCTCCACAATGTACGCAGTAGTAGAGTTGGGCGGTAAACAGGTAAAAATGGAAGTAGGCGCCGTAATCAGGGTGCCTGTGATACCCACAACAGGGAAAGAAGTTGTATTTGACCGCGTCCTTTTGGTCGCAAAAGACAACGAGTTAAAGGTCGGCACGCCCAAACTTGACAACGTAAAAATAACCTGCGAGGTCCTGGATAAGGAATTAAAAGGGGACAAGATAAAGGTATTCAAATACAAACGCAGAAAAAATTTCCGCAAGCTCATCGGCCACAGGCAGAAATTTACCGTGTTAAGGGTTACAAAGATAGAGATTTAAAAGCGCTCCGGATACAAAATATAAAAATTTAATCAAGGATGGTGGAGTAGAAATGGCACACACAAAGGCCCAGGGTTCAACCAGGAACGGACGCGACAGCGCAGGCAAAAGACTCGGCGTAAAAGCCCATGAAAATAACATCGTAACAAACGGATGCATACTGGTCCGCCAGAGGGGAACCAGGTTCTATCCCGGCGTCAACGTAGGGATGGGCAAGGACCACACACTCTTTGCCAAGGTAACGGGCAAGGTTAAATTTCAGCACACCGGCAAAGGTAAAGTGATATCGGTTGTACCAATGGAAGCGGAAACTGCAAAATAAAATAACCGGGTTTAAACCAAAAGGGCGGCCAGACGGCCGCCCTTTTTTTATATCCCGTGCAGGCGCGTGTTCAATCGGGCTATAAGTGTGGTATAATATATAAAATTTGAAACGGAGAAAAAATGTTCATAGACCTGGTGACGATAAAGGTAAAATCCGGCAGCGGCGGGAGCGGCATGTCCTCGTTCAGGCGCGAAAAATACGTACCAAAGGGAGGGCCTGACGGCGGTGACGGAGGCCGCGGAGGCCACATCATACTCGAAGCAGACCGAAACCTGACAACACTTGTGGATTTCCATTATTCAGGTCATTATACGGCAAAAGACGGCGGTAAAGGCGCGGGCGCCAACAGGCACGGCCGTAACGCCGAGGATATGGTAATAAAATGTCCGATAGGAACGGTGGTCAAGGACCCGCAGACCGGGGCGGTACTCAAGGATTTGACGGTTCACGGCGAACTTTTCAGGATAGCGCGCGGCGGGCGCGGAGGCAGGGGCAACGCACGTTTCAGGTCTTCCACCAGGCAGACTCCGAGGTTCTATGAAAAAGGGGAACCGGGAGAGGAAAAGGAACTGGTACTGGAGTTAAAGATGCTGGCCGATGTGGGAATCATTGGCATGGCGAACGCGGGTAAGTCGACCCTGTTGTCAAAAATATCAAACGCCCATCCGAAAATAGCCGACTATCCGTTTACCACACTGACACCGGTGCTGGGGATAGTAAAATACGGCGAGTATGATTCTTTTGTGGTGGCGGACATCCCCGGCCTGATCGAAGGGGCCTCTGACGGCAAAGGCCTGGGCTTTGATTTCCTCCGGCACATAGAGAGGACGAGACTTTACATACACGTGGTCGACCCCACACAGGGCGATGTGGCGGAGAATTTCAACATGATAAACAACGAACTTAAAAAATACGACAGGAAGCTCTCAAAGAGGCCGCAGGTCGTGGTGATAAACAAGACGGACCTGCTGACGGAGAAAGAGATAAAGGCCATAAAGGCGGCCTTTAAGAAAAAAAAGGTTACCATAGAGTTCATATCGGCCAAGCAGAAGGAAGGCCTCGAAAAGGTAATAAACACGGTCTATAATATGCTGAAAGAACTTCCGGCCGTGCAGGAAATACAGCCGAGTTTTGTACCGGAAAAATTGGAAAGACCCGTTGTTGAAAAACTTTTCGATGGCGTATACAGGCTTTACAGCAAGCGCGTGGAAAAAAAGGTGGCCATGATGGATTTTAACAATCCCGAGACAACCGGCGTGTTCATGAGATACCTGGAGGGCGAGGGGCTGGACGAACTTTTCCGGGAGAACGGCGTACAACCCGGCGATACGATAGTGATAGGAGAGAGGGAGTTCGTGTACGAAGAAGATTAAGACGTGTTCCGGGTTCCAAAGGGCTGTTGCATAAGGCTTGAATACTTAAGGAGTGTTTTATGTATAAACGTATTGTCGTCAAGGTCGGCACCAACCTTTTAACTGACACAAAGGGATTTAATAAAGGCTTCCTGAAGTCCCTTGTGAGACAGTTGTCTAACCTGCATACAAGGGGCAAGGAGATAATACTTGTTTCCTCGGGCGCTATCGGGTGCGGGGCCCACAGGATGGGTTTTTCTGCGAAACCGACGGCGCTGTCGGAAAAGCAAGCCACGGCCGCCATCGGGCAGATAATGCTTATGCAGGCTTATGAAACGGCTTTTTCGGAAAAGGGCATAATAGTTGCCCAGGTGCTTTTGGGTCATGACGACATAAAAAACAAGGCGCGCAACGTGAACTCGCGTAACACACTGAACACCCTGCTCGGATGGAAGACCATACCTATAGTAAACGAGAATGACACGGTCGCCACTGACGAGATAAAGTTCGGCGACAACGACACACTGGCCGGCATAGTAGGCAGTCTGGTATCGGCGGATATTGTCATCATCCTGACCTCCGTGGACGGCATATACGACAAAAATCCCGACGACAACCCGGACGCGAAAATAATACCGGATATATCGGATATTCACGAGGCTATCGGTAATATCAAAACCGACGGTAAAACCAGCCTGGGCACCGGAGGCATGGTGACAAAACTGGAAATCGCACGCAAACTGAATCTCGTGGGTATACCGCTGGTTATAGCCAACGGCAACAGGGAAAATGTCATAGAGAACATAGTCGCCGGTAAAAAGGAGGGGACCATAGTCCGTGAAAAAAACGGCAAGGTGGACTCAAAAAAGCGCTATATACTCATGTCGCTAAAGGTCAAAGGCGAGATAAAGGTTGACGACGGGGCTCGCAACGTCCTGCTAAATGCGGGCAAATCATTGCTCGCGGTAGGTATTACCCATGCCACGGGTGATTTCGCGTTTGGCGATGCCGTGGAGATTGTTGACTCCAGAGGCCGCAAGATAGGCAAGGGCATTACCAATTACTCATCAAAACAGCTCATTATACTTAAGGGCAAAAAAAACGCGGAGATACAGCGGATGGGCCTGGACAATTACTATGAAGAGGTTATCCACCGCGATAACCTGACTGTCTATAAATAGCGCCCTTTAAATTTCGAACGTTGAATTCCGGGCTTCAAACTTAAAAAGGGGGGGATGTGACCAATAACCGCATCATAGAGGTCCTCCACGAAATAGCCGAACTCCTTGAACTCAAAGGTGAGAATAAATTCAAGATACGCGCATACTTAAAACTGGCCGCATTTCTGTCAGGATATGAAAGGGAACTGACGGATGTGTATGCCGCCGGAGGTAAAGATGCCGTTCTCGAGGTTCCCAATATAGGGGAAGGCATAGGTAAAAAGATAATCGAGCTCCTGCAGACAGGAAAATTGAAATATCTGGAGGAACTGCGCGCGTCGCTGCCCGAGGGCGTGGAAACATTCATGAAGATACCCGGCATGGGACCCAGGACAGCGGTTTTTGTATCGCAACAGATGCACGCCAAAAATGTGGAAGAACTGGAGGCGCTGCTGGAGAATCATAAACTCTCCGGCATGAAGGGCTTTGGGGAAAAGACAGAGGAAAAGATACGCAGGGGAATAGCCCTCTACAGGCGCGGCGAGAGCAGGAAATACCTGAACGTGGCCTTTGCCGCGGCCGCCGAAATAATAAGCGAACTTAAAAAAAGGCACAAATTTACCAGGATAGAGTACGCGGGAAGCCTGCGCAGGCTAAAAGAGACCGTGGGCGACGTGGACATACTGGCGGAATCGGACGATAAAAGCGTGATGGATACGTTCACAACCCTTGATTGTGTGAAGGATGTGATAGTAAAAGGGGATACCAAAAGTTCGGTCAACACCGTGCACGGCATGCAGGCGGACCTGCGGCTTGTGGAACCCGGTGCGTGGGGCGCGGCTCTGCAGTATTTTACGGGCTCAAAGGAACATAATGTGCTCCTGCGTGAAATAGCGGTAAAAAAGGGGTACAAACTCAACGAATACGGCCTGTTCACGGCCGACGGTAAAAAGAAGACAGAGAGCGCTTCCGAAGAGGAGATATACGGAAAACTCAGTCTGGATTACATACCGCCGGAATTGCGCGAAGGCTCGGGCGAAATAGAGGCGGCGTTAAAGCATGCGCTCCCGGACCTGATTGTACAGGAGGATATCAAGGGAGACCTGCATTCACACTCCTCCTATTCGGATGGCAGTGACGAAATAAGCGTCATGGCGGCGTCCGCAAAAAAAATGGGGTATAAATATCTGGCTATAACGGACCATTCCAAATCGCTTAAAGTTGCGCACGGCATCGATGATAAGACAATGCTGAAAAAGATAAAAGAGATAGACGAACTCAACAAAAATCAGAAAGGTTTCATGATATTAAAAGGAACGGAAGTTGATATCCTGCCAGACGGGTCGCTGGATTACCCGGACGAACTGTTGGCCAAACTCGACATAGTGATAGGTTCGATTCACATGAATTTCAGTATGGAACCGGCAGAGATGACAGAGAGGCTAATCAGGGCGATAAATAACCCGTACCTCAATATTATTGGTCATATAAGCGGCAGGCTCATAAACCACAGGGAACCATATGAGTTTGATTATGAAGAGGTATTCAAGGCCGCAAAAAAAACCGGTACGGCGCTGGAAATCAACGCCAACCCCGAGAGACTCGACTTAACCGATGTAAAGGTAAAAGCTGCGGTGGGTCACGGTGTAAAACTTGCCATAGGCACGGACTCACACGGCACCGAACAACTCGGACACATGATGTACGGGATTGGCGTGGCACGCAGGGGCTGGGCAACGAAAAACGACGTCATAAACACGTGGGACCTCGATAAACTGCTCGGATGGGTTGCTAAAAAACGAAAGGCTTAAAAACAATTTTAATAATTAACGGCAAGCTCACCGCTTTGTGAGGTATTCCGTCGTATAGACCTTTCCGCCATGCGTAATCGCTATCTTGATGAGTACGCTCCCGGGCTCAACTATACCGGCCGACCAGCTGAACCTGTCGCGGCCTATGAGTTGTTCCCCGGATAATTCCTCCGGTCTGCCAGCGTCCTCGTAAGCGTGTGACGCCAGTGTCAGGCCAGCCACGTTTAAGTAGCGTACCCTGACCGAATCCAGGTACCATGAGGCGCCTATTTTTGCGGCTATGCCGTAAACAAACAGGAACAGATTTGCACAGATTATCAGCATGACGCCGGCAAATATCAGGGTTTTTTTCACAGCAACCCCCCGCCGGATTTCTCCTGCTTTGCCGGCAGGTATAGCGGGTCTATGTAATAGAGCGCGTCAAATGATGCCGGGGCCCTGTGATATTTGAATCCCAGTATGGCCCCCGTCGAGGTAAATGAAAAGTCCTTCATGGAACGCAGATAATAGGTGTATTTTTTTCGTGAACTCGCGGGGTCGGGATGCTGGGAGATGACCAGCATGGAGCCGGATTTAACCGCGGTAAAACGGTCATAGAGCCCCGGCAGGACCACGCCCTGTTTGTCCAGCGACGGGAGCCTGAGTATGACGGTGTCAGGACCGGAGATGAGCCCGCCGAAACTGTCCTCCATCGAGGAGGCCGAGGAGCAGGCGTAATCAAAATGTTTTTTTACCCTGAGAAAAGAGTCAAAAGCAGTGGATTTAAGATAGATGCCAAAAAAAACAAACTGGACCGCGAGCCATAGCACGCCGCATGAGATGAGTATGGAGGCCTTTATGAACTTCATTTGCGTTCCCTCGCGTCAAGCAGGGTGGTTATGTTGTACGAGGTCCCTGTAGGCAGGCGGCACTCTATCATGGCCTGTCTCATGGAAACCCTGCCCGCGTAGAGGTCACAGTGCAGCAGCAAACGAAGGTTTTTGTTCTCTTCCAGTATGACCGTTGAATTATACGCGGGGAGTACGACGGGAACTTCGGATTTGTCGGCCAGTTGCGGCAGGTACCTCATGAACTCAAACTGGTTGGAAGCCGCGGCCGCGGATATCCTGGTGTAGTAGGCGTCGGCATACATCCAGAGCCCGGATAACCCGAACACAAACGACGCAAGCAGGACCCAGTAGATCTCACCCAGGCGTTTGCCTTTCATTTCAGGTTTTCTCCGATCCATTTTTCAATATCGCGGCCTACCGTGGGAGAGTAGCCGCAATACACGAACTGTATGACTCTGTCACGGTCCAGTATCAGGACAGACGGCATGAAGGGAAATTTGTATGATTTTGGTATGTCCCGCCAGGCACAGCGGTACAGGATAAAGCAGCGCGACGTGAGTTCCTCTATGACCGCGTGGCTGTCCTGTTTTTGTACATTAATCCATACTATATTGGGGCGTGATTTTAAGAATCCGGATATCTCTGCGGCAGCCGCACCTATTTTTTCCCTGTCACCCGTGTTATCCGTAAATGAGAGTATGACGGTACCTGACACCGCCATATCATTTAACCTGTATGTTACGCCGCCTTTGAAGCCGACTACAAAATCAGCGGCTTTATCGCCGGAAGTGGTCATGTTCCTTAACGCGTGTTTTTTTGCGGCGTCTTTCCACGCGAAAACATCAAGCGCGAGCAACAGAAAGAGAAGCGTTATGACGGTTTTTTTCATCTATTTACCCACGCAAAAATTTTTGAATATCTCGGTCAGTATTTCATCGTCGGCAACGGCGCCTATTATGGAACCAAGTTCCCGTATGGCGGCGCGGACATGTTCGGCTTTGAGTTCGACGCTCAACAACGGGGTGCGGGCGGCATTTAACTCCATGAGCGCCGCCTCGGCCCTTTGCTTGTGGCGCAGGCTCGATATGATGATGTCGCCTGAGGGTTTCAATCCGCCGGTGCCTATTATAATATCTTTTACCGTTTTTGTTAAGGTGTTTATTCCTTCGCCTGTTTTGCACGAAATGTGCAGGACTGCAGCGGCGTTAAAGCCCGGCAGGGACCTCAGTGTGTCGTCGGAAAATGCGCAGGGCAGGTCTGATTTATTTATGGCTATGAGATGCTTCATGGAGTTTATGTCCCGGTAGAGCGATAGGTCTTCGGGGGACACGGGGCGCGAACCGTCAATTGTAAATATGGCGATGTGCGCCGAAGAAACAGCCTGTTTTGCCCGTTTAATGCCTTCTATTTCGATAGGATCGGAGCTCTCCCTGATTCCGGCTGTGTCTATGAATTTGAACCGGACGCCGTCTACAGAAATATGTTCCTCTATGGTGTCGCGGGTTGTTCCCGGTATGTGCGTGACAATGGCGCGTTCCCTTCCCAGTATGGCGTTTAAAAGGCTCGATTTTCCGGCGTTCGGAGTTCCGGTGATGGCGGCGCGGATACCCTCTTTTAATAATATGCCGGAGTCTGCGTTTTTTATCATCTCCTCGAGGCCCGCGGCGATGAGCCCGGCCCGGGATACAAATCCGGCGCGTGCGGAGCCCTCGTGTTCAAAATCAATCTCTGCTTCTATCATGGCCAAAAGGGTCATCAGGGAAGAACGCAGGGAAACTATGGCCTCTTTTTCCGCACCGGACAGCTGCCGCAGTGAAAGCGACAGGGCCGCGGGGTTCCTGGCCGAGATGAGGTCAGCCACGGCCTCGGCCTGCGACAGGTCCAGCCTGCCGTTCAAAAACGCCCGCATGGTGAACTCTCCCGGGCCGGCCGGCCTGGCGCCTTTTTCGAGTAACAGTTCCATAACGCGTGAAAGTATGTACGGGTTGCCGTGGCAGGATATTTCCGCCATGTCCTCCGCGGTGTATGAGCGCGGGCCCCTGAAAAATGTCACCATCACCTCGTCTATGGCCCCGCCGCTGTCCGAAATAATTCCGTGCGCGGCTTTACCGGGCATCGGGGTTTGGGAACCGGACGGCTTGAATACGGAGTTGAGCACGGCCAGACATGACTGCCCGGAAATCCGGACTATGCCGAGCGCACTCTCCGCGGGATAGGTGGCTATGGCTGCTATCAGGTCATTTTGACGGTTTATAGGGTTGATGATATTACGACCTTCTTATAGGAGCCCCTGCCGACGGAAAAAGTTTTCAGGGCAGGGTCGCTTTTGACAATTTCGTGGATAAACTTGCGTTCATAGGACGGCAGATAGTCGGTTACGGCCTCGCCTTCGGGGCCTTTTGCCCTGTCACATAGCCCCCTGCAGAACGAACGCAGGTACGACAAGCGTTTTTTCATATAGGAACCGGTGTCAACAACTATCGGGACATGGCGCCTCAACTGTTTGTCGAGTACCGTGGTCAGCAGGTACTGGAGGGCTATTATGTTCTGCCCGTTTTTGCCTATCAAAAGCCCGTCCCTGCCGTTCGTTGATATTTCGAACACGGTGAGCCCGTCGCTGATTTTTTCGCTGACCGAGGCGCCGGAGAACCTCATCAGCGAGAGGAGTTTTACCAGAATGTCCCTGGCGTATGAAATGTCATGTCCCTGCGGGACGGCCGCGTCCGGGGCAGGACCGCGCGAAGGCCTTTGCCGGCATTCCACGGTATATTCGCGTTTGTTCAGAAAAATTTTTTCGCCGACCAGGTTCAGTAAAACAGAATCCAACTCCAGACCGGATTCCGCCAGGCACTCCCTGACAGCACCGGACAATGTGGC
Organism: Spirochaetia bacterium; assembly: GCA_021372235.1. Lineage (GTDB taxonomy): Bacteria > Oederibacteriota > PGYV01 > PGYV01 > Palsa-1178 > JAJFUW01. The sequence continues at coordinate 39,984 of JAJFUW010000019.1, forward strand.
CGCACTCTTGCGGATGAAATCCATATATCACCCCCTAAACAATTGACAATAGCGGCCGGCGGATGAAAACTATACCGCCAACCGGCAACGGTTTTATTTGCTTTTGCTCCTGTTTACCAAAAGCTGCTGGACTATGCCGAGCACGTTGGACGCGCCCCAATAGAGCAGGAGCCCGGCGGGCCATTGCAGAGACATGACAGTCAGTATTATCGGCATGCCCCATAGCATTATTTTCTGCGTCTTTTCCTGCTCGGGGTCCATGGAAGGAGGCGTAGACATCTTCTGCTGGACTATCATGGAGACCCCCATGAATACCGGGAGTATGAAGTACGGGTCCGGGTGCGATAGGTCCTTGAGCCATCCTATGAAATACGCGCCCTTTAATTCGACCGTATTGATGAGTGTCGCGTACAGAGCGAGGAATATTGGCAGCTGCAGGAGTATGGGCAGGCAGCCCGAGAACGGGTTGATGCCGTATTCTTTGTAGATTTTCATGGTTTCTTCGTTCATTTTCTGCGGGTCGTTTTTGTATATTTTTTTCAGCGTGTCCATGCGCGGTTTCATGAGCGCCATTTTGGACTGCTGTTCCTTCATTTTTTTGAAGCTGGACTGCGAAGGTATCCAGAGTATGCCGCGGACTATGAGCGTTATCAAAAGTATCGCGAGGCCCCAGTTTTTGGTCAGTTTAAAGCAGAAATCCAGGCCGTACAGCATCCAGATGCCCAAAAAGCGTATTCCGCCGAGGTCAACGGCGCGCTCCATACCCAGTTTTTTGAGGCGTTTGTATTCCGCAGGACCGATGTAGGAGTCTATGCTGATGACCTCCTGCGAACCGGGGTTGATTATGAGGTCGCGCAGAGCGGCCCGGATATAACCGTAACCGCCGGCCTCGGATTTTGCGGAGTATACTTTTACGTCGGAATATTTTTCAGGGATGAAAGATGTCACGAAATAGAGGTCCTTTAACACGACCCATTCCGAAGTGGATGGCAGTACCTGTATTTTTGTCTCTTTTTCCTTTTTAATCTGCAGCAGTTTGACGCCTTTGCCTTCGGGATAGACAACTTTGTTGTAACCCGGGACAACACCTTTGACCTTTGACAGATCGTCGGGGAGGTAATGAATGCTCGGACCCCATGACAGGACCATATCCTTGATGGCGAAAGGCACCGCGGTCTTGTTGCTGAACGTAAACGATGATTTTATCAGGTACGAGTCGTCCGATATCGTATAAACGCGGGTGACAACAACGCCGGGTTTTAACTGTCTGGAGAAAGAAATCGTCTGGTTTGTGCCGTCTTTTTTTATACCGCCAAACGTCCACTCGCCGGAGAGCGGGGCTTCAGGGGAACTGAGCTGCAGATATGTCCCTGTCGCGCGGCCGGGAATAACCTCAACCTCAAACTGGTTGGTTCCGGTGCCGTCCGTGTATTTTTTAAGTTTGAAACTGGAGAGTGTGCCGCCCTGGTTTGAAAAGGCCGCGGTGAAAAGGGGTGTTTCCACGGTCCATGTTTTTTCCTTTATCGGTTTGATACTGGCCGGTATCATTTTTTCCTGAGGCGCGCCGGCGGCCTGCGCCGTGACAGGGGCCGTACCGGAGGCAACGGGGGAGGCCGCGGCCGTTGCGGCCGCACTGCCGGGATTTTTTGCCTGCGGCTTTGGGCCAAAAAAATAGTTGAAACCGAAAAGTATTATGCCTGAGATTATGACGAATGTGACAAGACGTTTTGTATCTTCCATTTAAAACTCCTTTTTACAATATTGTTGGCTATTTTAGCGGGTCAAATCCGCCCTTGTTGAACGGATTACACCGTAATATCCTCAAAAATCCAAGCCATAGACCCTTAACTGCCCCGTATTTTTTCAGCGCCTGTATGGTGTATTCCGAACAAGTCGGATGGAACCTGCACGACTGCGGCAGGTAAGGGGAAACGGCTGCTTTGTATATCTTTATAAGAGCGATAAAAAGCGATTTCATTTACCGGAGGCCTGTTTTTTTACGGCTTGTTTCATCTGGGGCAGCAGGACCGACTCAATCTCAGCGTAAGAGTGCAGTTTTGCCATGCCGTGCCTGGGCATGACAAGGAGGTTGATACCTGAGGCCGCCGGTTTGTTAGCGTGGTAAACCGCCCTTATCCAGCGTTTATACCTGTTGCGGTCAACACTGTCCCTGACATTTTTTTTTGATATGTTGGTTACAAAAAATCCGGGTTTTTTATCCTGCCTGGGCACCGTTACATATACACAAAAGCAGTCGCCTGACTGCTTCGTACCGTGGTTCAATATATACCTGATATCCCCGGTTTTTGGGGTGGAACGATGCCTGATAATATACTCCGATATTGATAAAAAACAAAAATGCCTGCACTTTTGTTTTTTATCATTTGAGTTATTTCGTGATGCGCTCGACCCTGGTCAGCTTTTTGCGGCCTTTTGCGCGGCGGCGTTTGATCACGTTGCGTCCGCCATGGGTGTTCATTTTTGCGAGGAACCCGAGTTTACGGGCGCGTTTCTTCCTTTTGGGCTGAAATGTACGTTTTGGCATAATAATTAACTCTCCTGATTATTCTTATTTTTCATATGAAAATAAGGTTGTTTAAAAACGGGGATATTATAAGGAAAATAGCGTTTTAAGTCAAGACTTTATAAAGGAGGAGAGGTTTAAGGCCTCGGAAGTTTTTGGATTTAAATCGGCCATGCAGGCGTACAGGACGGCAAAAGAGAGCGGCCCTATAAGGGAGGCATGATAGCGTGCGCCGCGGCAAGGGTTGGGCAGTTTGTTGTGAGGACGGGAAGGCAGAGAACCGTTCAAAATAAAAAGCAAACCACAGGTTAAGGGAACAAACGGGTTAAGTAAGGCAAAATTTGACTTTGATATTTGTTGTTTTTTTAACTTCGTTTAACCTGCGGTTTCCGGCTTATATACTTGCCTTTAACAGGAACGGCCCCTGAACAGCCCGGTATATATTTGGGCGGCTGTTCCTGTTTTGTTTTATGTATGGAAAAAACTTTAAAATTACGGAAATTTTGTCTATAATTCTCTTATCAAAATGAGGTGAAAAGTTGAAATGAAAAAAACAGCCCTGACTTTGTTCCTGTTCACATTTATTTTTTCCGTACCTTTATTCTCCTACACCAACGAATATGACCCCATCCCCTGGCCGCTTGAAGGTTACAGGCCGAACTATTTTATGCTCGGCATACCCAATTCGAAACTTTCTCTGAGCATGAAAATTGAGATAATCAAGGACCGGAATTTTTATTTTGCTTATACGCAGCTCATGTGGTGGAGCCTGTGGGAGGAATCGAACCCGTTTTACGAACTGAACTACAACCCTGAGTTTTTTTACCGTTTCAAATTCTCGGAGGGAGGGAACCACTGGCTGGACGTGGGCCTGCTCGACCACGAATCCAACGGCAGGGAGCTGGGGCCGGACTCGCGCAGCTGGAACAGGTTTTACCTGCGCTATACCGGTTCGACGGACACGGTGGATAGGTCACATAAAGTGTTTTGGAGCGTGAAGACATGGTATCCCTACCTGTGCGGCCCGACAAACACGGACATCCTGTGGTACCGCGGATTGTGCGAACTGGAGGTAACCTTCACGAACACGCTGGACAATTTCTTTTACCGCAACGATTTCACGATAAGGATATTCCCGGGAGGCCCGTCGCACATGGATTTTTTGCGCGGAGGACAGGAGATAACGTTCCGGGCGAACAGCATATTCACAAAACCGTTCCTGTTTATATGGATAATCCAGTTTTACCACGGATATTGCGAAAATTTGCTTGATTACAACAGGGAAGAAACGGAGCTGAGGATAGGTTTAAGTTTTTAAATGGAGAAATAAAACCACCGTAGGGGCCTTTTGTCGGACACACTCCGCGTGCATGCAAAACCGCCACCCACAAAAACCCACGGTAGAGCCGGCACCAGCGGCCGGCTCATGGGGCAGTTGACTTATGCGGTTCCCGCGTTCGATGTATAAAGTCATTCAGGATGTCTTTGTAGATTGTTATCGCGCACTACTCCCATGGGATGCTTTGCTCCGGGAGCTTTTTGTGTTTGGGTCGGTTGGTACGCTGTAACTCCTGCGCAAAAGAAACTCCCGTAGGGGCGGGGCTATGTTCCCGCCCGTCGGGCTTTTTGCACCACAGACTGCGCGTGTATATAATGGAACATACCGCAGGACAGGTATGCCTTACGGGTATTGTATTAAATCATTGCCAATTTCCACCCCCGGTTTTATAATATTCATTGCAGCTGAACAGGCAGATATATGTTAATGGGGACAGTGACGTGAAGAGTCTGAGGCAGGAGATGGGGCGGACAAACGAAGACATTAAGCCTGTGACTGGAGTAAAAAATAGAGGCCGCGATAACCTATTTCACATTTGGCAATAACGGCAAGGCGCTGGAAGAGGCAAACAGCCTGATATGGATCGCCGTTATGGGACTTTTCGACGGCCTGTTTCTTTTGCTTGCGGCCCCCTCCCTGTTGCGGATCGAATATGACGGCATGGGCATATATTACCGCGACATGATCGGGAATATAAAATCAATCTATTGGACGGATGTGGTTTCGATGAAATATTCCATAATGGAAGTGATAGAGATTGTGGGCGCTGACCGCGCAAAGATTAGTTTCAGTTTTATCTTGCGGGCTTCAACAGTCTGTTGCAGGAAATAAAGCGCCGTCTGCCGCCACAGAAATGTTTTGAGGCGGTTGGTAAGTGGAATAAACGGCTGAAG
>JAJFUW010000005.1 GCA_021372235.1 Spirochaetia bacterium
AGTACATACTCGTCATTTTCATTATGGATAACATCAACCGGCATAATGTCTTTCAGTTCATCAATGCTTTTTTCAAAAAATATCTCAGCCTTATACTTTTCACTCCCGTAAAAAGACTGCTGCCAGTCCGGCCTGGCCGGCACATACACTTCAACCTCCGGTTCATGGTAGCCAAAAACAACTACTGACATAAACAAAAACACTATTATTTGCCCCGACTTTCCTAATATACGCATCTGTCTCCCCCGTATGTCGTTTTTTTATTAAATCTATTTCCCATCTAAATTTGACCACTTTATTATTTTTACTTTTTTCTCACCAAGCCAAAGCTGATATATATTCCCGGCCTTGTCCACGCCGCAGAGTTGATCTTTGTCTAAAAAAGTATTGTATGGTTTATCTATAAACTCATCAACTTCGGTAAAAAGTTTTGTTAATATTTCCCCTTTCCGCTTCAAATTCTGCTATCGGGCTATTGCCTTTTGGCGACCTCATCCATCCCATTTTCCTGCGGTTAAATATAAATTCCCGGTTGAACTCCGGCACCCACTTGCCGCCGCACATCTTCACCGCTGATATCCCGGTCTCCACCGTGCAGCATTAATCATTGTCCTGCCTGCGTATTCCAACGTGTCCCCAAGTTGTTTGAGGAATTCAGTAACTATATACTACGTCCTGAAACTCAATACACATTCGTTTTCATATTCAACCCCGAACATAATTAACCACAGACTCTGACTGCTATTTGCCGGTCTTCCAGCCGGTACGGTAAAGCGTCTTTGGTGCGGCACCTGCCTGCCTTTTGCCCGAGAACCAGTTCCCGCGCTGCAGGATTTCCCCGGGCTTAACAGTCTCGGATATCCCGAGCCCGAAATTTTTATTGGCCACGGTGTTCCCCAAAAAATTCTGCCCCGGAGAATTTTCGTTGATTATTATGCCTTCACCCTCTATTCTGTTGTTCAAAAATGTATTTCCCGGCCCTGTCGGCCCCCAGTAATCCGATATCTCTATTTTCTGCACCGTGTTCCCCTCAAAAAGGTTCATGAACGCGTAATGGCCATGGATGGATACGTCGCAGACCATAATGTCCGGGGCATGATCTCCCGTGGCAATTGGGGCTTTTGATGTGTTGTAACCAAATACGTTCCCGTTGGCCCCGAGGTGCGCCATCATCGCGTGCCGCAGTGTGTAAAAGTTGTTGTTCTCAACCAGGCAGTTGGAGGCCCGGTTCTTCAACTCCACCCCGTAGCCGTGGCCGCCCCCGCCGTAATCATAGGCGTGGTGCGCGATGTTATCCCTGAACTCGCACCTGTACGAGTACTCCGAGGCAAAATGGGTCCTCATGATGTATTCGCTCTCAACCCCTCTCACCCAACAATATGCGGCGTGCTTTATGTATACCATGTTCGCATCGCCGTTATCAAGCCGTTTCAAACTCAAATCCTCGACGCCCGCGCCTTTTAATATGGATGCCGGCCTGATCCTGGCGTTGCATCCTGTTTTGTACGTTATATGGAGCGGTTCGAAAAGCGTTACGCCGGTTGAATCCACGCTCACGACCTCGCAGACCTGACCCACAACATTTTGCGCCCACGGCTGGTTCCACTCCGGTTTTGTGTACATTATTTCCGTGTCATTGTCCTGACATATCTCTGCAAAATCCCCCGCTTTGAATTGCCAACCGTCGGGGACTGTCACAACAGTGGACCCCTTTTCATTTCCGGCAGAAATTTTCTGCCAGTTACCGTAATTGCCGTTTAAGATGAGTATGGAATCTTTTGGCGGGCTGCCGTCAAAATCAAATACTATTTTCGTCTTTCCGGCCCCCTCCCCGCGCAGGACTATGGGTTTTCCTAAGGATATGGGTGTTTTTATCAGGTATTCTCCGGCGGGTATCAGTATCGCGGTGTTCGGTTTCGCCGCCTCTATGGCGGCCATGAACGCTTTGTAACTGTCGCTTTTGATGTCCGGTTTTGCGCCATAATCAAGCACATTCACCGAGACGGGGTATCCGGGTATGCCTCCGGGTACGCCGCAATTCCTCCAGTTCATGGAATTTTGCTCCGGCAGGGCCGCGGCAGCCAGAATAGTATAAACATATATAAATATGAGAATTATGGCCATTGTAAAAATTATCAGTTTTAGCATCCGACTCCTTAAAATAAAAAGCAACTATTATTCCCCGTGTCGCTATGGACAATATCCGTCCGTATATATTCATGCCCCCGCCGGATAATAAGTAAAGCGCTTCCGGGCGGGAGCGTACCGGAGAATCTGCGGTAACCCGGGGGCCTTATTTTACTTCCACGCCTTTTTCATCATATTCCCTCATTTCCTGCTGCTCGTCGTCCTTAAACACGGCTTCGAACTTTATTTTGCCGTTCTCATGGTATACGTTGCACGGCCCGTTGGCCTTGCCCGCCATGAACATCTTTTCGGTCTGAAGTTTTCCGTTTTCAAAATATGACCTGTAAAGCCCCTCCGCCATGCCGTCAATATAAGTCTCTTCCACCTTTATTTTTCCCGAAGGGTAAAAGAGTCTGTATATCCCGTGTTCTTTGCCGTTCTTATATTCGCCTTCAACCTTGACGGAACCGTCAGGATAAAAAAGCCTGTACGGCCCGTCCTCGACCCCGTTGCGGTACTCGCCCTGTATCTTTTTTGCTCCGTTCTCATAATAGAGTATATAAGGTCCGTCCTCGCGGCCTTCGCTGTAGATACCCTCGAGTTTGATATTACCCGATTCATAGTACATCTTATGCGGGCCGTCTTTTTTGCCATTCTTATAAGTCCCCTCCAGCTTTATTGTTCCTGTTTCGTAATAGTGTTTGTATGGGCCTTCCTGCTTTCCGTTCACAAAAACCTCTTCTATCTCCAACTTGCCTGACTGTGTGTACAGTTTGAAAATCCCCTCTTCGACGCCGTTCACATACTGTCCCTGCAGTTTTATGCCGCCCGCTTCATAGTACATCCTGTAATTGCCGTGTTTGAGGCCCGCTCTATATGTCCCTTCGGCTTTCAGGCTGCCGTTGCGGTAATAGATTTTGAAAGGCCCGCTATCAGCGCCGTCTGAGTATATCTCCTCGGACTCTATCTCGCCGGTCTCGTAAAATGTCCTCTGGGCTTTTTTTGAATCAATGAACAGTTTTTCTATCTTGACCTTGCCGTTCTCATAATAATTTTTTAGCGGCCACTGCGGTATGGAATCCTTGTACGCTCCGTCTGTCATTATCCCGCCCTGCTCGTAATATATCCTGCAGAAACCGTTCGCATGAAAATTGTCAAACTGGAGTTCCTGTTTTACCCTGCCGCCGGCGTAATATATGCGTGCGACACCTTTTTTTATCTCATTGCGTTCTATAATGACAGCTTCGCTTTTTTCCTTGCCGAGTTCGTCTATTATCAACCTGACGACGGTGCCGTCTATCTTTTTTCCCTCTTTTTTTACGTTTCCTTCGTCGTCGGTGGTCCAGACCGCGGCCTGTTCCCCGTTCACGAAAAATGTCTCCTTGTTTCCGTTTACCAGACTCTTTATCTCGGCCATATCTACCTCACAGTAATTTTAATCTTAAAAAGCAACCACAAATCGCGAACATTAAAATCAATACGCGCCTTCATATTTTAGGACAGTCAGTTTACTGTTGTTATGCAGGTCCTCAAACGCCACATAGGGTTCGCCCCCGTAATAGCCCGCCGATACATACGCGGCCTCTCCGTCAGATAATATTATGGCCGGTGCAAAATTAGAGCCGTTGTATTTCATCACCACGGCCCTGCCCGAGTACCCGCTGTCAGAAAAGGCCACTGACGGTTCTCCCGCAGAATTGAAGAACAAAGAATTATATGAGGCCTCACCCAGGGAGAATCCCTGTGTCCCGACCGTCTCCCACTGCGTCCCGCTGAACCTTTTGACTGTCAGCCTGTTGCCATTGCCGCCGTCGCTGTATGCCACATAAGGCGTCCCTGACAGGTCGCATTTTAACGAGATGTAGGCCGCAATGCCGTCTGAAAATCCCTGAATCCCCACCGGTACCCATTTCAGCCCATTGTGCTTATCAACGCTCAGCCTGTTTCCCTGTGCAAAATCCTGATACGCAATGTACGGCGTCGATGAATGTACGTATAACGACATGGCCCCGGCCGTCCCGGTTGTGAACCCTGGAACACCGACATCTGTCCAGTTTGTGAACGCGAACCTGCGGACCGTGGCTCCGCCGCCTTTGTCCGAATCCGAGTACGCCACGTAGGGCGAACCCGCGTCAATAAATAGCGATGTATATAGTCCCGCACCTGTGGATGCAGCCGTTCCCCCGACAAGTGTCCATGACCCTGACTGATACTTCATTAACTTTACCCTGTCCGAATCGTTTGCATCTCTGAAAACAAAATACTGATAGGTGTATGAGGAAACCGCGCAGTCGTAGGCCATGCCTCCTGTAAATCCTTTGCCACCTACCGGCGACCACCCTGTTCCAGAATACTGCAGGACCGTGCCTTTTCCGCCCGCCTGCATATCCCTGAATCCGGCAAATATACCGTCCGAATTAACCGAGAGGCTCACGTATTCGGCGGTCCCGTCCGAGATTGCTTTGCCGAGCACGGCCCAAAAGGGCGTGGGCGTTGATGTAAACGTGGGCGTCACCGTGGATGTGGGGCTGGCCGTATGCGTTAAGGTCTCTGTAAAGGTCGGGGAGATGGTGTGCGTCTCTGTTATGGTATGTGTCTGCGTTATGGTATGTGTCTCTGTTATTGTTGGCGTCACCGTATAGGTGTCCGTGATTGTATGCGTCATGGTGACAGTCGCGGTTGGCTCTATGACTATTATCTGCGGGGACATAACGACGGGATAAACATCCGTTCCCGACTCGTCAACCCGCGTCAACAGCCGGTATGTGCCTGTGCCTGTTATCATTGCTCCCGGCCCGCCGAAACCCTTGTAACCGTAATAAACGATTATCGTGCCCGTATTGGCCGCCAGGTCCGATACGCTGATGACCAGGTCTGTCCCGCCGCTCCCTGTCGCTATCCAGCTCGCGGCCGTGGTCGAAACATAGTAATAACCCGCCGCCGCAGGATTCGTACTCGGTGCGGACCAGCCGGACGGCAGCGTGATGCGCAGGGTACCGTTGACCCACGGCGTGCTTCCGGCCGTATAAATAAATGTCAGGACGTTGCCCGTCGAACCCGAAGTCACAATCCCGGGGGTTAATGTTATGGAGCCCGAACCGAAAATCGGCGTGCCGGTCGGTGTAACCGTGGCCGTGGCGGGTATGATGAATATTAACGGGCTGTTTTGGACCGGAACCGTTGCTGTCCCGTCCTCGTCGACCGATACCGGCACCGTTACACTGCCCGAGCCGTCAACCAGAGCGCCGCTGCCTCCGTATGTCCTGTCCCCGTAGGTTATCGTTACAGTACCTGTGTCTGCGGGCAATCCGGTGACCGTAAGTATGATATCCTGGCCGGATATGGCTTTCGTGATGATGGTGCCTCCGGCACAGTCAACGGTAAAATAGCCCGGCCGCGCCGGGTCAAGCGATGGTGCCGACCACCCGGCGGGGATAGATATTTTTAACGTGCCTGTTGTCCATGTAATCGTGCCTGCCGTATATGTGATTGCTATTGTGTTGCCGTATGTCAGCCCGTAAGCGGTTGCCGGCGACATGACAACCGTCCCGTTCATCACTATGGATACAGCGGTAGGAGTCTGTGTGTCCGTGGCAGTTGCGGTAAATGAAGACGTATCCGTTGCTGTGCCGGTCGGCGGCTGCGTCAATGACGGTGTTTGTGTGCCCGTGTATGTTCCTGTGTATGAATACGTTGGAGTGGCCGTGTATGTCAGTGTCAACGTATATGTTTCGCTTGCCGTGCCGGTCGCAGTCGCACTCATGCTGGGGACCCCGGACGGGGTATCGGTAAAAAACAACATTGATGTTTCCGTAACTGTCGGTGTTGCCGTGCTTGTGTATGTCCATGTGCCAGTCCATGCCGGTGTGCGGGTATTGGAAGGGATGCCAATAGTATGTGTTAATGTGATTATGGCAGTCGAAGTTGCCGGAACAGGAGTATTAGGCGCTGTCGGGGTAACAATATTGGGCTGGCGGGTACACCCAAAAACAGCAATAAATAAGGACAATAGCGCTACTATTGCCTGCCGGGAAGACATTTTTATACCCTGTTGGAGATTTTTTTGCAAATATTGCTCCTGCCCTGAATTGTAGTCGTCATACAACTTCTACAGGAAAAAAGGCTTAAATCATTGCATAAAATAATTATATCGTTAATTCGAACTAAAGTCAATCAGTGGAGATGGCCGGCTTATTATTACGAAAGTTAAGTACTGTTCGAGGATGGAAAATCAAAAAATCGGCCGGAGGTTATGTATGGTTTCTTCACATCTTGTTGAAAAAATCAAAAAATAATTTCGGTTCACGTTTGTATACGTCACATACCGGTCCGTGTTCTTTATATCGTGAATACTGTAATATCCCATGAAAATTGCATGGCGCTTATAGTTTCCAACGCTTCCGTCCGATTTCAGTATCCCGACTGTCCCGCGAGACCACGCCATCGGCCCAAATCCGTCAAATATTTTTTACTTTTATTTTAATTATTGCAGGCTTATACTTGTTATAGACTTTTCCGGTACGCGAAGTTAAGACTGATTTTTGATCTCTTTTATCAGTTTTGATCTATTCAGCCTTAACTAATGTACCAATCAAATTAATTTAAAACAACTCCAGCCTGTCTATCCGGAGGTCCACGGTCTCAAGCGGTTGCGACAGCGTAACGAACCGGATTTCCTTAACCGCTGTAAGCGCTTTTTTTAGCTCCACTTTGCTTCCCCACCCCGGCTGCTGGAACAGGTTCGCGTAAAATATCTCCGTCTGACCCCATTCATCGGTGGTGCGGAAATCGTTTCCAAAGTGGTTGTCGGAGTCCTTTTCCTTAAAATCAGGATGTGTTGATACCAGTTTTACCCTGTACTTTTTGCCGTCGCCCTTGTGCCAGAAGCGCAGGCCGTGCATGCCGCTGATATCAAAAGATTTTTTTACCTCTTTCGGGCTCAGGTAATATCCCATTCCTATGAAACCAAACGGGAACTTGGCCGTCACCGTACCGGTCATGCGCGGGCACTCGCCGCTGCCTAAAAGCCCTGGTGTGCTCATTGTAAAAGGTTTATCAGGCGCGGGGGTTACCCCGGAGTCCCCCCCTGCCTGGTTGTCATCATATGTATACCAGAATCCGTCTTTCATAGCCGTTCACCGCCTTTTATGTATTTGTTCCTGCCCGGACATGCTGTTTTCTTCCTCTGTACTTAGCATTATTTCCAAGCGTCTCCTTTATCAATTTACCGAACTTTTTCTCCTTCTTTTTCCTGTCCATCGCGGCCTTTTCATCCGCCTTTGCGGCGTTAAACTCCGCTTCACGTTTCAATTTGAGGCGGCTGGCAAATACCTTTTGGGGTATCTCTCCCGCCTCGACAGCATCCCTGACAGCGCAGCCGGGCTCGCTGTTATGCGTGCAGTCCCTGAACCTGCATTTTTTTGCGTACTCTTCCACTATGTCAAACGCGGGTCCGCCCGCATCCGTTGCCCACAACCCCATCTCCCTCATCCCCGGCGTGTCGATGAGCATTCCGTATTCACCGAGCATATACAACTGCCGCGTAACTGTAACGTGCCGGCCCCGGGAATCCGCCTGCCTGACCTTCCCGGTTTTCGCTATTACCCCTCCGGCCAGCGCGTTTATTATGGTCGACTTACCCGCGCCGGACGAGCCTGCCAGAGCGAAAGTCTTTCCCCTGCCCAAAATAGCTTTCAGTGCCTCCAACCCCGCGCCTGTCCTGGCGCTAACCGGCACGGTTTTGACCGTCTGGAGGATCTGCGTTGTCTCCTGCAGTACTTTCTCGCTGTCGGGCCTGATATCGGATTTGTTCAGCACAACTATGGGCTCAATCCCTGTCCCCTGCAGGGCCGAGCAGTAACGCAGGAGCCGCATCGGATTATAGTTGCCGTCGAGCCCCCGGACAATAAAAAGGATGTCTATATTGACGTCAATGACCTGTTCTTCCGTCTTTCGCCCCGCGGCCTTCCTGGAAAAACATGTCCTGCGCGGCAGCACGCTGTGTATGATGGCTTTATTCTCGTCCTTAAAGACGGATACGGCGACCCAATCGCCTGTCTTTGGGAAATCTGAGGGTTTGTCGGCGGCATGCATGAACTTGCCGGTTACCTCGGCCGGCATATCACCAAAATAACCTGCTATAACATAACGTTCTTTATGTTCCGCTATGACCCGCGCTGGTTCAAGACCCTGTGTTTTAAGGGCCGTAAAGGCAGCCTCGTATTTTGCGTCCCAGCCAAGTTCAATAAGTTCCATGATGCCTCCGGGGCGGTTAAAAACCAAAAACGGTTTTCCCGCACTTGTCCTGTTTTTGTCTTACTTTTGTCTTACTTTTGTCTCTTGTCTTTCGCTTTGCTCTACTCCACTCACCGCAGAACAAAGAACTTCCCCGTCAGCCTCTTCTTCTCATCCCTCTCCGTAACCGCCTCTATCGTATACAGGTACGTCCCGGACACCACTTTTTTGCCATTGCCGTTCTTTAAATCCCAGTTGAACGAGTTGTTTCCCTTTTCATAATAGTCCCGGCTCTGGTTCACCAGTTCCCCTGATATCGTAAAAAGCCTGACCTTTACATGCGCTCCGCAGGTTATGTTAAATACGATATGTGCCGTATCCTTCGCCGGGTTGGGGAAAACCCCATAAACTGAGAGCGTCAGCGGATCCGGAGTCGGGGTTGAGGTCGGCGTTATGGTTGATGTGGACGACACGGTGTGCGTCGGGCTTATTGTGAAGGTCGGCGTTTGTGTCGGGGAAGCTGTCGGCGAATATGTGGCTATCGGATTTGAACATGGATTTGAAAACTCCAGTTCTCCGCTGTTCCAGTATGAATCCGTATACCCCAGAGACGAGGTGTTCGTAACAGACACGCCCCTGCCTTCGTTCACTGATGCGGTAAACCACCTGGTGTGGCCGGACGTATCGTTCACGTTCCCCAGGTACCAGCTGATTACATTGCCTGATAACGTATATCCCGGCTCTGCATCCACAAAGGAGGTGTTCCATGGAAGCGTGTCCCACATATAGGCGTTTGCGGCGTATTGTGTATTTGTATTATGGTATATCAGCGAATAGCTCAGCGTGTCGCCGTAATTTACCATGCCGGACGGCGATGCTGATTTTACCGCCTGCATCCGGGAGCCCGTTATGCCCGGTATGCCGTAGTACGTGACAAAGACCCTCTCCTGCCCGGCTGCGTAATCCTGCGGATCCCAAAAAAGCGCCACTGCGGTATCGGTGATATCCTGCGCGTGTATGGCGTATGTCCACCTGTTGACGTCCGGTTTCATGTAGTCGAACTGGCCTATGATAAGCCTGTCCGGCTTGACCGCCGACCCGCCCGAGAGGTTGCCCTCCGCGCGCAGGGTGGGATTGAGTTCGTTATCCACCGTGAACCACGCGTCCGGGACCGCGCTCCCGGTCCACTCTGCCTCCTGAACCACGCGCCCAACACCTTCAACCATGACCGGCGAATTGTCGTTTGTCCCCAGCTGAGTGTCAAACAAAATGCGCAGCCCTGCACGTGCCGTGAAAGTATTTGTGTTGCTGACGACGTAACGAAACTCCAGGGTGTCGCTGTTGACCCCCGATGCCGGATTTGACACTATGGATATCTGCTGTTTGATGTTTATGCCGTTCCATTTCCAGGAGGTGGTGTTCATGGTATTACCCGGTGAATCGCCGGGCGTCGAGGTCCACGCGCCGGCAAGTCCGTAAACGGTTTTGGTGTTATTGAGGCTCTCCAGGTATAACGACAGAAAGGAGCTCCAGGGGTGTCCGGGATAGCCGTAGAGCATTTTCACTCCAGCCCCGTTGCCCACGGTAAAAGCGCCGCGTACCTGCATCTTGTTAATGTCGTCGGTATTGGCAGTGGCTGTCGCGACGCGACAGTCTATGAATGAGTTGGAAGCGGAAAAGAGAGGGATGCAAAATATAAAAAAAAATATGACTGTGTTAAATACCCTTGATATCATTTGTTGCCCCTGCGCGGTAATATCCCGCTTTTATCGTCAGCTGTAGTCCGCGTTTATCTTGACGTAATCATATGAAAAGTCGTTTGTGAGAAGGTAGCAGGATTCCCTGCCCGCTTTGAGGTCCAGATCGACTTCCAGACGGCGCTTTTTAAGTTCTTTTGCCACCGCCGCGGTATTTTTGTGGACCATCACCCCGCCGGATGCTATTAATCTGCCGTTTATTTTTAGCGTAAGTTTTTCCGTGTCAAATTTTTCAAAGGTCTGCCCTGCCGCGCTGATAATACGGCCCGGGTTTACCGAACCGCCAAAAAACATTGTTTTTACGAGGGCCGAGTTGGCTATCTGCCGGGCGACGCGTTCCGCCATTTTCTTGTCCGCGGCCCCTGAAATGTTAAGTTTTATAAACTTTGTGGCGCCTTCGCCGTCCATGACCATATCATCGGCAATGGCGTAGAATACGCTTTTTATGGCATCCCTGAACCTGTTGTATTCCGCCCCTTTTTTTGCAATCTTTTTGTTCCCCGCCGCTCCGTTGGATAGTACCATGACCGTGTCGTTGGGCGACATATCGCCGTCAACCGTTATCCTGTTAAATGACATCCGCACCGCTTCGTACGCGGCCTCGCGCATGAGTTTTTTGTCAATGGCGCAGTCTGTCATGCAGAATACCAGCATCGTCGCCATATTTGGCGATATCATGCCGGACCCTTTTCCCGCGGCCGTTATGGTGCACTTCTTGCCGCCCGCGGTAAAAGCTGCCGTGGCGAATTTCTGCACCAGGTCCGTGGTTATGATGGCTTTGGGGAATGTTTTGTCCGTGTGCGTGACGCTGGCCGTGAGTTTCGGCAGGTGTTTTAACACCGTGTCGACAGGTATGCGTTTGCCTATCTTGCCGGTCGCTGCCGCCAGTATCCGCTCCGGTTTCACATACAGCAGGTTGCCAAGATCCACCAGTATCGCCAGCAGGTCTTCCATGCCCTGTTCGCCGGTCATGCAGTTCGCGCTGCCCGCGTTGCAGAACACCGCCCGCACGGGGTTGTCCATCACTTTTTTATCATATACAATGTGCGCCGATTTTAAACGGTTTTTTGTGAAAAATGCAGTTGCCGTACACGACGTATCCGACACTATGAGGCCTGCGTCAGGTTTGCCCGATTTTTTTATACCCGCATGTATCCCTGCGGAAGAAAAGCCCCGGGGCAACACATACGCGCGCCTCACAGCAGGCCGTCCTTTTCGTCTACGCCGAACATTATGTTCATGTTCTGCACTGCCTGGCCCGACGCGCCCTTTAGCAGGTTGTCTATTGCCGATACGACAAGCAGTGTTTTTTTGTCCCCCGAATCCTCCACCTTTATGTCGCAAAAATTGTTGTTCTGCACGTTATGCACAGATATGTTCTCCGTCAGGCGCACAAACGGCTCAGCCGTGTAGCGCTCGCGGTACACTTTTTTTACCTTCTCAAGGTCCACCGCTTTTTTCAGCCGGATATATATTGTCGCAAGCATACCTCGGTCCATGGGTACAAGCTGCGGCGTGAATATCAGGTCCGTTCTCTTCCCGGTACCACGGTAAAGCGCTTCCACTATTTCTGGCTGGTGGCGGTGTTTTTTGCCCACATTGTACGGCGTCTCATTTTCGTTGACGCTTATATACATGGATGAGGGTGTCGGTTTGATGCCGGCGCCGGAAATGCCGGATTTCGCGTCCGATATTATGCTCTCCACCTGTAAACCTGCGAGTGCCGGCGCAGCCCCGAGAATGGTACACGTTGCGTAACATCCGGGGTTTGCAACGATGCAGGCGCGGCTTATCTCTGTGCGGAACAGCTCCGGCAGGCCGTAAACCGCTCTCTTCAGGAGTTCCGGATATTTGTGTTTTTCTTTGTATACTTTCTCGTATAACTTGACGTCTTTTATGCGGAAATCCGCGGAAAGGTCAACGACGCGTATGCCCTTTTGGTATGCCTTGCCGACAAAGTGCATTGCCTCGGTATGCGGCAGACATACGAAAATAACGTCCACTACGGATTTGTCCAGGACGCGTTTATCAGCAGCGTCAATGAATTCCGTGTCTGTAACCGAAGCAAATTCCGGGAAAACCTCGGCTACACTTTTCCCCGCGTACTGGCGCGAGGTAACATAAGAGACCGTCGCCTGGCTGTGACGCAGGAGTATTTTGATAAGTTCGCGGCCGGTCAGCCCCGAACCGCCTATAATACCAGCGCGAATCATAAAAGCCTCCCGATATCGAAATTTGCGTTGCCCTCAATTTTCAAATTTCAGCTGCGTTACATATATTTTATGAAAGCGTCTTCCTTTACCTTGCCCATCCATTCGGTCCACATCCTGTCAACTTTCTGTTCTATGACCTTAACGCGGACCTTTTCCTTGACATCCTCGAGTTTAGGAGCATCGCCTTTTTTGAAATCAATGACCTTGATTATCTGGTAGCCGCCCGAAACGGCGATAGGCCCCGCTATTTTACCCTTTTTCGGGGTCCCGATGGCTTCCCTCACATTCTTATCCATGTCCGCAGTGTTTGTATCCCCGAGTTCCGCGACGCTTATGCCTTTTTTACCCGTTATTTCCGCGGCCACTTTCTCGAACCCTTCGGCTTTCATCCTGGAGGCTATCTCCGACGAGTATTTATCAGCCGGCTGGCCCAGTTCCGATGAATTTATGTATACAAGCGATATGTTCATAACGTCGTTCACCTTGAAATCCGCAATATTTTTTTCAAAATAGGCGTTTATCTCGTTGTCCCCCACCGCCGCCTTACTTATGAAATCCTGCTGTTTTTTCTGTTTTACCTTCGAGAAAATAAGCGAGTCTCTCACCTGCTGTTCGATCTTTATCCTGAAATCCGTATATGAGACTCCTTCATTGACAAGTGCTTCCTCAAATGCGGCTTCGTCAGGGAACCTGCTCCTGACCGAGTCCACAAACTCGTTTACCTTGTCAGCTACGGCCTCTTCGGATACCGCCACCTGTTCGTCCTTTGCGACGGTTATTATGAGCCTCTGCTCTATCATCGTATCGAGAATCTTCGCGCGCAGTTCTTTCCGGTCTGCCGGTTTCCCGGCTGATTGAGATGCGGCTACAGCAGCCTCCACGTTCTCGTTAACTTCGCTCTCCAGTATGACCTCGTTGTTGACTTTTACCAGTATCCTGTCCGAAGACACGGCAAACGCCGACATTGCGAGCGCCATGAGCGCCGCGGTAATTATGAGCTTTTTCATTTTCCAACCTCCGTTTTTTTCTTTTCCGTTTTGATGCCTTTGATCTCTATCCGGGCGGCCTCGCGGAGTTCTTCCATCCAGGCGTTAAAATATTCCTCTTTTTTCTGTTCGTAATACCTGTCGTACGCTTCCTGTCTGACCTGTTCGAATTTCGGGGTGTCGGCTTCCTGTATGTCCTCACACTTCAATATATGCCATCCGTATGGGGACCTGACAACCGGGCTTATCTCCCCTTTTTTCATGGAAAAAACAACCGAAGTGATAAAAACCGGCATTTCTTTTTCGCCGAAATAACCCAGGTCTCCGCCCAGTTTGGCCTCGGATGTTACCGAGTATTTTTCCGCCAGTGCGGCAAAATCGCCCCCCCGCATGAGTTCCTGCTGGACCTCCTTTGCCTTTTCCTCGGTGTTCAGGACTATCTGTCTCGCCCTGGCCCTTTTGATAGTCCTGAACTCCAGTATGTTGGTCCAGTAAAAATCACGCACTTCATCGGGCCGGATATTTATCTTGCCGCTCATCGCGGTCTCGATGACCTTTTTCCGGATTATCTTTTCCTTCAGGTCTTTTTTCCATTCGCCATACCTGATGCCCGCATCTTTCAAGGCCTTTTTGGTCTCTTTGGTGTCGTAATCAGGCGCGAAATTTTCCATCTCTGCCCGCATCTGCTCGCCGGAAAGCCTTATATTCATTTTTTTAGCCTGTTCAAGCACAAGCATATCGTTGATAAGCAGGTTCAGAAACTGTTCCTCTTCGCCGGGCGTGTTTACCGTCAGCCCGTACAGTTTGGCTTTGAGGTTGAACTGCTGCCTCGTTACCGGGTTACCGTTGATAACGGCAAGAGTCTCCTCCGCGCCCGGCCCGCCGCAGGCCGCGCATATAAATACGGCCAGCAGCACGGCCGGAAAAAATCTTTCCATCCGGTTATTTGCCCTGCTCCACTATCTCGACAGGGTTTGTCCCGGGAACGGCCGGCGCCTGCGCGCCGAGTACCGCTTCGTTGAGTTTTATATCAGCTTTTGCTTTTATATCGTCGAGCCATTTCTGCCTTGCGAGCGATAGCCTGATCTCTTCCTTTAGTTTCTCCATGGGTTCGACCGTCGCGTTTGGATCCTGTTTTTTCATGGAAGTCACATATTGCACATACGCGGCCTTTATCTCCGCATCGCTTATCGTGATATCCTTAAAATCCCTGCCTTCGAGCATTGCCTTTATGACCGTCTCCCTTTTGGCTATGCTCGATGCCTTTTCCTTCTGTTTTTTGAGGTTAAATATCTGTGTCTCGATGTCCGCCTTTATTGATGCCTCGTACTCTTTTATCTTTGCCTGGACGTCGGCTTTGGCGAGCACTCCCTCTTTTTCAGCCTGCTGCATGAGCACCTCGGTTATTACAAGGTTATCCAGTATCTTGCGTTTCATTTCAGGCGACTGCCCGAACATCTTATACTGCGCCGGCAGTGACTCTATCTCGTCATCCAGGTCCGCTGTCGATATTTTCTTGCCGTTCACGCTGGCCGCTTCCGCACCGCTGTCCTTTGCGCAGGCGTAAAAAGACAGTGCCAATGCCATTACCATCATAGCCAATACAAATTTTTTCATCTTTTCTCCTTTCAAGAGATGTGATAAAATATACTTTATCATATAGCCCAAATTATGGCAAGAAATACCTGCGATAAACCTGCAATAAGCCATTTGGAATGTCCGGAAATTAGACGTTTGGGGCCGGTGTATTGTTGCCTTTTGTAGAGGGGACTGATAAAAAACGCTTTTGGGCCGTTTACTATTTATTGCACATCGGGTTGTATTTGTATATCAGGTGTCTCTTAATAAGTTCTTTCTTTTTGGGCATTAATCCGGGAGTGGGGCAGAAACCTATGTATATATTTTCCACTCCTTTTGCCTTTTCCACCCACATCTGGTACTTTTTGTGTTTTTCGGGAAACCCTTCCTGCTTGATTTCTTCTGTATCGCCTATGTACAAAAGCCCGTAATCCGCCACCTTTTTATCCGGATGCTTCAGGTAAAAAGCCCCAAATAATCCGTCCAGTTCATCCTGTTGTTTATAATCTACGAGGCTCACAGGCCCGCTGAAAGTATATCCCGCCAGAAGTAAACTCATCTATTCCGTTCTCCTTCAATAATTTGGCTTAAAAACCTTAATCAATATATCAAAACAAGTGGTAATATTCAACACTTTAAAACCTATATTTGGCAGTCCGTCCCGTGACATACAGAACCGATTACTGCCGTACCTACAGCATCTCGTAGATAAAGTAAAACACGGGGGGCCTGCCGCTATAAAGTGGCTGGCCTATGCCCAGGGCCACCTTTATGGGCGCCCTTTTTCTGTATGTGAACTGCAATATTGCCCCGGCTCCTATGCCGAACTTATAGTTGCCGGTACATTGTACCTCATGGACATTACCAACTTTTCCCGCGTCCGCCATAAAAAACGGTTTAACCGCGTCAAGGCGCATCCACCAGATTTCCCGGTTAATGGATTCCGCCAGCGAAAAGTCATAACGAATCCTGCCAAACAATTTGTAGTAACCCTGAAACTCGTCAATCCCCCACCCGATGAGCCTGTCAAAACCTCCTATCTTGTACATTTTCGTAAGCGGGACGTTTTGTGCCTCGAGAAGGTACCCTGTCTCAACCCTGAACTCGAGGTTGTCCGTAGCGCTAAACTTCCTGTTTCCTAATAAATTCCCGGTCACAAAAAGGTAATTCGTCGCGGAGTAGGCGTGCGGTATTGCCTTTTCAAAATCAAACTTGATATTCAGCCGATCATATTTTTTCTCCGCCCCGTCAATCCCGTACGTTTCTTTTATCCCGATTTCAAATTTCGTGTTCAAACTTGTAACAATTCCCTGACTGGGCACGTAAGCATTGTTCAATTCGGCGTAATATATGTCCTCGTTCTTAAATTCCTCGCGCACGGCAAATATGTCAAAAATCTTCGGCGAATCCACGGATATGCCGAGGCCCTTGGACCGCTCAATGTAACGTTTCTCCGCGTATACCTGCTGAAAGGCTATGTTGTCATAGAGACGTACCGATACCGGCAGATACAATTCCAACCCGTACATTATCATGTATTTTATCTTGTTACTGATGTAATTGTACTCGGTTGCCCCTTCCAGTTGTGTGTCTCCGAGTTTCTGTTTCAGGCCCACGTAGACGCTAGCGTCAGGCAGTACTATCTTGAACTCGGGGGTTATGCTGAGGTTCAGTTCCTTGACCTTCAGGTTCAGGACATCTTTAAACGGATCCATCGATGCTGTCGCAGTTAGCCCGTTTCCGTCCACTGTGTTATCATCGCAGTAAGACGGAACCGTGAGTAACAACAGTGCAATCAGGCAGATGGCTTTTTTTTCCATTGTTCCAATCGCTCCTTGATGGTTTTTTCAAGGCCGTTAGATGTAGGGTAATAGTACTTCCTGTCCTTTATTTTATCAGGTAAATGCTGCTGGTCAACATAATTTCCTTCGTAATCATGGGCATATTTGTAGCCCTGCCCGTAACCGAGGCCTTTCATCAGTTTTGTCGGGGCATTACGGATGTTCATGGGTACAGGCTCGTCCTTTGTCTCATGCACATCCGCTTTTACCGCGCTGTACGCGGTGTAGGCCGCGTTTGATTTTGGGGCGCAGGCCAGGTATATCACCGCCTGCGCGATTGCCAGTTCTCCCTCGGGTGACCCCAGAAAATCATAGGAATCCCTGGCCGCGTTCGCGACCAGAAGCGCCATAGGGTCCGCGTTGCCTATGTCCTCGCTTGCAAAACGGATTATCCTCCGGGCAACATACAACGGGTCCTCCCCCGCTTCCATCATACGCACGGCCCAGTAGAGTGCCGCGTCCGGGTCGGAATCGCGCAGGGATTTATGCAGTGCGGATATGAGGTTATAATGCTCCTCGCCCGCCCTGTCATACAGGAATGTCTTTTTGCTTGCGGCCTGTTTTATATCCTCGGCCCCTATTTCGTAAACCTCGTCCTGTTTTAAAACGTCTATCATTTCTATTATATTCAGCACGATCCTGGCGTCGCCATTTGAGACGGAGTCGAGCATGGCAACAGCCTCGTCCGTTATGGTTATTTTCCTGGAGCCCAGGCCGCGCTCGGCATCCGTAAGAGCTGCGGCTATTATCTTTTTCAGGTCCGTCAGTTCGAGGGGTTTGAGCACCACTACCCGTGCCCGCGACAGCAGGGCTGAATTGAGTTCAAAAGAAGGGTTCTCTGTGGTGGCCCCGATGAGTACCAGCGTGCCGTCCTCGACAAATGGCAAAAACGCATCCTGCTGGGATTTATTAAATCGGTGTATTTCATCGACGAAAAGTATTGTTTTTCTGCCGGAACGCAGGGCAAGTTTTGCACGGTCAACGACAGCTTTTATCTCTTTTACCCCGCTTGATACGGCGGAAAGCACCACAAAATCAGCTTTTATATGGTTCGCGATTATCATTGCAAGCGTGGTCTTACCCGTACCGGGAGGCCCCCAAAATATAAGGGACGGTATCTTGCCCTGCGCCAGCATCTGCCTCAAAAAGCCCTTTTCACCGACCGCCTGTTCCTGTCCCATGAACTCATCCAGATTTCTGGGCCTCATGCGGTATGCGAGCGGCTGTTTTTCGCTGTTTTTTACCGGTTCTTCGCTGTCAAAAAGATCCATGTTTCACCATAGTTTTTTATATGCATTACCCCATCTTGTTTATCAGGAATCCTGTAACAAGTTTTGGCAGAAAATATGTGGATTTTTGCGGCATGACTTCGTTTTTTAAAGATATGACTTTGATCTCGTCCATTGTTGCCGGTCTGGTCAAAAATGCGGCCTCGTAACCGCCTTTGATGACCGAATTTACGGCTTCATTTATATCCTGCGTGTAGGAGATGCCGCTTATGATATCCCTGTCCGTAATGCCCAGTATCTTTTCAAATATGAGGTAATGCAGTATTGTCACGCTCAGGAAATAGTAATCCATAACGTGTTGCCCTTTTGGGATGATCTTTCGGTATTCGTCTTCCTTCAGTATCAGCAGCCATGCTTTGCCCTTATACAACATGCCGATGGACTTTCTTTTGCCCTTTGCGGTCATGGCTTTTTTTATCCCGGCTGGATTTTTCATCTCTTTCATTTTAAAGAACCTTTTTAACATATCACACTCCGGGTCAAACGGTTTGAAAGCCCTGAACATCCTGTGCGTCGGCAGGATAGTAACTCCCGAATTTTCCATTGATATCAGGCACATGAGTATACGGTCATAGGGCGTTTCTTTGGCCCCTGTCTTTTCCCTCATTTCATTCCTGAAATTAAGGGCCGTTTCATACCTGTGATGCCCGTCCGCAATGAAGAGTTGCTTTTTGCCGAGCAATTTTACTGCTTTTTTTATTGTTGCAGCGTCATCGACGCGCCACATACGGAACGCAAGTTTTTTCTCATCCCTGATATTGATAAAAGGGTTTGACTTTTTCATGGCGGTTTTCAGCAACGCGTGGACCCTCTTTTCTCTGTCAAAATAAAGGGACAATATCGGGCTGGTATTTGAGCGTGTGGCGCGCATCAGCTCCAGCCTGTCCTGTTTGGGCCCGGGATGCGTGCGCTCATGCGGCAGTACAATTTTTTTATCAAATTCCTCTATCTTGACCGCGGCAAAAAAGCTGAGCATCTCGCCCTTTTTCCCGCCCGGCATTTTGTATTCCTGCGTATATATATATAACGCCTCTCTGTCATCCTGTTTTAGCACCCCGTCAATTATCCATTCGTCCATGCACGCTTTCGCGCGGGTGTATTTGTTGTTATCCGGCCCGTCCCCTTCCATGTCAAGGCCCCTGTCTATCCTGATTATATTATAATCAGATTTTTTATAGAACTTTTCCACATCATTGTCCTTGATGATATCATAAGGCGGCATGACCACTTCGCGCAGGTCTACAAGCGACTGGTTGAACATCAAAGCTTTGAAAGGTTTTACGTCCGCCATTATTACCCTCCGATACTTTTTTATGTCACGTTTTTCATCAAATCTTTGCCTGTATGGGCTTTTTTCAACCGGCCGCTGCGTTTTCTCCTGCCGGAGTTGACGCACGATGCCGATTCGGCAGGCACGACGCCCGTCCGGTCAAAAGCATTGACGTCATATAATTCAGCCAAAAAAGCCGTCTCTGTTTCTAACAGATAAACCGACTTTTCCAAAGTAAATTCCTATATCCACGGAAGTGTGATAGTCATGCCGGCGCTCCTGTTTGCCGCCGGTACTATCTCGCAGTCCCCCTGCTGTGCGTTTAACCCACCCCGATATCGGTTTCCCCGGAAAATATAAGACCGGCTCGTCATCGTTGAAACCTGATGTTATCTGCGTCTCCTGCCTGAAATCCTCTGTACGTATGAATGTTATCGCCTTAACATAAGGTCCTTCCATATAGAGCCGGTTCTGTGAATACCGGTTCCTGAAGCCCGCGCTCTCAACCGGTTTCAGGTCCGTATTTAATATCCTGCCGAATATAGAGAACTTTTTTGCGAGCGAACCCGCCCATAGCGTGGCAAACCACCGGGGTATGCCGCTTAAATCGCCGGCGTATGGCATCATGACCGTTATGTTACTTTTAAACCCGGCTTGCGATATTAAATACAGGGCCGCCGTCATATATACCGGATTTCAGTACAGGCTGTCGGTTGACACGGCTGTATCCGTTGTTATAATTGAGGATTATCCGTGATTTTTTCACCGGTATCCTCCTTTTTAGTCCCGTCTTCTTTATTGTCTTTTGAATAATCGTAGAACCAAATGGCATTTACAATCACGTTCAGCGCGGCAAAGGTCCCGATCGAGATGAAATACAACTGCTTGTTTTCCTCCAGTGTCCCCAGTTCCGGGGATAAAGTCGAGTACTCCATGGCCCGGTACGCCCACAACCCTATGAACGTCAGAAGAAATCCAAACGGTACCGATTCAATCGCCGTAACTTTTATATCCTGAAAGAGATCGTTGGTGTCATAGATCAGCGGTTTAAATTCCGGCGTGTTCCTGTATTGGGACGAAGCCGTGACAGAAGAGTAAAATGACAGGTCATCAGTCATGGTCCACATGTCAGACTCGTCCTGTGCCAGCACATGGTAAGGCAGTGCCAGAAGCACTATTAAAAACAGGACGGTTGATTTTTTCATCCGGACAATCTTAGTAAATTACTTTATTCAGGGGATATTCAATGATGTCCTTCGCGCCTTTTGCTTTTAGCCGTGGCACAAGTTCGCGAACGGTCTTTTCATCTATAATCACCTCTATGGCCATCCATCTGTCCTTTTCGCCCAACAGGTATGATACCGTGGGCCTTTTCAGCGCCGGCAGGATTTTCATAACAGCGTTAATGTTTTTCTTTTCAACATTAAGCTTCAGGCCCACTTTTTCCTCGGCGTTTAAAGCGCCTTTCAACAGGAGCATTACATTGTTGAGTTTCTGCGCCTTCCATTTATCCTTTAGCGCCTTATCGTTGGCAATCATGACCGTTGTGGATTCCAGCAGCGTCTCGACGATACGCAGTTTGTTTGCCTTTAACGACGACCCGGTTTCCGTCAGCTCGACTATGGCATCGGCAAGATACGGCGGTTTTGCTTCCGTCGCGCCCCATGAAAATTCCACATCGGCGGTTACTCCGTGTTTTTTCAGATAATTTTTCGTGGTATTGACCAATTCCGTAGAAATTCTCTTGCCCTGCAGGTCTTTGACTGTCTTTATATTTGAGTCTTCGGGAACCGCCAGTACCCAGCGGACCGGCCGCAGCCCCACCTTGCCATACACAAGTTTGTCCACTACGGTCACTTTTTCACCACTGTCCGTCATCCAGTCAAACCCTGTCAATCCCGCGTCAAATATGCCTTCGGCCACGTAACGCGCCATTTCCTGCGCACGGACCAGCGTGACCGACAGCTCGGGGTCGTCTACAGAGGGGTAATACGAACGTGACGAGCCGGTAATATTGAAACCGGCTTTCTTGAATATGTTGAACGTGGATTCCTGAAGGCTTCCCTTTGGCAGACCAAGTTTTAAGACCATAGTATTTCCTCCTGATGTTATATGGTAATTTAAAATATTATCACACTTAAGGGTGGTTGTAAACAAAAAGGGAACACAAAACCGCTGTTATACCGTGTTATCGCTGCCGTTAATTCATAATTTAATGATTTGTGTTCTTTTCTTTGTATTTAAAAGGTTATTACTGTATTGGGGGTGGTTCTTTGGATTAAATTACCGGCTTGTTTTTGGAATGGAGTTTTAAGATAAAAGCCACCCTTACCCATGCGGCGGCAACGAATCCCCCAATCCATGTTACTACAGCCAGAGCAATCCCTCCCGTAACGCCATATTTCAAAAGCCAGGAAGAGACGCTGAGCCCGATGGCGGAAATAAACGGAGAAATCAGGGCGGCAAAAACAAAAAACGCGGCACATATTATCGACGCGTTCAGGAGGAACCTGTAAACCGGATTTGTAACAATACGGTTATTATATACCTGTTCAATCCTTTCACCGCGGCCTTTGCTCAATACCGTTCCCAGATAACCGGTAATACCGCAGGCCAATTGAAACACCCCTGCCACGATTAGAATCAGTGCAAGCGCATTAAAAACAAAACTCCCCTTCCATGTGTTCATCTCCATGATTTTCAGTATGACAGCGATACCGATCCACATACCGCCGTATGCCATCCGTTCGAGGCTCAGATTAATCAGATATTTTACAAATTGAGGTGTTTTGTCAAATTCTTTTATGTCGGATACGACTTTGTCCAAAAATTGATTGGCAAACTCCTGCGGGCATCCCTGTCTGACCAGTTTTGCCGCCGCTTTATCAGGCGCCATACCCTTTAGCAGGTCAGACGCTACCGCTTTATAAATTTTTTCCAGGTCCTGCTGCTGTCCGTTATCGTCCATCTATTCCCCTTGTAAAATAATAACAGGAACGTGCCGTTCTCAAATACCCGGCCGTTCCTGCCTATGAATACATTTCCCCGTCTTTGTCCTGCGGTTTGTCATACTTTAAATCGCCTTCAATCCTCGCGCGGACTCCTTTTTTTGCTTTTCCCGGGGTCTCGTTGTCCGCCTTTTCCGGTTCCGCGGCCGGATTTGTCCCCGTCTTTTCAGCACTTTCACGTTCATCTTTCTCCATCTTTTCCATCTCTTCCTCTTCCTTTAACACCTTCGTAAAGGCTGCTATCACTTTGGGGTCAAACTGTACCCCGGTAAATTTTGTCAATTCCTTAATGGCGTAATCCTGGGAACGCTCGTCACGATAGGGTCTCTTTGACGTCATGGTGGAATAGGCGTCTGCCACGGATATGATGCGGGCGCCCATCATGATTTCATCGCCGCGCAGACCGAGCGGATATCCGGATCCGTTATACCATTCGTGATGTGAGAGGACCAGAGGCACAAGTTTTTTCAGCGAATCTATCTTTGAGATGATATTTGCACCGAGCTGGGGGTGCATTTTGATGATCGTATACTCTTCGTTGGTGAGTTTGCCCGGTTTGTTTATTATGTTCTCGGATATGCCTATCTTACCGATGTCATGGAGCAGTCCGGCGAATTTAATTGTCTCGACATCGTCAGGCGACATGCCGAGAGCTTCCGCTATTTTCATGGAATATTTCATCACCGTGGTGGAATGGCCGTGGGTATAATGGTCCTTGGCGTCAACAGCCGCGGCAAGGGCGTAGACCGTGTTTATATAATCACGTTTGACATCATCGTAAAGAAGTGCCATTTCTATCGTGGAACCAACGTGTGTTGCCAGTATCGTCAACAGATAGAGATCCTCGCGTGTATAACCCATGGGCCTGCTCAGCGACATCGTACCTATTACTTTTCCCTTGGAAGTTATTGGTGAAATGATTGATTCGTCCTTGAAGCACAACCCGTCGATCTCTTCATTATAAAACTTGAGCATGGAAGGATTCTTCAGGATGAGGGATTTGTTGTTCTTAAAGACCCAACCCGTGATGGATGATGACGGCACATTCATGTCAAGCAGCCTGCCTTTGTGTCCATACTGGGCCCTGATCCTGAGATTGTTCGAGTCGTCAAGCATTGATATGACGCCTGTCGAAAAATTGAAAAGCTTTTTGATTGAATCCACGAGGGCCGTGCTGATAATCTCATCTATATCAAGCGACGACTCGATATCAATCAGTATTTTGACCAATTTTTCAAGCCCCACGGCCTTTACTTTCAGTTCATCGAACAACGACCTGGTATACAGGAGTGTCCCTATCTGTTCTCCGAGCAATTCCATGAGTTCCGCATCGGTTTTATTGTATATGAACTGGTTTTTGTTAAATATCACGATGGCTCCGAGGGCTTCGCCCCTCGCTATCAGTGGCGCCACAATGCAGGAACCTTTACGCACGACATTTCGCATAAAATCATCCTTCATCTCGTCAATATTCTCAAACAGTAGCGCCTGCCTGCGTATCAGGGAACCATAGAGCTCCGATTCGGGCGTTATCTCCAGTTCCTGGCCGACAGGCAGTTCCTGTGACCAATCAAGCCTTTTAACCGACTCTATCATCAACCTGGTCTTTACGTCGTTTGCCGAAAATATAATTCCCCCGTGTCCTTTCATCAGGGGGACTATTATCCCGAGTATCATCTCCAGGAGTTTTGTCTTTTCATCCGCTTCATTTGCGGTTTTGTATATCTCGTGGGCTGCCAGCAGAGATATGTTCTTTTTTACAAGCATCAGGTTGGTTTTTTCCAGGTTCTCCATGGCTTTCCTGACGTTATCTTCGAGCCTTAAATTTGATTTTTTTAGTCCTTCATAGAGTTTTTCCTTTTCAGCCTCATCTTTTTTGTCGGTCTCCTGGTACCGTATTATATCCATGGCTATCCCGTTCAGGAGGAAACCCGCGGCTCCGAGAAAAAGGAACCTGATACAGAAGTCAATGAATTCCCGGGGCACAAAAATGCCTTTTGCCTGGACGATATAGACCGCCGTAAACCCCGCGAAATTCATCCCGAGAAAATAGAAAAACCTGTGTTCCGTCCAGTAATCAAAGCACCCGTCAAGCAGCATAAAAAAATATACCAAATAAAGCGGGCTGTATATCCCGCCGGTAAAAGCCACGGCCACGGATAAGAGTACGATATCGAAAAAAGCCATCGCGACGAATATTTCTTTGTAATATTCAGGCGACCTGTCCGTTATATATTTGTACGCTATATTGAGTACCGCTGCCATCAGAGCGATTCCTGCCGGTATGATGAAATTGAAGTGTTTGTTTGCGACAAAATAATAAAAAATGAATATCGGAAGGCATAAGGCAATAACAATCCAGCGGAGTTTTATGTCTTCCCGGATGCTGTTCCTTACGCTCGATTCGTCATTTTCATCCATTATCCTGTGCATATTTTGCCTTCTCCATATATAATTTAAACAAAGGGCACAGTCACCCGCCGATTTATAAGATGTATATAAACTCCGGGCTGCAGATCAGTAGTATTCTCCTGCCTTAATCTCTTCGGATGTAATCTCGCTGTAATCCGACTCGACTCCGTCTTTGGAAACCGATGTTGCCATGAAATAGTAGCGCACGCCGGGCGTTAAGCCTGCGAGTGTCGCCCTGGATTCGCGCAAAAGCCTCTGGTTCAGGCGTTTAAATTTTGCATCGGTTGATTTTTTGTAGTAAAGATTGTAACCCGCAACAAAGTCCTCCTGCGACTCATTCCAGGTCACTACAAGGCCTTTCTCATCGGTTTTGACATTGATGCCGGTAAGTTTTGCGGGTCTTTTTGCCTCATACTTTTTCGGCGTGGCTTCAACAGGCGACGAATAAATGGACTCGATATTCCTGTTGTTGATTGCAGTTACAACGAATATATAGGTCACGTCGTTCGTCAGCACTGCCTTGAATTTAGCCTCTTCCATCATCGGCTCCTTGTTCAACCTGTCAAATTTGGCCGTGCCTTTTTCCTTGTAATAAATATTATAGCCTATGATGTTAGCTTCCGGATTGGGGTCCCATCCGACCGTCACAACCCTGTCGCCGGATATTGCCGTGACTTTCCGCGGCTGTTGCGGTGCTCCGATAACGGGCCTCGGTACGATGGAGCCAAAATTAACTGATAAGGATATCCTGTGGGTTGCCCCGAGTTCCTGGTGAGGAATATAGGCATAATCTATGGACCCGATGCCGGGCCAGGCAAAGCCGGCGCCAGCCGTATATGAAAAACATTCTTCCCCGAACATATATCCGCCGCGCATATAAAAATAGTTGAACAGCCTGAATTCAGCCCCGGGGTTGATCAGCCAGGTGTTATAGTCCGTATTGGTGACATTGACCGGTTTTGCAGCATCCGCGGCGAAAATAACGCCGATATCACTGCTCAATTTCAGGTTGTAGGACAGCCCCATTTTTATGGAGAACGGTGACGGGTCGGCGTTCAATGCCGGGCCCATATCCTTGAGTGTAATCCCGAACTTTAAATCGTCGGTTATATTCGCCATCAGTCCGAGGTCCGTGTAGGCCGTCGTGCCATAATTTATCCCGCCGTAATTCAAACTGATAATTTTCAGGTTTGCGCCAAGCGATATATTGCCTATGGTGAAATCCCTCGTATAAAAATTACCAAAATTTTTTGCTATTGTGGCCGTTACCGCCAGGTTGTACGATGCCGGAAGCGCGGCTTCGTAACCGTCCGTTGAATCGAAAGAAGGCGCGTTGAAATAATTGACCGACAATCCCGCGTTTAATGAGGAATCTATCGGCATAACAGCGGATAAATACCCGTATGACTGGCTCTGGTACCACATTAATCCCATCAGGGAAATGGCCCATCTGTCAAGGGCCGTTATTCCCGCCGGGTTCCAATAAGGGGCGTTAGCGTCATCAGCCACGGCTGTAAAAGCCGATCCCATGGCAGCAGGCCTCGCTCCCATGCTGATTTTCATGAAATCGGCCGCGGATGTGCTCCCTCCGGACGCATATATCGCTCCGGACAGGCATATCAGGCATACTGCTGTAACGGCTGTTTTCGCAAAAAATTTCATATGTTAGCTCCCTATTTCTTCATTACCGCGACCGTTTTTACGGTCTCGTATGAACCTGATCTTAATTTAATGTAGTACAGGCCGTTTGTGACCGTCTGTCCGTCGTCCGCCCTGCCGTCCCACGATGCCTGCTGTGTATACAGTATGTTGGTCACCAGCCCCGTGTACGTCATGGTCCTGACCCTCTGCCCTGCCACGTTGAACACCATTATGGCCGCATCGCCCGATACAGCCACGCTGAATATTATATCAACACTGCCGCCGGTTAGCGGATTGAAACTGTTGGCCGAGAGGCGCATATAGTTCTGTGTCGTCGCCTGTGTGACGCCGTTGGCTATATTGACGGCTGTTGATGTCACGTACATCGCATACGGACCGCCGACACCGACGTCGTTCCATTCAGCTCCTGCCAGGAATTCCACATTGCCGCCGCCTGTCGCGCTAAAGGTCCATGTGAACGTGGCCGAGCCGTCCGGAGCAATTGCTGCCACACTTAAGGGGTCCGGACCCGTAAGTACGGAAACCGTACCCGTGGATGAAGAAGTAAGAGTGGGTGTAACGGGCATTGGCACAACAGCGTCCGCCTGTGTCTGTCCTATGTTGGTTACCGTCAATATGACCGTTATTACCTCGCCTATTCCGCATGAACCGGGTAAAGCCGGGCCTGTTGCATTTGCATATCCCGTCAGGTTCGATCCCGAAGGCGCCACCGTTATGATCCCGGTCGAGATACCGTTATCCGTGCTGTTTACCATCGTGGACGAGCCCTGCGACATGCCCTCGGCATGCACCGTGAAGGACGCCACACCCGCTGTCCCATTGTTCTGATAAATCCACGTGAAAGTTGCCGTACCGTTAACGGGTATCGAGGCAACAGGTGCCGGGGTCGCGGCAGGGGGATTAAGCGGCCCTGCGGCCATATCCATATACGGAGTAACCGGCATGGCCGCCACTATTCCGACGTTGCTGACTGTCATTACAACTGTAATGAACTGATTGAGGTTAGCCGGGTCTGTGGGTGCGGTGACCGCTATCGACGATACGAGGCTCGGCAGTTTTTCCGTAATGGTGAGCGTCGCAGTATCCGAAACAGCCGTTATGGTTGCCGGTGCACCGCTGACCTTGTCGAGTGCCCCTGTCGCAAACGACGTGAACACCACGATACCCTGACCGAGGGTGTTGTATACCCACGTAAAGTTTGCCGTTGTTCCGCCAGTGATGGTAACAGCGGCGGGCGTTGTGGATAAAAGCGATACAAGCGTTTCGCCGGACATAGTATACAGGTAAGGTGCCACGTTCATCGCCGCCGATGTGCCGGTATTGGTAACGCTCAATACCACCGTGACTGTCTGTGTCTCTGAAATCGTGGTACCCGGAATCAACGAAACTCCGGATACGAGCTCCGCCGGCGCGTTGACCGTCACATTGTTCGAAACCCGTACGCCTGTAGTTACCTGCGTGGCGGGTATCATGTTCTCATCCGTGCCCGTGGCATCAGCCGTGAAGCTGAATATACCCGGAGCGGTGGAACTGAATGTCCATGTGAAGGAGGAATCTGTCCCGCCGGCCATGGTCACAGGCAGGCCCGAAGGCTGTGTTATGGCCACAACTTCTCCTGTCCCTGTTCTGGTGGCGCCCCACGTTATATTTGTGTTGAGCGAGTCGCCCGTACCGTTATTTGTCACTGTCATGATGACTGTTATTTCCTGGCCGACATTGACGACTGTCTGTGATACGCTTATGGCGCCCGCGAGCGAGGCCATAGTCTCCACTGTAACAGGGAACGTATTTAGCGCCATGCTGTATATCAGGTTACCGCTGTTATTGTCTATACCGCGTGTGATAACGCTGAAAACCGACGTACCTGTTCCGGAAGCCCTGTATACCCACTCAAACGTCGCCGAGCTTCCGACCGTAAGGGTCAGCGGCGATGCCGCACCCGTGGGCCCGGATATGTATGTAAATGGTGCGCTTCCTATCCTGGTAAGCGTCGCAGGCATAGGTTCAACATAGGTGGCATCCGCTGTGCCAACCCCCGTGTTGGTTACGGTCATCCTGATAGTGAGGTCCTGTCCGACCGCGAGTCCTGTATCAGATATCCATATATCCGAAGAGAGGGCCGCCGACGCGTTTAGTGTCAGCGTCGCTCCCGTGACTATTGTCGCGAGGTCCGCCCCCGTGTTGCCTTCCAGGCCGAGTGCGTTCGAAGAGAACGTGAACAGGCCCTCGCCGTAAGCGGTATATGTCCACCTGAATATAACGGTCGCTCCTCCGTTGACTGTCGTTGACACCGGCAGCGGCCCGCTGACGCACATGGCCGAGGTTCCGGCTATCACGCTGGTAATATCGATTGCCATCGTTGTCGCGCTTACATCAAGTGCGGCCGCCTGGCCTATATTTGTCACGACAAGCGAAACCGTGAAGAGCTGTCCATTGTATACAAGCGGCGGATTGACATAAATATTGGACGCCAGTTTTGCCGCGTTCTGTATTATCACCGTGGCATAACCCGACGTTGCGCCTTTTATTATATTGCCGGAGTTATTATCTATGCCTGTAACATTACCGGACACGTTGATTGTGCCAGCCGACGTGGCGCTGTATGTCCACGTGAACGTTACGCTGGAGTGTCCCGCCAGGCTTACCGGGTTTATTATGCCCGGCAGCGGTTCGGGTATGGCCGATCCGCCTGCCGTGCCTATCGGTATGACCGATATCGGGTTCGGGTTCGGGACCAGGTCTGTCACATCACCGTCGCCCGAGTTTGTGACTGTCATTGTCACTGTAAACAGCTGCCCTACGGATACCTTAGACGGCGCGGCAACATCAGGTTTGGAAAGTATTGCCGGCTGTTCAATGGTAACAATTGCCGTGGATGACGGTGCCGAGTAGACCGGCAGGCCGCTGTACATATCCTGTCCTGTTGCCCAGCCCGCCCATGATACGTCCCCCGCGCCACCGGGATAAACAGCCTGGACCACCCATGTGAACTCCTGCGCCGTATTTGGCGCCACAGTTGCCGACACGGGCGAATGCAGCGGATTTGCGGGGGTGGTATAACCGGTCCCGCTCTTGAACAGCTGCGTCGGCGAAACAAATGTTGCCGGTGCAGTCATGCTGGTATTTGATACCGTCATTACTACGGTTATGTTCTGTCCTTCGTTTACAACCAAAGGCCATACCGCAAGCGAAGACGCCAGTGACGGCGGCGGTACTATA
>JAJFUW010000058.1 GCA_021372235.1 Spirochaetia bacterium
GGCGAATAAAAGCCCGCTTTTGCGCCGCCAATCTCCATGACAAATTTGCCTTTCGGGTCAAATTTCTGTATCCTGCCGTTCCACGCGTCGGCCACGTACAGGAAACCATCCCTGTCAACGGTTATGCCCGATGGTTCGTTGAACTCGCCCGGCCCGGCGCCTTTGCCGCCCCAATATGCCAGGAGCTCGCCTTCGGGTGTGAATTTGCCTACCGCCGAATTATTCATGATGGCCACATAAACAGCCGAACCGTCCGGGGACACCGCAATACCCCTGGGCGAATTTAACTGCCCTTTTTTGTCGCCCGCATTTCCCCACTCGGCCAGCCTGTCGGCCTTGATGATTTTTGGCGGTTCACCCGATTTCAATTTGGAGAACAGGATAACGCCCGCGATTACAGCAACGGCTATGATCAGGACAGTCAGGCTTCCCATACCGCCTTTTTTCTTTTTGCCTTTTTTCCCTTTTACCTTTGACTTTTTAAGTTTTCTTTTTGCCATCTTAATCCTCCGCTATTTGATCTGTCATTCCTGCAGTGTTACAATCTTACCTGTCGATGTATCGGTGGCCAGTACCAACCCGTTAATAAAAACCGCCACTCCCATGGGACACTGTAGTTTCATTTTTTTCACGTCTTCGGTATAGGTCTTCTGGAGGGTCCCTGTCATGCTGTACCTCAAAACCCTGCGGTTTGTTGAATCCGTGACGTACAGCGTATTTTTCGACATGTCTATGTCCAGATAAGGTTCCATCAGACAGCCGTTGTCGTTTACCTGCTTGTCCGACCACGCTTTGACCGGGAACTCGCGCACGAATTTTCCTGCGGTTGTGATAACCTGTATCCTGTAATTTTTCCTGTCCAGTACATACATATTGCCGTCAGGCCCCTGTTTGATAGAAAAAGGTTCCTGGAACTCGAGCGGTTTCCTGCCGCCGCCCTTTTTCCCCCACATGGAGAGCATCCTGCCGTCCCTGTCCATCTTGTAGATGACACAGTTGCCCGTATCAAGCGCGTAGACGTTGCCTTCTCTGTCTACGCCCACATCGCGCGGCCCCCAGAGGCCCAGTTCCTGCCCCAGGGACGCGACAAAAGAACCGCCGGAGTTGAACGTCTGTATCCTGCCGTTCCAGGTATCGGCCACATAGACCGTACCGTCCCGGCCTATATCTATCCCGCACGGTTCCTTAAAGTCCCCGGGGGCTGTTCCTTCCTTGCCCCACGAGAGTATAAACACTCCCGCGTTGTTAAATTTCTGGATACGGTGGTTGCGCGAATCAACAACATATACATTGCCGTCGTTGTCGATTGCCAGGTCCTTTGGAGTCTGGAAATAGCTTTTTTCAGTGCCGGGTGCCCCGCCGTCGGTCAGTATGTTCTGCAGTTCGGCCGGAGCCTTACGTTCCTTTTTTACGTTGGTCGGGGCCGACATAAATATCCCGAGCAGGAACAGGCATCCTAAAAGCGAAAAAATAATTATTTTTTCCTGTTTAGACATCAATGACAGGTCTATCATAATTATTTACCCTCCCATGAACGCCAATATTTTTCCAGGTCCCGCCTGACATAAACTATCATGTCGTAGGACCCGAGTTCGTTCCATACATCGCGGTACATGAACCGCTTCCACAGCCAGTCCATCTTTTCACCAAATTTCATCTGCTCCCACCATTTTTTCTCGTCCGGCGCCCACCACTCGCGGAGTTTATACCTCGTGGCTACGTAATCCTTGTCCAGCATCTCTTTGACGCGCAGGTCATGTCCCGCGTTCGCCTCTTCTATTCCCGAGAGGATTATCGGGCTGCCTATCCTGGATTCCGGTATGTTTTTGGGTTCATAAGCTATCTTTTTGAAATCACGCAGGTACCAGGCAAATGGCCATGTGCAGTAGTCCTCGCACACTATATCCAGGTTGTATATGTCATACTCCCTGAACTC
Source organism: Spirochaetia bacterium (assembly GCA_021372235.1). Lineage (GTDB taxonomy): Bacteria > Oederibacteriota > PGYV01 > PGYV01 > Palsa-1178 > JAJFUW01. Next base: position 1,937 of record JAJFUW010000058.1, read on the forward strand.
CTGGCTGGCCCACTTCTCACCCTTCATTTCCCTGGCGAACTGTTTTATCTTGTTGGCAACCCTGGTCACGTCGGTCGAAGTCTGGACGTAAACGAGAGACTCTTTCGGGTCCGCGCCCTCGCCGTTAAAACACACGTAAGTTGTTCCGTGCAGCGATGCCATGGCCAATATTGCAAAAGACGCCACGCCAAAGGCCTGCTTCCATCCGCCCATCTTGAACACGTCCGATGCGAAACTACCGGCCAGCAGCACCATGGGAAGCAGAGGATGTATCGCGAGCCATGGCATCTTTTCGCCCGCCCATGAGTATACTATCATGGACATTATCCACCAGTATATGCAGAAGACGTTGAAAAATGTTCTTTTCTCGGCTTTCACGAGGTAATACACCGATGCGACGAGCATGAAAGCGACCGCAAGCATCTCATAGAATGGAAGCATAAGAATGTAAAAATATGCCGGCTGGCTGCCGCGTTGCACGCCGTGTTGCCCCAGCCAGTACAGCAATCCTCCGACCAGGCCGTCCCAGATGTATTTCAGATTGGCCCAGATGTTGCCGATTCCTCCCTGCTTGCCGTAGTACAGGAAGCAGAAAACCAGGGCAAACGCGCCCAAAGCCCATAAGAAATCTTTTTTGCCGCTGCCAAGCCAGTAGTTTACGGTCCCGTAAACCTTGTTCTCACGGTCGAATTTGTCGGCCACACCGCGGAGCGAGTATTCCCAGAGCCATCGGAAAATCAGGAATGTCCCGAATATGAACAGGGTTATGTAGTTTGCCTCTTTTGTGGCCCAGGCCAACGCGAGCCCCACGGCCGCGAATATCAGCCACGACAGTTTTTTTGAGTCAAAGTACCGCAGTAGCCCTATGAATATCATGAGTGTCTCTACCGCCATAAAGATATCCTCGCGGATGAACCTCGCCTGGTACGTGAATGTCGGGGATATGGCCATTATAAAGGCCGTAAGTACCGTGCCCAACGGCCCCAGGTACGGTCGCAGGAACCATATAAACAGTATGCCCGCTATTCCAAAGATGGCCGGCGCCACCCTGGACGTGTAGTCAGATGCGCCGAAAAGAAAGTATATTAGCGCGTTAGCGTGATAATGAACGGGCCCGTGCATCATGGGGTTGTAGGTGTACCCCTCACCTTTGAAAAGTTTCCATGAATAGAATGCGTGCATGGACTCATCGTGGTGCAGCGGCTTTTCGCCCAGGGCAATAAAACGCAGCAGTATTGCGGTAATGATTATCCCTGCCCATGCCAGCATTTCCCAGTTTATTACCAGCCCGCCGACCTCGGAACGGATATCCGTGTCCGCCCCTTCCTCTTCCGGAGCATAAACAGCCTTCGCAACAGCCCTCGTTTTTTTTATTTTTTCCGGCTTTGCCGCCTCTTCCCTGGCCGCAGGTGCCTGTGCGGCAACGGCAGCCAGTTTGGTGCCGCAGCTGTCGCAGAACCTGTTAGTCTTCGGATTTTCCTCCCCGCACTTGGGGCACTTTAATGTTTCAGCCATCTGGTTCCTCCTTATTCCCTTATCCTGTATATTATGGTATCAACTTTATTCGCGTATACAATGTCGGCTATCCGGTTGAACTTGGCGAGTCCCTCGGGCGAACCGGCGTACTTGTCTTTTTCAAGAGCGCCCATGTACACATATTTGACATCATATTTTTTGATGAGTTCCATGGCTTTATTCACGTCGGTCGTCTGGTATATCTCGCGCACGTCGTTCTCGCGTTTTGCCGCCTCATCCCCGGAACCGCGCCACTGCGTTTCATGCCACGGCCATCCGACAACCGTCGGGAACCCGGTAAAGGACGCTATCCTGCAATATTCTGTATATGAGCCGCCCACGGCCTCGAGTATCACCGGCCTGCCTTTTATGTTCTTTTTTATCCAGTCTATGGCCTGGTAGTCGCCGTATGCGGACATCCTGCCGTCGTATGAATGGCCGCGGAGGAAATCAGCCCCGTCAAGGGTCATATAATTGGTAAATCCGCCGGTGCGCACCATGGTTCCGCCTATTGTATAAAGCGCGCCTCCGAGGAAAAGTGCAATAAACAGGATGGTCCAGGAGAGGCGCAGCCACATGGGTTTGAATTTGAGGTAGAAGTGCCTGACCCAGAAGAAACTGTAAGCCGCAGCCACCGAGAGCATTATCCACGCCTGGTAATAGAACTTAAAAACTGTGTTCATCCTGCGCAGTTTGACATTGGAGTCAAACCCGTCTACCACCCTGAATATCTCGGTGCCCCACGTTGCGAAAAATGCGGTAAAAATAAGTATCAGCACATACTGGTTTTCCTTTAACTCGTTTTTTGTCATCCCGAGCAGCATAACCGTGGAGAGAAGCAGAGTCAAAACTCCCGTTGTCACGCCCGGGTTGACACTGTCAACGAGGGTTTTGTAGACCAGTAACAAAACCGCCAGCGTCAGGGCTATTCCGGCATATAGATATACTTTTTTATCCTTGTTTGCCGCCGGGTCGGCGAAAAACTTAAAAAACGAAATTGCGGTTTCATTCGAACGTTTCACCGGTATGTCCATGCCTCCCAGATAAAGTTCATCCCCGCTGATTTTGTAGCCGCACTGTCCGCATATGAGCTTGCCTTCGCGGAACTGCGTCGCGCAGCGCGGGCAGAAAAGGTCACGTTTTTTTGCCCTGGAACCGCCCCCCTGCTGTTTGACCGCTTCCACCCAGTTCAGTATCCTGGCTATGATAAAAGAAACCACGGGAAATAGCATGACCCCGAATATCAGCATATAATCCGTCAGTTTTGTGTTGACCAGGACGAGCCCTATCCCCTTCACCTGGTTTTTAAATATCGCCGTGAAAGGCAGGTACATTACTATAGCAACGCCCAATATAATGCCCAGCGCTATCCCCATGTCCTTAAAGTGTGTTTCAATTTTTTCCTCGCGGCTGTATTTGTAAGCCAGCACACATAGTGCGGTCACAAAGAAGTACGTCGGGAAATCCCACGAGTTCAAAAACCACAGCCCGCCTAACACAAGCCCCGTGAATCCCAGGAAAACAAGTTTTTCCGCTTTTACCTCAAAAAGATTTCTGTCCTCCCATTTTATCAGGGAGAGCGCGAGGTTCAATGCCAGCAGTACGAAAGGTATTGCCATCTGGTGCGGATGCATGTCCCCCAAAAGCCAGGAGAAAAACGGGAACTCCGTTATGGTGTAGTCATAGTTCTCGTAGTCCATTATCCTTGTGGAATTCCACCAGTTGAACCCGTCAAAATTTAATCCGTTGGCCAGCAACTGCCTCAAACCGTCCAGGTTTCCGATAACCAGCAGGAACCCGAACCCCAAAAAACCAATCCAGTAATTCTTTGTCAGGTTAAAAAGCAGGCCGACTATACCGAGTGCGGATATAGCGTACAGGTATGACAGCGCCACGTTGTATGCCATCCCGTTCGGAATAGCGGTCAGTTTGAGTATTATGGACATCATAAAGTAACCGAAATAGTAGTAACTGATATAGAGCCCGTTTCCGGCCATCCACGGGTCGTAGGGCGGCATCCTGTCGGCTTTGCCTATAGCGTTCATGAATGCGAAATCCATGAACTTTTCCTGCCCCAGTATGTCCGGATGGAACATTTTTACGTAAGCATAAGAAAGATATACGAGGAGGTAAAACAGTTCTACGATTATAATAAGGCCGATTTTTTCGTTCAGGAATTTCATTATCTCATCTTTGTTCTGTAAAAATATCCACGCGGAACCCGCTGTCATGAGGAGTATTACGAACAGGATTGAGGCCGCGGAGTAGTTGATGAAACCTATAAGCCATGAAAAGTAACCG
>JAJFUW010000079.1 GCA_021372235.1 Spirochaetia bacterium
AACCAGATGTTCGGGCCTCCGGCCGCAGGCAACAGGCTTTCCTCCGAGGTTGAATTTACAAGCTATCTCTTCCGGAGTAAAACATACAAGGATTATTTTTTTAGCGATCCGGAAAGGGATTATTCATCAAAGACCGAGAGGCTGGGCGACGGAAACCTGGACGATAACGGAGAAAAGACCTATAACGTCATCGTGCCGAAATCCGCAAAACCGCCGTCGATGCTGGTGGCAAATGTATATTCCGAGGTCTTTGATGACGGAGGCAGGGCCGTAGGCGCCTATGCCTCGGTTCCGGTGCATATATACAACTACTATCTTGGAGTCAAGCTAAAAGAGGCCGGAAAAATCTATAAACGCGGCGACAGGGTGGAACTGGACATAGTTGCAGTGAACCGGGCGGATGCGCTGCAAAAGATAAAGGATGTCGAAGTGATCGTAAAAAGGAAGGTCTACTACTCGATATTCAGGCGTTCTGTATGGGACAGAGACTCCTACAACACCTCGGCGTACGAAGAGGTGCTGATATACAGGACGATTGATATTGACGGAAAGGCATCGCTCGCGTTTGACGCGGATGTTGAGGGCGAATACAAAGTTTACATAGGCAACGAACAGAGGATGAGGACCGGGATAGATATCAATGTTACCGGGCCGGGTTTCACGACATTTGATATGACCAAGGCCGACAGGGTTACCATGGCCCTCGACAGGGAAAAATATATGCCGGGTGATACGGCAACGCTCACTATGAATGTGCCGTTCGACGGTTATGTATACCTCACGCTTGAAAACAGCAAGGTCGTATATGAACGCTACCTGCCGGTTGCGAACGGTTCGGTCACGGCCCGGATACCGGTGCTCGAATCATACATGCCCAATATATATGTGAACGCTATCGCTGTCAGGAAACCGTCGGAAAAGTACCTGTCCATGCCGTTTAGCGCCTACGGGATAGCCAATCTGGAGATAGACAAGACGGCAAAGGACCTGAAACCCAGGATAGAATGCACGGAAGAGGTGATGTCCAATGCCGGAATAAAGGTTTCAATAGGCAACTTGAGACCGGGAACGGCTGCTGTACTGGCCGCGGTTGACGAAGGGATACTGCAGATTATACGCTTCAAGACCCCCGACCCGCTTGAGTTCTTTTACAGGAAACGCTCCATGGACACAACCTCTTATACGATGTTAAACAGCCTGCTTACCGATATAACGGCAAAAAAGCAGGCGGTCGGGGGAGACTCTTACGCGGGCATGCAGAAACACCTGAACCCGGTTCAGGCAAAGAACGTGGAATCTTTCGCGAAATTTTCGGGCCTGGTATATGCTGACGATACAGGGACGATCAACTATACGTTTGACACCGAAAAGTTCAACGGCAAGGCAAGGGTTATGGCACTGTGTGTGAAGAATGACATGTTCGGTGCGGCTGATAAGTATGTCAACGTGGTTGACCCGATAGTCATAACGCCAACGCTGCCCAGGTTCCTGGCTTTAAATGACGAGTTTTTCCTGCCGGTCAGGATATATAATAACACCGGCGCTGACGCGGAGTTTGATTTTGAAGCGGCCCTGAAGGGCCCGGTTTCCATCGAGAATAGCAGGCAAAAAATAGCCATACCGTCAAAAGGAGAGGTTGTTGTTTCGCTGCGGTGCCGCGCAGGCAACGAAGCGGGTGCGGCGAAATTTTATTTCAAGGCATCCGGCAACGGACAGGAGATGTCTGTTGAACGGGAACTGGCTGTCAGGCCGGCGGCGAGGCCGGAGACAAAGGTATACAGGGGAGTCCTCGAACCCGGAAAGAACTTTTCGGTGAACATACCTGCCAACTACATAAAATACGGCAAGAAAGCCGGGGTATACCTGAACTACAGCAGGGTGGGAGAATATGCCGCGGCGTTCGATTACCTCATTAATTACCCGTACGGCTGTGTGGAACAGACTGTTTCGGCCGCCTTCCCGCTGCTTTACTATAAGGACCTCGGGCTGTTGCAGCGCATCATGGAGGAACGCGGTTCAAACACCGATTATTTTATAAATGAAGCGATAAGAAAGATAAAACAGTTTGTTATGTCCGACGGCAGGATAGAATTTTGGCCGGGTTCGGGTTATATCGTACCGGAGTGGATATCGCTTTACACGGCGAACTTCCTCATAGAAGCCAGGCTCCACGGTTATGCCGTGGAAGACGAACTCTATAACAGGGTTCTGGCCGCGGTCAAACTATCGCCCAAGGATCGCAACATGGAAGTACAGCAGAGCCGCCTTGACAGGCGCGATGAGAACGCGGAGGATCAGGGATATCAGGAAGGCGATGGGAGAGGCGAGTATGCCGAAAGCGGCGGCGGGCAGGACGGGACCGATGTGGCAGAACGCAATACACTATCCGATTCCATGTACAGGTTCTATCTGAAAACGCTCCTCAATACGCCTGACACCGAAAAGATGGCATATTATGAGGAACTTTACGCGATACATCTGAACAGGGACAGGAAACAGGGAGAACTGCTGAAAAACCTCGGTTATAACGCCGAAAAGATCAAGATGATGGAGAATTCCCTGCAAAAGACCGACATGCTGAAGGGCGGACTGCTTTATAAGTACGCCAACGAGTTCGCCGGCAGGCTGTCTGAAACGGACAGATTTCTGCTATCCATGGGGTACTCGCAGTATAATAACCGTGAAGCGGCAAAGATGGTTATATATGACGATTTTAAGACGAAGTTCATGGCCAGGGAGCTTGGCGGTATGTTCAACTCGCCGGCCAGGAATCTGGGTATGTACCTGAAGGCGATATCACAGGCTGAGGGGAAACCGTCAGCGAGGATAGACCTGAACGAGGACGCGCTGCTGCGAATGCTAAGGGATGACGGTTCTTTTGGGTCCACGCAGGAGACAGCATGGGCGCTAATGGGCCTGGCCTCGGCCGACAGGGCAAAAGCCGAATCCGGCGTGATAAACGCAGGTATAAGTGTCAACGGAGCCGCTTATTCCAAACAGGCAGGGGTTACCGGCGTTACAATGAAGGATTCGAAAGGGCTATGGAAGGACATATCTGTGGAGAATGAAGGGAAGAACAGATTCTATTATAATGTGTATGTGGAGGGCGTACCCGCGGAAAAGAACAAGGCTACCGTATCGAAAGGGATGAAGGTTTACCGGAAGTATTTTAACGAGGATGGCAGCGAAGCCAACCTCACAAGCGTGAAACAGGGACGGCTGGTTATAGTTTCTGTCACGGTCGAGGCGCTTTCCGGCAGGACACTGGACAATGTGGTAATCGTTGACATGCTGCCCGCGGGGTTTGAAATAGAGAACCCGAGGTTAAAGACCAGGGGCAGATTAAGTTTTACGCCGGAGGCGAACTTTAACGCGGCTTTTGAGGACATCCGCGATGACAGGATGATACTGTTCACAAAACAGTTCTCCGGCAGCCAGACATTTTCCTATAGTGTACGCGCGGTAACACCAGGCAGGTTCACGGTCCCGAATGTCTATGCAGAGGCGATGTACGACCCTGAGCTCGTCGCGGAAACGTACGAGGACAAATATCTTGTGGTAGCTCCGGCACTCGCCTCCGGCAGGTAGGAAAAAACAAAGGGACAAAACACATGGCGGGATAAAAAAAGACAAATGATAAAATCAGGCAAAAAAACAAAAATAGCCGCGGCAGTTATTGCCGCGGCTGTGGTTTTAACGGCGGTGCTCATGGCCGTATTTCCCCTGCCGCTACAGAAAATAGAAGAGGATTTTTCCACTGTCCACACCGTAGCTTCAACCGGTGAACTTTTGCGCATATCCCTGTCAAAAAGCGGTAAATACAGGATAAAATCGTCGCTGGACGAAATATCAGGTTATGTGAAGAAAGGGGTCGTGGAGTACGAGGACAGGACGTTCTATTTCAACCCCGGTTTTAACCCTGTCTCGCTCGTGCGCGCCTTTGTCATGAACGCATCCGGAGGCAGGATTCTCTCGGGAGGTTCCACCATAACCATGCAGGTGGCAAAACTTATGGAACCAAAAAAAAGGACCTACGGTTCCAAACTCATGGAAATATTCAGGGCGATCCAGCTCGAACTTCACTATTCGAAAAATGAAATACTGGAGATATATTTAAACACCATACCGATGGGCGGAAACATAGAAGGTATTGCGGCAGCCTCTTATATCTATTTTAACAAACCACCGTCGGAAATAAACCCGGCAGAGGCGGCGCTGTTGATAGCCCTGCCCAAAAAACCCTCGGCTCTGCGGCCGGACAGGCATCCGATCGAGGCTGCGGCCGCCAGAAATAGGGTGATAAAGCGGATATTTAAAAGGATGAGGCTTACAGGAGGCGCGCAGCTGCAGGCACAAGAGGCGCCCGTGTCCGTGTCCCGGTTCATAAATCCCTACAAAATGCCGCATCTGGTAAACCGCAGACTGCCGGGGCCGGCATACAAGAGGGCCTACCTGATAGAACCTCAGGTCCAGTCCGCCTGCGAACGGTGCCTGGGAGACGCAATAAAAAGACTGAAAAGGTTCGGGGTATACAACGGCGCCGTGATAGCTGTGAACAACCGTACCAGGGCCGTAGCCGGGTACGTTGGTTCGCCTGATTTTACAGATAAGGAACATGCAGGAGAAATAGACGGGGCGGTAATACTGCGGTCCCCCGGTTCGGCTTTAAAACCCGTAATATACGGACTGGCCGTCGACCGGGGCCTGGTGACCCCTAAAAAGATACTTTATGATATCCCGATGCAGTATGACGGGTATGAGCCTGTAAATTTTGGGCTTGTGTTCAACGGGCCCGTGACCGCACAGTCGGCGTTAACCCGTTCGTTCAATTCCACGGCTGTGTCGCTGGAGTACAGCCTTGGAAAAAACGGGCTGCTGGAGTTTCTGGTAGATTCAGGATTTTATGGCATGCGCCGGAGGGGACTGAATCCGGGTTTATCCGTGGCACTCGGGACATATCCGGTAACCCTCGAGGAACTCGTGACAATCTATATGGGCATCGCCAACCGCGGGAAAATGGAAAAACCGAGGTATATCAGGGAACGTTCAGGTAAGACGGCAAAAAAGGAGATATTTTCCGGGGAGGCCGCGTATATTATTTCCGAGATGCTCGCCGACGGCGAGAGACCGGATCTGCCGCAGTCATGGGAGTTCACCCATTACAGGGGGAAGATTGCTTTTAAGACAGGCACGTCGTTCGGGCTGCATGATGCCTGGTGTGTGGGTTATAATCCCGAGTATACGGTCGGGGTATGGCTCGGCAACGCGGATGCTTCGGCCTCAACAGAACTTGTCGGCATAAAAGCGGCGGCACCGGTTGTGATGGAGATTTTTAACGCGCTTACACGCCATACGGATTCATGGTTTGACAGGCCGGCGGGGGTAAAGACAAGGAAAGTCTGTGTTGTTTCCGGGGATAAACCCGGGCCATACTGCAGCGCGCTTACTGACGATCTCTGCGCTGCCGGCAGAACTCCGGATACGGAATGCGTTATTCACAGGCAGGTTTACCTGGACAAAAAGAGCGGCACACGGGTTGACCCTGCTTCCGTGAAAGGACCGGTGGACGGATATGTGAAAAAGGTAATTGAGGACTGGCCTCCGGAGGCGGCATCGTTCCTGCGCGGCAGCGGCGGGGCGGCCCATGCGGCGCCTGACACGGCGGAAGGCAGCGTCCCGGAAATATCGTCCTATAAGCCTGTAATATTAAACCCCATTGACGGCTCGACATATATAATCAGGAAGGACCTGCCGCGTGAGTACCAGAAAATCGGGCTGAAAGCGGCAACCGCGTCCGGCACCGGAGCGCTGGTATGGTCAGTGAACGGCAAGCCGGTGTTCAAGGGGGCACAGGACAAAAATTTTTACCTGACACCGTCCGAGGGTTTGTTTGAAATAACAGTCCAGGACAGCGCGGGTAACGCGGACAGGGCAATTTACAGGGTGTACGAAAAATGAGGCATCTGTATTTTTTGTTGATTGCCTTCATTGTTTTTTCCGCACCTCTTTGCGGTAAAGACCTCCGCGTCCGAGTCCTTGAAAAATACTCGCCGCGTTCCATAACTGTTTCATTTAACGGGGAAAAGACCGGTTTTTCGGAGAACGGACTTACCGGTGAACCCCGGCCGGTATTTGGAGGGAGATACGGCATATATGAGGTGACGGCGGGTAACATCACGCGTAAATATCCGGGAGTGTTGTACCTGTGCCGCGCACCGGAGGGAACGGGTATTAAGATAATATTCTCAGTCAGGGAGGAGGACTATATACCGTGCGTTCTGGCATCCGAATCATCGGCTGAGGTGTATACGCCGGAGAGCATGAAGGCGCTGGCCGTGGCCGTGAGGTCCTACCTGCGCGCGAACACCGGCCGCCACCCGGACTACGACCTGTGCGACCTGACGCATTGCGAACTGTATAAAGGCATACCTGATGATTTCAGCCTGTGGCAGGGGCTGGCGGCATCAACGGGAACCATGACCATAGAGGGAAAAAACAGGGAACGCGTCGCCTATTTCTCGACCTGCTGCGGGGGTGTGACCGAAGAGCCTTCAATGGCATGGGACTGCCGGGGGATAGCCGCAGGGTACTCCAGGCAGGACGCGCTCCAGGGCGAGCCTCTGTGTTCAGAGAGCCCTTTTTACAGGTGGCAGCGGGCCATAAAACCCGGCGAGTTAAGGAGAGTCCTGAAGAAAATGGGCGCATCAGATCCCGGCAGGATATTTGGTTTTTCAATCTCCTCAAAGAGCGGCTCGGGAAGGGCATGCGATTTTAGCTTTACAACGGCGGATGAAGGCATCATAACGGTCAACAGTTCTGATTTCATATCGGCTTTTGGCAGGGAATACGGATGGAACCGTTTTCCTTCAAAACTTTTTGAAATAACGGAGAAAAACGGAGGCTGGCTGCTCAATGGCCGCGGCCTGGGGCACGGCGCGGGAATCTGCCTGTTTGGCGCCGCAAAACTGGCAAAAATGGGGTGGGATTACAGGCGGATACTGGAGTTTTACTACCCCGGGGCCGTATACGCGGACGGCGGATAGGGTGTAAAAAAAACAAAAAGTAAGTTGATATTGTAAATCGGCAGGAAAAGTTATATAATTTCAAAAATCATGTAGCTTTAAATTGTTATGGGAACCGCTCATTTGTGCCCGAAAGACGTCCCGTACACCGGTTAAAACACGGCCTTGATTTGCGGAGCGGTCAATGACCCGCCCGGCCGTATTTTGTAGTATATCCGCGCCAACCGGGGCCATTATACGGCAGGAACAGGGGATGAGGTTGTCTCATCCCCATTTGTATCGCAGAATTGCTGCGAGATGGAGGTTGATATGAAAAAGTTTAGAATGACAATCATGTGCAGAGATATTGCGGCATCGAAGAAGTTTTATCAGGATTTTGTCGGGTTGAAACCAT
>JAJFUW010000088.1 GCA_021372235.1 Spirochaetia bacterium
CACAACCACGGCCCGTGCCGGGTAATGCTCTCCCGAGGAAGTGGTGACCCCGTCAACCGAACCTGAGGATGAAGTTACGGAGTCAACCATAGCCTCTATTATGGTAAGGTTGGGAGTGTTCATGCAGATATTTTTCATAAATCTTGTATATGCTTTTTTGTCGGCCTGTGCGCGCAGGCCGCGGACTGCGGGACCCTTGGTGGAGTTTAGCACCTTGAACTGGATGCAGGCGGCATCGGATGTCAGCGCCATCTGGCCGCCGAGCGCGTCTATCTCGCGCACGAGTTGGCCCTTGGCGAGCCCGCCCACGGCAGGGTTGCAGGACATTAAACCAATCCTGTCAGCGTTGATGGTAAAAAGCGCTGTTTTGAGGCCGATACGGGCAGCGGCCAGAGCGGCTTCGATTCCCGCGTGGCCCGCGCCAATAACAGCGATATCAAAATGGGGCATAAGTCTCCTTTAAAAGGTAATATGCTAAAAAAGCAAAATCCGAAAGTAATGCGGGACTTAAAAACCGCCGTTTCAAGGGCGTTATTGTCCTTTGCCTCCCGCAATCCGCCATTGTTGTGGTATAATTATAACCGCAGAAATTGCTTTGTAAACACTTTTATGGAGAAACTTAAACGATGGAAAAGAAAGATATGTTAGGTATGACGCGCGACGGGATACGGCTTGCCGTCGAAAACCTCGGTTTTCCCGCGTTCCGCGCGGGACAGGTTTTCGGATGGCTCTATAACAACGCCGCCGACTCCATAGAGGCGATGAAGAACATACCGAAAGAGATGAAGGCCGCGCTCGAGAAGGAATATTACGTCAGCACGCTGAAAAAGGCCATTACCGCGGTCTCACGCACGGACGGCACCATAAAATACTTGTTCAAACTCGAGGACGGAGAAAAGATAGAGAGCGTGCTCCTGCCGGATGACGAACGACAGACCCTGTGCATATCCTCCCAGGCGGGATGCGCGTGCGCTTGCGGGTTCTGCGCCACGGGCACGCTCGGGTTAAAGCGCAGCCTGACGGCAGGGGAGATACTCAACCAGTTCATCTATGCCGGAAAACTCTCCGGCAAAAAGATAGACAACATTGTCTTCATGGGTATGGGTGAGCCGCTTTTAAACTGGGAGAACGTAAAGAGAGCCATAGAGATACTGGGCGATGAAAAGGGGTTCAATTTCTCGCAATACCGCATAACGGTTTCCACGATAGGCGTTGTGCCGGTAATAAAGGAGATAGCAAAGGGACCCTATAAGTTCGGACTGGCAATATCCCTGATCAGCGCCGACGACACGATAAGGTCACGTATTGTGCCCATGAATAAAAAGTACCCGCTCGCCGACATCATAGCGGCATGCCGGGTATATAATAAAGAGAAGGACGCAGAGGTTACGTTTGAATACCCGATGTTTGACGGGGTAAATGACACCATAACGGACGCACACAAACTCCTCGACAGGTTAAAAGGGGTAAAATACAAGGTAAACCTGATACCATATAACAGCGTTAAAGCCTTTAACCTGAACAAACCCTCTCGCGAAAAGGTCGCGGCTTTCCAGAACCTGTTGCGTGATGCGGGCATCAACACCTTCATAAGGAAGGAAAAAGGCGCGGACATCGCAGGCGCCTGCGGGCAGCTGGCAGCGGAAGGGTAAGTGAAGATAAAAACAGTTTGGAGATAAAACATAAGGAGCGATGTATGGATAACAGGGAATTGTTGGGGAAACAGATGGGATTTATAATGGAGATAGACAAGATAAAGTCGGTTTTCCGCAAGTCGAGGCTGTTTGACGGCTCACGTTACGAGAATGACGCAGAGCACTCGTGGCACCTGGCGGTTATGGCCGCGGTGCTGGCCGGATATTCAGCCAAACCCATTGATATTGCGAAAGTCATAAAAATGGTCATAATACATGATATACCTGAAGCATATACGGGGGATGTCATAGTGTATGCCAAAACCGGACCGGCTCCGTCAGACGAGGACATGCTGGCGGCCAAAAAGATATTCGGGCTGCTGCCGGACGGGCAGGGGGAAGAGTTTTACGGGTTATGGCTGGAGTTCGAGAAAAAGGAGACGGCCGAGGCGAAATTTGCCGGAGCGCTCGACAGGCTGGAGCCGCTGATGCAGAATTATTATAATAACGGGAGTACATGGAAAGAGAACAACATCAGCGCGGACATGGTCCGCGAGATAAATTCCCGCATAAATGACGGGGCACCGGAATTATGGGATTATGCGGCATTCCTGATAGATGACAGCGTAAAGAAAGGATTCATTGCCTGAAAAACAGACTTTTTTTACGTAAATAACTCTTGATTTTTTTTTGCAAAAGGGTAAAATATTAAAGTGTTTTAATAAAATTCCAAGGAGGAGATTGTATGAAGAGGGTTCTTGTAGTTTTATTGGCAGTATTTGCCGTGCTTTCGGTCGTTGTTTTTACGGGCTGCAAGGCAAAGGGCGGGGACATGCGCTTTATGTACTGGGGTTCTGTAGAAGAGATACAGATTATAAAGGAAATGGTCGATAAATTCCAGAAGGATACAAAAGTTACGGTAAGCGCTGAAAGGGCACCGTCAGGCCCTCCATACATGGAAAAGGTCCTGACACAGTTTGCCGGCGGGAGCGCGCCTGACGTGCTTTTTGTTGAGGCCAACAATTTCAAGGAATTCGCGGAAAAAGGAGTACTGGAAGACCTGACACCATATCTGAATGAAGAAACAACGATGAAAATAGGGGATTTTTATCCTGAAATAATCAAACGTTTCACGATTGACGGCAAACTTTTTGTCCTGCCGCGAGACATAGCCCCGATATGCGTTGTATACTACAATAAAAAGATGTTCGATGAAGCCGGAGTAAAGTACCCGAAAGATGACTGGACCTGGGCGGACATGCTAAAAACGGCCAAGAAACTCACAAAGAAAGACGCGAACGGCATGACGACAGTTTTTGGTTTCGTGGATGACTGGCCGATATGGGAAACATTTGTTTTCTCCAACGGCGGTTCGATGGTGGATAATGTGGAACGTCCGACAAAATGCACGCTCGACAAGAAAGCTGCCATAGAGGCGGTCCAGTTCAGGGCTGACCTTATCAATAAATATCACGTTTCACCATCGCCTTCGCAGATGACGGGCATGGGCGGCATGGGAACAGCCGATATGTTCATCTCCGGAAGAGTGGCGATGTTCTTCTCCGGTATATGGAAAACGCCGACATTCCGTGCCATACAGAACTTTGAATGGGATGTAGTGACTTTTCCGTCGTCTAAAAGCAGCAACAGGGGATACGCCTCGGGCGGTTCCGGTTATGCAATAGTAAAGACCGCCAAGGACAAGAAAGCGGCGTGGAAACTCGTGACTTACCTGGCGGGTGTTGAAGGCCAGAAAAAACTCGCGGCAACAGGGCTGGCACAGCCGGCCATGAAAGCCATAGCCGAGTCGCCCGCGTTCCTCGACGGCAAGGCGCCGAAACACAAGGACATAGTTTTAAAGGCGGTCAAGTACGCAAAATTCTCACCGCGCGTGGCGAACTGGGACGAGATAAACGTTTCGATGATAGCCCCGGCTTTTGACAAGATATGGAACGGCAAGGAAGACGCAAATACGGTGCTCAAAGAACTGGTACCCCAGATAAACGAGAATTATTTCAGCGAATAGAGCCAACAAGGCATAACCCCGGCGCCCCTGCAGAAGGGGCGCCGGGTTAAATAACAAATAACCGGAGGAAGATGGATGATAGACAAACCGTTAAAGAAAAGTAAAATGAGCATGGCTGCCCAGGAAGGTATGTGGGGCTATTTCTTTTTGAGCCCATGGAT
Organism: Spirochaetia bacterium; assembly: GCA_021372235.1. GTDB lineage: Bacteria > Oederibacteriota > PGYV01 > PGYV01 > Palsa-1178 > JAJFUW01. The sequence goes on from JAJFUW010000088.1 coordinate 3,822, forward strand.
ACTCGGCATGATACTTTTTACGGGCGGCCCTATTATCGCCTCCTTCCTGCTCGCGTTCTGCAACTGGGACCTCATAACAACTCCTCAATGGATTGGTTTTGACAACTTCGCCAGGATGTTCACGGATTCGAGGTTTCTCGCATCACTTTACAACACCTTCTACTATACTTTATTCGCGGTACCGCTCGGCATTGTGGGGTCGGTCTTGGTGGCACTCCTCATGAACCAGGAGTGGAAATCCGTCAGGATACTGAGAACCATATATTACCTGCCGTCGGTTACGGCCGGTGTTGCCTCGGCAATCATATGGATGTGGCTTTTAAACCCTGATTTCGGACTTATAAATTACGGGCTAAAACTGATAGGCATAACAGGCCCGCAGTGGATGGCTGACGAGAACTGGTCAAAGCCGGCCCTTATCATAATGAGCCTCTGGGGCGTAGGCGGCAACATGATAATTTACCTGGCCGGTTTGCAGGGCGTACCGCGTCAGCTTTATGAGGCGGCCGAGATAGACGGTGCGGGCATGATACAAAAATTCTGGAACGTCACGGTGCCAATGCTGACACCGGTTATTTTCTTTAATCTGATAATGTCCATTGTGGCTTCATTCCAGATTTTCACGCAGGTTTACGTCATGACGGGGGGACAGGGAGGCCCGGCAGACTCAACGCTGGTGCTCGTACTTTATATATACCAGCATGCCTTCAAGTTCCATAACATGGGTTACGCTTCGGCGCTCGCATGGGTGCTGTTCATAATAATCCTGATATTCACACTGATTCAGTTCAAGGTATCCGGAGGGTGGGTTCACTACGAAGGGGAACTGAAAAAATAGGGACGGATTGACTGTCAACGACTAAAAAACTCTAATATAAGGAGTAATGAATATGGCAAAAAAAGAAATGAGTTTCTGGGCGAGCCAGAGGCTCCAGGCAAAAATAACCAGTTGGATACTATATATAATAACGTGGGCGGGCGCCGTGGTATTTGTAATTCCTCTGGTATGGATGATATCCACTTCGCTGAAAGCGCCGGATCAGATATTTACCGTGCCGCCGAAGTGGATACCTTATTCACAGCTATATTTGAAATATGACACCAGAATACTGGCTCAGTTTGACGGGAAAGTATTGATAGAAAACGAAGCGGAAGGCATAAAGAGGATACAACTCGGGACATTCTCGCATGTCATACCCGAAAACGCCGAAATCAAGGTTAAGAACAAACAGAAGGTGAAAAAAGGAGACCTGCTCGCGACGCTTCCGACATCCGGCAAGGTCAGAATAATAATAAACCCGGATAAATCCAAAATCCTGCAGGTTGTAGCAAAGGGCGGATTTGTCATAAAAGAGATACAGGCAACTCAGGACACCAGATTCGTTGTAAAAGACGGGGACACGGTCACCGTGGGCGCAAAACTTGCGGACATCATGCCGCAATGGTCCAACTACATGAAGGCATGGGCGCCCAAAGCTCTCGACGAAACGTTCAACAGGTACCTGCTGAACACCGTCATAATCACTTTCTTCGGCATACTCGGGACGTTACTGTCCTCCTCGTTTGTCGCGTACGGGTTCGCCAGGTTCAAGTTCCCGTTCAAAAACGAATTATTTTTAGTCATGGTATCAACCATGATGATACCTGCGCAGGTTACCATGATACCGACATTCTTCCTGTTTAAGATGTTCGGATGGATAGATACATTTTTGCCGCTTATAGTTCCTACGTTCTTTGGCGGCGGCGCGTTCAACATATTCCTGCTGAGACAGTTTTTCCTGACCATTCCTTTTGAACTTGACGAAGCGGCCAGGATAGACGGATGCAATTACCTGCAGGTTTTTTACATGATACTCCTGCCGCTGGTAAAACCGGCGCTGGTCACCACCGCGATATTCGGGTTCGTCTATAACTGGAACGACTTCATGAACCCGCTCATATACCTGAACTCGACCTCCAACTACACTCTGGCGCTCGGGCTCCAGACATTTACCACGATGTACGGAACGGATTATAACCTCATGATGGCGGCATCCACAATAGTGCTACTGCCGATCCTCATAATGTTCTTCTTTGGGCAGCGCTACTTCATAGAAGGCGTTGCAACGACCGGACTCAAGGGCTAATCTGCAATACGCTCTATGGCATAAAAAAAGCCCTCTCCAAAACGGAGAGGGCTTTTTTATTTAACGACTTCGTGAAAAGGAAAGGGGGGATGGGAAAGTGCGGCGCTATATTATAAGACGACTGCTGCTCATGATACCCGTGTTGTTGGGCATAACTGTCATAACTTTTTGTATTGTCCACCTGACACCCGGGGGGTTTGTCAGGGTAAACATGGAGATGAACACGAAAATATCGCCCGATTCCATGCAAAAACTAAAAGCGCTTTACGGACTTGATAAGCCGGTACATCTGCAGTACCTGGACTGGCTTTCCAGGTTCGTGCGGTTTGATTTCGGACACTCTTTTACCGACAACAGGCCTGTCCTGGAAAAGGTACTTGAACGTCTGCCCGCAACTCTGCTTTTGAACATAACATCGCTGGTAATGATATTTTTTTTTGGAACGATAATAGGTGTTACTTCGGCGTTAAAAAGGAACAGCCCGTATGACCGGATAATGACAGCAGTAACTTTTGTGGGGTATTCCATGCCCGCTTTCTGGCTGGCCCTGGTCATGATGATGGCCTTTGCCGTAAAATGGCCGGTGCTGCCTGTATCCGGCATGACCTCCATGAATTTTGACATGATGTCCGCAACAGAGAAAGTATGGGACATAGCGCGGCATCTTGTAATGCCGGTATTCATAACGGCGTTCGGCGGCCTGGCTTATGTATCGCGTTACGTAAAATCAGGGATGGTCGAGGCCCTGACTCAGCAGTATACGACCGCGGCCTACGCCAAGGGGCTGCCGGAGAGGGATATCATATTCCGTAATGCGTTAAAAAACAGCCTGCTGCCGGTGATAACACTGCTGGGGCTGTCGCTTCCGGGACTCATAGGCGGTTCTTTCATATTTGAGACAATATTTGCATGGCCGGGTATGGGCAGGCTCGCATACGATGCGGCCATGACGTTTGATTATCCCGTTATAATGGGCACTGTTACCATGGCGGCATTGCTGACGCTTACGGGGAATCTGCTGGCCGATATTTCCTATGCGTTGGTGGACCCCAGGATCAGGTACAAATAAGGCAATTAATAATAAGGACAAAGAGGCAATACAGGCGGGTAATATGGATCAAAATTTGAAAAAAAGGAGCGCATATTTTGAATAAAATGGCAATTACAGGCTCAATCATCGCAGGCTTACTTGTGCTCACGGCTATATGTGCACCACAGCTTACATCGTATGATTATAAGGCACAGGAGATATCGCAGAGGCTTCAGCCACCTTCGGGTTCCCATTTATTCGGCACCGATGAGCTTGGCAGGGATGTTTTTTCGCGAATGATTTACGGGGCGAGGACATCCATATCGGTCGGATTAATAGCCGTATTCCTGGCTGTTTTGATAGGGGTTGGGCTGGGTGCCATCGCGGGATTCTTTGGAGGCTGGATAGACAATGTAATAATGCGTTTTGTTGACATAGTGCTGACAATTCCAACGCTTTTTTTGATACTGATGTTGATAGTATTTTTGGGGCCGTCAATCACGAATGTAATGATAATTATCGGGCTCACGTCATGGACCGATATCGCCCGTATCATAAGGGCGGAGGTAATGTCGGTCAAGAAACTCGCGTATGTCGACGCGGCCAGACTCATCGGACTGCGCAGGCGGGATATTATACGGAGGCATATACTCCCCAATATTATGGGGCCTGTTTTTGTATACATGACATTTGGGATATCAGGGGCTATTCTGATGGAGTCAGGGTTGTCTTTTTTGGGTCTTGGCGTGCAGCCGCCGCACCCGAGTTGGGGCAACATATTGACCGGAGGCAAGGATTATATAGAGAGCGCGTGGTGGCTGGTGTTATATCCGGGAGCGGCGATATTTACCGCGGTATTCTCATTCAACCTGCTCGGAGAAGGCTTAAGGGACTATTTTAACCCGAAATTACGCAAGGAATAAAATGGCCAATGGCCAAAAGGATGCTGCCGTGCCTTTTGGATGCCGGAAACAGGGGCCAAAAATAATCGCGGGGGAAAATGAACGCCATTAAAGTAAAGGATTTAAATGTCACATACAGGCTCGACAGGGGAGAAAGGCTTTATGCCATACGCGGTATTGACCTGTCGGTTGAGCAGGGCGAATCCGTTGCCATAGCCGGAGAATCCGGATGCGGCAAGACGACCCTTGCGCATGCGCTTTTGAACCTGCTGGCGCGCAACAGCGAACCGTCAGGAAGCGTTGTGATAGACGGGGAGGAAGTACTGGGCAGGAGCAACCGGGAACTCGAAAAGGTCAGGGGAGTAAAGGCCGGAATGATATTCCAGGACCCGGGAGCTTCTTTAAATCCGCTCTTTACTGTAAAAGAGCAGGTGGAAGAGACGTTAAAGGTACACCTGCGGATTATGAATAAAGATGAACTGGAGGATAAAGGGCTAAAACTGCTGGAAGAGGCGGGGATAGCGGATAACAGGCGGGTATATGGTTCATATCCGCACCAGCTATCGGGCGGTCTGCAACAGAGAGTGATGACGGCTATTGCGCTGTCCTGCGGGCCCAAAATATTGATAGCGGACGAACCCACGACGGCGCTTGACGTGACGGTCCAGGCCCAGATAGTCTCCATGCTTATCAGGCTGAAGCGGGAGAGGGGATTGACCCTGGTGCTGATTACCCACGACCTGCACCTGGCGTGCATGCTGTGCAAAAGGATAATAGTCATGTATGCCGGACAGATAGTCGAAGATGGAGAGGTAAATAGCGCGGAGGATGCCAGGCATCCGTATACGAGGGCTCTTTTTGAAATAATACCGGATATAAGTTTTAAAAAGGAGTTTAAGGTCATACCGGGGTCAGTGCCGGACCTGAAAAAGGTGGAAAATAAGTGTTCATATTGCGACCGCTGTCCGAATGCCGCGCAAAAATGCCGCGAGGAGGCGCCGGGATTGACGGATGGGGTGAGGTGCTGGTATCCGTATGAGGTGAAAAGATGAGCCAAAAGCCAGGAGTCATGAGCCAGAAGGAAAGCAAATGATTAAAGGCACGCTAAAAAACAACAAACGTTCAGAGCGTTCATTGTTATTATCGTTTTGTCTTTCTCGTTTTCTTGCATCCTTGTTTGTTTTCCTTTTGGCTCCTGGTTCCCGGCTCGTTTCTTCGAAACACAAAAAAACAACACGGGTTTGTCCATGCTGAAAGTAATTAACCTGAAAAAAAGCTACAACATTACGGGTTTATACGATCACGGCAGCCATACCGTGAAAGCTGTTGACGGGGTAGATTTTTCCGTAAAAAAAGGGTCAATAACAGCGCTTGTCGGTGAATCGGGGTCCGGAAAATCGACCATAGCCCGCTGTGTGGCCGGGCTTGAGACACCAGATTCGGGGGAAATACTCATAGACGGGATGAAATCTGATTACTCCACAAAGGAAAAACGCAGACGGGTTCAGTATATATTTCAGGATACACTGGGGTCTTTAAACCCCAGGATGAGGGTGGGGGAGGCGCTTGCGGAACCGCTTAAGTATCATTTTGAATTGACAGCGGCCGCGCTCCGCGACGGGGTTGCGGATGTCATGCTGTCGACGGGGCTGCGGCCGGAACTCTCGTCAAAATATCCGCACGAACTCTCCGGAGGTCAGCGCCAGAGGGTGGTGATTGCCAGGGCGCTTGCCATGAAACCGCAATTCCTTGTGGCTGACGAGCCCGTTTCGTCGCTCGATGTATCGGTCCAGGCACAGATACTGAAATTATTCAGTACGCTCAATGAGGTATCGGGGACTACGATGCTTTTTATAACCCATGACCTGCGCGTGGTGCGTTCGCTGGCACAGGATGTAGTGGTGCTGCAGAGCGGGCGTGTGGCGGAATACGGGCAGGTTGAGGCGGTTTTTGCCTCGCCAAAAACCGTATACACAAGGACGCTTTTGGATTCTATACCGGGAGCGCCCGCTGCTAAAAAAAAAGGAGGATAACGCATGCCGCTTACGCCATACCATTTCGTCCCTGCCGCTCATGCGCCGGATAAACATTCCGGCCATGGTGCCGGTCAATGTGTTTATCGATCTGGAGCCGCTTGCGGTATTGACCATACACATCCGGAAATATCCTGAGCACGGTTTTTTTATCCCCTTTGCAGGCGCTGCAATCGTCGCACTTATGGCCGTTATGGTTTTTGAACTGATAAAAAATCCGGTCAACGGTCTGATGGCAATGTCGCGGCTGAAACAGGACGTATCAAAAATATTTCCGGTCGCTGCGGATTCGGTTCCGGGAGCATGGATGTATGTCGTATTTGATTCCATGATATACAAGGATATCAGACCTTTTTATCCTTTTGACAGTAATCCGTTTTATGGAAAAATGGACCCGCCCGAGGTCAGGATGACATGTATCGTATTGATGGACGCGGCGGTTGCGGTTTACGGTGTGATACCGGCGGGAAGAAGACACAATAAAGCCTTATAACGCGGGTTTAAAGCCGGCAGAAAAAACAGACCGGGCGGTTTGCGGTTGAAATAATCGTATAGCAGTTA
>JAJFUW010000095.1 GCA_021372235.1 Spirochaetia bacterium
CTCTATCAACCCGCAAAATTTCTCATACGGTTTCAGTCGTTGCCACTTTAACGACTTCTTCCAGTTCTCAAAGAACTTTCTCGCCCACGTTTCGGAATTATAGTCCCACAGTTGTCCAAAACATTCTTTAAGCACGTAAGCCACATTCGGTCTTTTGTTTATCTTGATACGCGCCGCCGGCATAAACAGCCTGCCGTCAATGACAGATTGCACAAAATCCGCCGCGCTTTTTCTTTCAACTACAATACCGATTGATGTGGTGACTGACTTTGCATCACGGCCTATCCCAGTATGCCTGTCAGGCCTTTTCTGATCATCATGACCGCGATGGCTGCCAAAAGCAGGGCCATGATGCGCGACATTGCCGATACGCCTGTCCTGCCTAATACCTTTATGATGCCGCCGGAAAAGCTGAATATCACGACAGCGATGAGGACGTTGAGTACCACCGATATCATGGTCGGCGCTATCCCGTGTTGGTCCAACATGATGAGGCACGTGGTTAGGACCCCCGGCCCGACTATGAGCGGAGTTCCCAGCGGTACAGCTCCCAGTTCGGCCGCGACCACCGCCCCCTGTTTGCCGGGAAAAAATATGTCGCGCAGCGCTATACAGAACAGTATCACACCGCCGGCTATCATGAAATCATTGACCGTGATACCGAGTACGGAAAAGAGCCATTTACCGATAAGTATGAAAGCCAGCGCGAGGGTAATGCCTGTCACGAACGACCGGGCCAGCACCCTCTTGCGGTCCTTGTCCTTCATCCCTTTTGTCAGGGAGATGAACATGGGCAATATGCCTATGGCGTCCACGGCCACAAAAACCGGTATGAAAGCAAGTACGATATCTTTGAACATTTGTTCCCTCCGGTGTCCTTTTTATACTGTTATTATAACATTGCCTGCACTATTATCAAGACAGTTCTGTCCGGTCTCTGTAAAATGATAAAATTGCACTTTCATGGGCGACTGTATCCGATGGCGCGTTCTGCTGTTTTTTTGAGGCGTCTGCTTCCTTGAGTATCAGTTTGGCTGACAAAAAAACCACCCACGTGAGTATCAGAAAGTTGATAACCGCGTTTAACGACGCGCCGCACGGGAAAACAAACATAAGCGGTCCCTCCGTGAACGAGGGTCCTGCCGTGTATGAACGGAGTTATCAGGTTATTACGATGCTTTTGCCCGTGTCAGCGGACACAGCGCCCCCGGCGCAGGCAGGTTTTGACAGCCGGGCCTCCGGCGGCGAGAACAACTATGCGTGGACGCTTTCACCGAACAGCGGATGGGATTTGGACAAAAAATTTATTCAAAATATCCTTGTTAATTACGGTGCTTTAATGTATATCTATATTAATAATTATTCGCGGGGTATTTACCGCATGATGCCGTCAATTTAAATAAGGAGGGAACACGGATGAGTACTGTACTTTACATCAAAGCAAATGCAAAACCCGAGGGGACGTCGCGCACTTTCAGGATATCCGATAAATTTATCCAGGCCTATAAGGTACATAACCCCGGCGACAGGATAATAACGCTGGACCTGTATAAGGAAGGAGTGACTTTCCTTTCGGAAAAAGACGTTGCGATACACCAGCCGAAACCCGGCGAAGGCAGGGAGCATCCTGTCCTGAAATATGCCTACCAGTTCCTTGAAGCGGACAAATACGTATTTGCGGAGCCTTTATGGAATCTCGGCGTACCGGCAATATTAAAAGCATATATGGATTATATATGCATTACGACGGTAACTTTCAAATACACCGCCCAAGGGCCTGTCGGTTTGTGTGCCGGGAAAAAGGCGCTGAATATTACCACAAGAGGCGGATCGTATTCCGAGGGTAAACTTGCCGCATGGGAAATGGGAGATAAATACATAAGGACGATTTTGGGTTTTTTAGGCGTTACGGATTTTACAACAATAGCGGCGGAAAACCTGGATGTAATAGGGCAGGATGTCGAAGCCATCGTAAATACGGCCGTTGATAAAGCGCTGGATCTGGCAAAAATCTTCTGATTTACGAAGATTTCCCATTTTTTGCCGCCATTATTATAACCCTCGCCCTCGCTGAATACGACGGGACCGGCGATTTGAGCGATTCGTTCGGGAATTTCTGTGCCATGGGCATCATGTCATGGTTCACATCGGCCGGGTGCGCTATAACCTCGAGGAAGCAAGCCTTCGCTCCCCTGCTATTTTGTTCACGCAGCCATTTGCCTGTCGTTTTGGCGCACACGTCTGCCTGTTTTTTTGAGGATTTAAACCAAAGCAGGAGATTTTACAGGAAATAACGGGAATTCACCTGTGGGCCAGCGAGCAACACCGCTGTTATCGCCTCCGAACGCTTTGCCGCGAGCGACGGCACTCTTGTGCGGCCCTGGCGCACGCTTCAACGCACCGCTCTGCAACCAGCCCGCACTCAGACAGCGCCCGGTCCAAAAGGATGTCGAACAGTTGCTCCGTGCAGGACCTCCCTGGCAGCGTATTTCGCGCTCCGGCGCTTTTTTGAATCAATCCCTGATAATTCGGAAATTATATCTTCTTGTATTTTTGCGTGACAGCTCCTTTACTGTATTAATTGATAATGGGGCCGGGCACAACAACGAACACGGGCTGGATTGAACGCCTTTGGTAACCCGGTCCCCTATCCGGAACGGACGTCGCGTGTGATACTAAATATATGCACCAATGAAACCGGTTTCCTATACTGCTCCGCCGCCTGCCGCAGCAGTTTCATCCGTTTATCAGCTGTGTATTTCTTATAATACCACGCATTACCCGCGGCCTGTATTATGGTAATCTATGTCCCCGGCGTTTACAAATATTATTGGTTGCAATAATCACTGAAATCATATACTATTTGAATACTTTTTAATGTTTGGAATTTTTGAATTTGTAATTATTCTTTAAAGGAACAGGAGCCCCCATGGACGGAATTTTGCTGATAAACAAGGAAAAAGGCCCGACCTCATTTGGAGCCATCGAGGCCGCGAAAAAAAAATACAAACTAAAAAAAATAGGCCATTCCGGCACGCTGGACCCGCAAGCCACCGGCCTGCTGCTCGCGCTCGTCGGCAAAGCCACCAGGGTCAACGAATACCTCCCCTCTGACAAGGAATACGACATGGAGATAACGTTTGGCCGCTCCACAACAACCGACGACATTGAGGGTGAGACCGTGAAAGAGGGTGCGGTTCCCGCGGACCTCGAAACTCAGATAAAGGTACTGTTGCCGCAGTTTGTAGGCGCGATAATGCAGGTCCCGCCGAAATTTTCAGCGGTGCGCAAAGACGGCAAAAAGCTTTACGAACTGGCCCGCGCAGGCGATGAAGTTGTCCCCGAACCGCGCCAGGTCACCATAGAATCCATAGACTTTGTGCGCTGCGAATCCCCGAAGGCGTGGCTCAAGGTCCACTGTTCCGCCGGCACCTATATGCGTTCCATCGCGCGCGATCTTGGCGAAAAAATAGGCTGCGGCGCTCACCTGTCGGACCTGACGCGCACCAGGATAGGGGCGTTCCGCCTGGCGGATGCGATAAAGATATCCGAGACGGAATCGATCGAAAACAAGATAATCCCGATGAAGGATGCGCTCTATAACCTGCCCACGATAATACTGACCACGGAGAATTACGGCAGAGTGAAAAACGGTATGCCCGTGGACAACCATACCATCAATAAATCAGGCTGGGCAAAGATGGTTTACGAGGGGGATGTCGTGGCCATAGGGCAGATAAAGTACGGGAAGGTTTATGTGAAGCGCGGGATCTAACTTACTTCCCCTAATTAATAATAAACGCATCTGTTTTGTCTTCCATTACTAATTGTTCATTATTAATTAATTGCCTTCAGGGTGCAGCTTGCGATGTACTCCTTACCCCCCTTATCAATACCGGGTTCCAGTACGGACCACTCTCCCTTTAATCCGAGTTCCGCGGCCGCCAGTTCAAAATGTGCCATTGCTATTCCCATATCTATATTCTGCCCGGCCGCATAGATGTACCCCGGGGTGCGTTCTAAATAAAAGTACATGGTCCCGGGTTGCATGTCCCGGGTCCCACCGATCTGGTCATTAGAACCTTGGGACTTGCGATCTGAAGACTGGGACTTGGGCCCTACGACCTGGGACTTGAGTTCTGAAACCTGGGACCGTATTACCCTCCACGGCTGCCCGTTCGTTGCCGACGGTGCCAGGCGTACGCACTCCATTATTTCCTTCATTACACCCTGCGGCCTCACGCCGTTGTCAAAGTTATCCTCAAAGTAAATCTCCTCCACCGGCTTGCGGTTGTCGGAGTTTGCCACTTTCCTCATCATGGTGTCAGTGAGCCTGCGTTTCGCGGCCGGGTAACCGACGGGGGTCACCGCGGGCACTATCTCGCCCTCTTTTGCACCGAGCCATTCCGAAAAACCGTGCCTGTCAAACGCGGCGCCCAGCCAGCAGCATGCCAGCCCGATGGAGTGGCAGAAAAGGATGTTTTTTTCCATGAGGTAGCCGTAGTCTTCGAGGCAGCGTGTTTTCTTTTCAACCACGCCTGCCATGAACAGCCTCGCGTCCTTGATGACGCTGTAGGTCCCCATTGTTTTTAAAATGTCTGTCGGGGTCGCATCAAAATCTATGAGCTGAAAACGGACGGCATTGCCGAATACGGATTTGGTGTCGGATGCTATGAATTCCCTGACCTGTTTTATCTTTTCCGCTTCAACATGCTTTGGATCATAGGTGCGCCACGAGGAGCGGAGTTTTATGGTTGAGATCATGTTATTCATATTTCGCGCACCGCGCCGCCGTCCAACGCCGAAAAACCACACTGTAGGGACAGCACTCCCGTGCTGTCCTGGGGCTTTGCAAAATCACGTATACGTAGGGACAGCACTCCCGTGCTGTCCTGGGGCTTTAAAAAAAGTAAAAACCTGTAAAGGCCCCCGGACAGCGCAGGAGCGCTGTTCCTACGGTTATGAGTTTTGCGGTCTTGTCGGGTCAGATGGTTTTGTTCGAGATCTTCCCCTGAAAATATTTTCATAATATTCATCATCCTGTTTTCCCGTATTTTCGATATCTTCTTCCCATTTTAACGGATTGTTCTCTATGTATTCCCATATCCTCGCGTATTCGTCTTCATCCCTGATAATATGGTCGTGAAACGAACGCTGCCATAACAAAATCCCGTTATTACCTGTAAGCCGCATGGTTGTAAGACTTTTCAAAACCTGTACCACCGTTGAAAGTTTCCTCGTTCTCGGTTCAATGCTGACAATAAGATGCGCGTGGTTTGGCATTATTACCGATCTTTCTATCTTAACATCGTTATAGAATCCCGGCAGTTCCTCAATCTGTTCCTGCAGGGCAATGCCTGCCGGATTTAGCGATACAAATCCGTCTGTTATGCTCCCGAGGATGCGTTCGCGGTTGTGCGTACAGAACGTTGCAAAAAAGCAACCGCCGTTTGCATAATCATAATTTTTTAGACGATTTGGCTTTCTGGCGGCAGAGACATCCCATGAAACAGGTTTGTTATCCTGCATAATTCCCCCCTTTTTACGGCTACCTTTAAATACACTACAACGACATACCTTTTAGAGCCCTTGGACAGCACAGGAGTGCTGTCCCTACATTTGAAAACTGAACCCCGCCTTACGACAGCCTTTTGGCCAGTTCTTTGGACCCTGGACCGGTTGTTTATGCCCCTGCCTTTGCAATCCTCGCGAGGCATTTTTCCCTGCCCAGCGTCTCTATCATGTCAAACAGCCCCGGGCCCATTGTCGTGCCTGAAAGTGTCACCCTAATTACATGCATGAATACCTTGGACTTTAGTCCCGCGGCCTCCATGTCGATTCTTATGCGTTCCTCGACCTTTGCCTTGTCAGTGCCTGTTTCTTCTATTATCTTCTTCAGGACTTCCAGTACTCTGCCGCGTTCCGCCGAGTTCTTTTCCCACACCTTTTTCGCTTCGTCGGTCATGGTTATCTCGTCTCTGAAGAAATATGCTGACAGTTCCGGCAGTTCCGCGAGTGTTTTCATCTTTTCCTGTTGCAGTAAAACTATGTGCTTTATCTTTTCGTAATCGCTCTTTGACTGCTCCTCGGTCACAAGACCCGATTTTAACAGAAACGGCATGCACATCCCGGTCAATTCATCCGCCTGCATGGAACGTATGTTTACGCCGTTTATGTACATCATCTTTGAGTTGTCAAACACGGCGCCTGATTTGTGCACGCGCTCCAGCGAGAATATCTTTATCAACTGTTCCATGGTAAATACCGTATCTTCCGACTCGGGTGACCAGCCCAACAGCGCCAGGTAGTTCACAACCGACTGCGGCAGGTATCCGTTGTCCCTGTAACGCAGCACCGATACCTCGCCGTGGCGTTTGGAAAGTTTTGACTTGTCCGCGCCGAGTATCAGCGGTATGTGCGCGAATTGCGGCAGGGGTATGCCCAGCGCGTTGTATATGTGTATCTGTTTCGGGGTGTTCGACAGGTGGTCCTCCCCGCGTATGACGTGGGTGATGCCCATATCCGCGTCATCCACGACCACAACAAAATTGTATATCGGCATGCCGTCAGCGCGCATTATGATGATGTCATCCAGAGTGGCGTTTGCGACCTTTACCTCGCCCCTCACCAGGTCACTCACCACTGTCTCGCCATCTTTTGGTATCTTTAACCGCACGGTGTAAGGCAGTTTTGCGTCCTCTTTTGCCTTAACCTGTTCCGGCGTCAGGTGCGCGCAGGTGCCGTCGTATTTGAAACCTGTTTTGGCCGACTCTGCTGCCTTGCGTTTTGCGTCCAGTTCATCCTTTGTACAGAAACATTTATACGCTTTTCCCGAAGCAAGCAGCGATTCGATATGTTTGTGGTATACCGGCAGCCTTTTTGTCTGGTAATACATGGAATCGTCCGCGGATTTTCCCGGGCCCTCGTCCCAGTCAAGCCCGAGCCATTTTAAAGCCTCCAGTATCTCCGCCTCCGACTCCTTTGTGGAGCGTTCCTGGTCTGTGTCCTCTATGCGCAGGATGAACTTGCCGTTGTTGTGCCTGGCGAAAAGATAATTAAAAAGCGCCGTCCTGGCGCCGCCTATATGGAGATATCCCGTGGGGCTGGGAGCGAAACGTACACGTACCATTTTATCTACCGCCTTATTGGTTTTTTTATTTCCGGTTTTCGGATTTGGGCCGGGGTCCGGGGGTTTTGGGTTCAGGGTCCAAAGAACGGATCCATCCTTTTGGACCATGTCTTATACTATT
>JAJFUW010000103.1 GCA_021372235.1 Spirochaetia bacterium
GTTGTTACGACCGCATCCGGAGCAGCAACAGGCTGTTTTACCGTGACCGGAAGGATATTATAATTGTCCGACGTTGCAGGCGCGTTCACTGCTTTGGCTGTTATTGGTACGGAAACATATGCCAGTTTTTCAGTTACTTCCAGAGTGCCGTCCATTGATTTTAAAAGTGCGGTTATTTTGTTCACAAGATTGTCAAATTCTGTTTTATCCGCAGCTGCCGTCACAACTGTGTACTGATTGTTGTTGTTGCCGTTTTTTCCGGCGTCGTTATCAGAAACAGCCTGCGTGGCCTCTGTTTTTGCCGCTATGGATGCAACCGTGTTGTTCTGTACCGCGGATGCCATCTTTTCCATGGATGCGGCTATGATGTTTAACTGCGCCGCGATCTCGCGCAAAGCTTTGGTGATCTGCGCGTCAGTCAGCGAAAGTTCTCCGCTGTTATTTATCCTGTTTTTGAGTTCTTCAATTTTGGCTTTTAGTTTGCCAATGTCATGGCTCAGAGCCGCGACATCGTCCGGCTCTTTTGAGTCGTTGAACAGGCAGGATATATAATAAGCCGTGAGCCTGGCAGCTATCTGCTCTATCTCGTTTGAGGCAGCTTCTATTTTTGCTATTGTCTCAACCGTATCTATCTGTGTGAATGTGACGTTGCCTCCCAGGGAAGATATACCGCCCTGGAGCTTTGTGTCCGCAACCGTGGATACGGCTTCGCCGGCTATAACCGGAGCAGTCACGGGGGCTTTTACAACAACCGGTGAAACAACTACAGCGGCCGTGGATGTCACAGTGGTATTTTGAGCAGCAGCAGGCTGGTTCAAAACGGAGGCTGTGGCCGGCATATCTGCCGTGGCCGTTCTGACTGTGGCGGAAGAATTTGAATTCTGCGCGGCAGTCAGGTCAAAAACAACCGGATTAATATTTGATGAGGCTGCCGTATTTTCATTGAGTGTTATCTCTGCGGCAGTGACTTTGAGGGCGTTCAGGAAAAGAACCCTTTCATTTGCTGAAAGGTTGTAATTTTGCATTGTGTTGGAAACTATCATGTTATTGCCTGTTGACGGCGCGTCCTGCGACGCTATTGATTTTATGTCACCTGTTATATAGAGAAGCGATGCCGCTTCATAAAGTGCCGTTGTGACTTTTTCGTTTGAAACGACATCGGTTGAAAGTTGGATTTTATTTGCTGATAACTCTGAAGTGATAAGGTTGGATATCATAGCCTGGAAGTTTGAATTGGAGGATACCGAAGGAGCGGCTGTGTTGTTTACCGCAGTACCGCTTCCCAAAATGGCAGGCAGACCAATTATGTTGCTCATGTTTGAGAATAAACCGGGATTGACCACGGCCTTCCTCCGTCAGAATAGGCCCTCCTTGCGGTCCAGGCCTTTCTAAAAATCGCGGGTATTCGACCCGTAAAAATCATTCCTGCTACTTACATAAAAAGTATACCAAAAAATAATTTTCCTGTCAATTACTTTTTTTATGTCCGGCTCAGAACTCCAAACTTCCTTATCTATCTGACTTTAGTAACTATGCTGTTCTTTCCTGTTGAACTTGTTTACCGCTATCTCGTCCAAAACCTTTTGCTCGTTATATAAGATTGCTTTCTCGAACTCCTCAAATTCTTTCTTTTTTAGTTTCTCAAAGACCTTTTTTTCCCTGGAGGCCTCAACTACTTCCACACGTTTTATATCGGCCTGCTTTTCAAGTTCTTTAATCTTATTTTTGGTATTATCTATTTTTATTAGGAGACTCGAAATATATTGTTCAAAATAAATCAGACTCTGGATGTCGGTTATCCCTTTTGATTCGTCCGATTTTTGCCTTGAAAAGTAAGCCCTTTTCTCTTTTATTTCCTTCAGCATCTGTTCCTGCTCGATCTTTTGTGCCTGCAGTTTCAAAAGTTCCGTTTTCAGCAGTTCTTCTTTTTGTTCCTTGACATTCAGGACCGTTTCCAGTTTAAACCTGAATTTTTTCATTTAAACAGCCTCAAAAGTTCGGTTACTGTATCCTTATATTCGGTTTTATCCTCTATTCCCTGAATCAGGAACTTACGGACACTTCCTATCTTTTCTATTGCGTAGTCTATCGACGGGTTTGAGCCCTTTACATAGGCGCCTATATTTATAAGGTCTTCGGCGTTCTTATATGTAGCCAGCACCTCTTTCATCCTGTTGGCCGCCGCCTTGTGTTCGGGGGTTGTTATGTCTATCATGCATCTGGATACAGAATCCAGCAAATCTACAGGCGGGTACTGGTTCTGAGCCGCCAGCGCCCTGGACAGCACTATATGTCCGTCAAGTATGGCACGTACTGAATCTGATATGGGTTCATTCATGTCGTCAGCTTCAACCAGGACCGTATACAAGCCTGTGATGGTGCCTTTACCCGGCGTTGTCCCCGCGCGCTCAAGCAGTTTTGGCAGCATCCCGAATACCGAAGGTGTATACCCTTTTGTGGTCGGAGGTTCGCCTATGGCAAGCCCTATCTCGCGCTGTGCCATCGCAAACCTCGTGACCGAATCCATCATGAGCATAACATTATAACCCATGTCCCTGAAATATTCGGCGATAGAGGTGGCAACAAAAGCGCCCATCCTCCTGATCAATGCCGGCTGGTCGGATGTCGCGGCGATAACAACTGAACGCCTGAGTCCCTCGGCTTTTAAGTCCTTTTCTATAAAATCCCTGACTTCGCGGCCCCTCTCGCCGATCAACGCTATGACGTTTATATCGGCGGAAGTGTTCCTGGCGATCATGCCCAGCGTAGTTGATTTTCCCACGCCGGACCCGGAAAAAATACCCATCCTCTGTCCCTGCCCGACCGTCAGGCATCCGTCAATTGAACGTATGCCTGTAGCGACAGGTTCTCCGACCTTTTTTCTGGTCAGCGCGTTTGAAGGGTTATTGTAGACTGGATAATATTGTTTTACCCTGAGCGGTCCCCTGTCATCCATGGGTTTGCCGAGTCCGTCAACTACGCGGCCAAGCATGCCTTCGCCGACCGGGACTTTGAATTCTTCCCCGAGCGCCACGACTTTTGAACCCGGACCGATTCCGCGGAGTTCGCCGAGCGGCATGAGCAGGGCCTTGCCTTCCCTGAAACCCACTATCTCGGAATCAATGGATACCGACTCATCGCGCGACACTATCCTGCAGGTTTCTCCGATGGATGCTTTCATGCCGGTAGCTTCGACCACAAGTCCAACTATCTGGGTGACTTTGCCGGAGGTTTTGAGGACTTCCATCTTGCGGAGCTTTTCGTGATATTTGGCGAGGTTAATCGAGCTCATGGGGTTATTCCCCGGGGTTGAGTTTCTTGCTAATCTCGCTGAACTGGTAATTTATGTCCGTATCAACAATCTGGTTTACTGATTCGAGCCTGCACTCACCCCGTTCCAAAAGTTCGTCAGGCAGTATGTGTAGCGTTTCAGTAATATCGGTTATCTTTTTAAAATCTTCCCTGTGGGATTTTAACAGATCAATGTCCGCGGGATTACAGTATATAGTTATCTTTTCCCTGTTTTCCAACATTTTTATCGCTTCGTTCACAAAGTTTACGACCACTTCCGGTTTTACGGATATTTCCTGGTCGACCACTTTACGGGCCACATCTATCGATAATTTTACTATGTCATCCTCCGTGTTCCTGATTATCTTATGTTTTTCGGAGAGAGCCGTTTCCGCTATAGATTGTATAGTCGCCACAACAGCCGCATATTTCGCGTCAATTTCATTTTTGCCTTTTTCGAGCCCCTCAAAATACCCTTTTTCAAAACCGGAATCAAACCCCTGTTTCTGAGCGTTTGTTTTTATCTCCTGCGCATCCATCTGTGCCCGTTCAATAACGGCTTTGGCCTCCGCTTCGGACTTTTCTTTCAGCTGTTCCATCTCAATTTCAAGCCGGGAAAGTTCCTGTTTTTTCTTATCCAGAGAAACAGCCACGGCATTTGCTTCTTCTTCCAGCCTTTCGAGCCTGTCGGAGGCTGACTCTTCCACGGGCTGCTCTTTGGCGGCTTCTTCCGGTTTGACCTTCTTTGACAAAAAAGAACCCCGCAACCTGTACGGGGTATCTTTGATGTCGTATTCACCCGGAGTAAACAGGTTCTTAGACAAATATTTCCTCCTCGCCACCGCGTGCCACTACTATTTCGCCCATCTCTTCGAGCTGGCGGATGACGTTTACTATCTTCTGTTGCGCTTCTTCCGTTGTCTTCAGCCTTACCGGCCCCATGACTTCCATATCTTCCAATATCATTTGGCGTGCACGGCTTGACATGTTCTTTAATATCTTGTTTTTGCATTCTTCGCTCGCGCCTTTGAGCGCCAGCACGAGGTCCTTTGAGTCTATTTCGCGCAGAATCTGCTGTATCGTCCTGTCGTCAAGCAGCAGGACATCGTCGAACACAAACATTAGCCTCTTGATTTCGTCGGCCAGGTCCGGGCTCGTCTCTTCCAGTTTTTCCATGATAGCTTTTTCAGTCGAGCGGTCCACCCTGTTCAGTATTTCAGCTACCGATCTCACGCCGCCCGCCGAAGCAAACTCCTGCGTGAATACCGACGCAATCCTCCTCTCGAGGACCTTTTCAACTTCCATTATGACCTCGGGCGTCGCCCTTTCCATGGTGGCTATCCTGGTTGCGACGTCAACCTGCACCTCTGCCGGCAGCGCGCCGATTATGGTGGCTGACTGTTCGGATGATAGATGTGCCAGCACAAGCGCAATCGTCTGCGGGTGCTCGTTCTGAATGAAATTAAGTATCTGCTGGGGATCCGTCTTTTTGATAAAATCAAAAGGCGTCATCTGCAGCGCGCCCTGCAGCCTGTTCAGTATCTCCACTGCTTTCTGTTCGCCGAGCGCTTTTTCAAGCAATTCCCGGGCGTAATCAATGCCGCCCTGTGATATGTATTCCTCCGCGAGGGCCAGTTGATAAGACTCCTCGAGGACCGCATCCCTGTCCTGTGGCTGTACCTTTTTTGTATTGGCTATCTGCAGAGTTATCTGCTCGACTATCTCATCCGACAGATTCCTGAATATATCGGCTGATAGGTCGGGCCCCAGCGTGATCAGTAAGACCGCTGCTTTCTGTTCGCCGGTTAACGCCATGGCCTCACCTCTTCTCTTCTGTCAGCCAGCGCTTGATAAGCTGGACAATGACCTTCGGATTTTCCCTTGCGATTTTCGTAATCTGCCGCTTCATCTCAGCGCGTTTCTGCGCCTCGGCAAGTTCAGCGGCCGAAGGCACTGCTTCCAGCGGTACTTCGACCTCTTCTTCGGCCTTGACTTCCCTTGCCGCCATCTCTATCTGGCGGCGCAGTTTCTCCCTGATTGCCTTCGGTTTGAGCGTCGAGCGCAGGAAGAATAGCGCGAAGAACAGTATGCCTATTATGATACCCAGGCTCGTAAGCGTGGTCATGTATTTCTCGCGTGACGCCAACATATCTTTCGCAGCGCTTTCCTTCTCGGCAGCCCTGTCAAATGGCATATTCTCAACAGCCACCTGGTCGCCTCTGGCGATGTCAAGCCCCGCCGCGGCAATAACCGCGTTTTTGACAGATGTAACCTGCTGCGGCTGCAGGTTATCAACCATGACCGCGACAGAAAGCCTTTTTACGCCGCCCACCGTTTCAACTACATGGCTTTCCCTTTTGGTTATCTCAAAATTTTCCGTTGCTTCCGATTTGGAGAATTGCGAATTCCCGGAGACAACTGATTTGTATCCCGGTATGTTCGAGTCAGTGCCCGGCACGCCGCCCGGATAAACCCCGACTCCCGTGTAACTTTCGAGGTTCTTTTTTGAGGAACGAAGCACGCCTTTACCGCCCACTATCGGCTCGTAAATCTCGTCTTTTTTCTCGACCTGATCGAAATTTAGTTCCGCCGTGACGCGCACGGACGCGCGTGACTCGCCAAGCACCTGCCCCAACATGGATTCAACGCGTTTCTGGATGTCGCGCTCGTAGTCTTTTTGTATTTTGAGCTGCTGATTGGTCAATTTTAACTGTTTGGAGTAGGAGTATGCCGTTCCGTCCTCGGTAAGTTCGTCACGGACAACATCGCTCAATACCTCACCTTTTGTATCAACAATCGTTACATTGACAGGTTTCAACCCCTCCACGCTTGATGACACCAGGTGGACTATCGCCTTTATCTGGTCATATCCGAGTTTTGTATCGTACCTGAGTTTTAAAAGAACCGAAGCGGTAGGTTCTTTCTGGCTCTCTTCATAAAGTTCCTTTTTGGGCAGTACCAGATGCACTCTTGCTTCCTGAATAACATCTATATCCGAAATTGTCCTGCCGAGTTCGCCCTCAAGTGCCCTGACGTAGTTGATACGCTGTGTAAAATCCGTGATACCCAGGTTTGTCTTGTCAAATATCTCAAAACCCACTCCCCCGCCTTTTGGAAGGCCCTGTGTCGCAAGGTCCAGCCTGGATTCATAAACATTATTGGCAGGCACCAGCACCGTCTTGCCGTTGTCCGCTATCTTATATGGTATTTTGCTCTCTTTTAATTGGTTTACTATGGCTCCGGCGTCTTCCGCGCTTAAATTCGTAAACAACGGCGTAAATCCCGGCTGCGAGCCCCATATTGCCAGGAGTATAATCGCTATCAGTAGTGCGGAAGGTATGCTGACCCACATAATACGATGGGTGGTATTGTTGCCCGCCCACCAGGCCTTTAACCTTTCCCATTGCTTTAGCAAGTATTCGTTCACAAGTCCACCTCACCTGTTATATGTTAAATTATATCTGCATGCTCATTATGCTCTGGTACGCATCAGTAATCTTGTTTTTTACCTGAAGCGCCAGGTCAAGCGTCATGGATGCTTCCTGCACCGCCAGCATTACGTTGTGGAGTTCTATATCCTGACCTGAAGCGAGTTTTGCTATCGCATCATCAGCGCCAATCTGCGTATCACTGACTGCTTTTACCGCCATGTTCAGAATATCGTTGAAATCAGCCCTGCCGGTTGTATCGGGTGCCTGCGGCTGCATTGCCTCGTTGGTCAATATGCTCTGCGGCATCCCAATGGAGCTTACTATTCCCTCTATGCCGCTTAACGCGAAAGGTATCGTCATTTTTTACCCGCCTATATCTTCCCGATGTCCAGGGCTTTTGCAGCCATGGTCTTCGCGGAGTTTATTGCGGTCACGTTGGCCTCGTACGCCCTCGTGGCCGATATCATATCAACCATTTCCTTGACTATGTTTACGTTAGGCATTGAAACATAACCGTCCTTGTTCGCATCCGGATGTCCGGGATCGTAAACAAGTTTCGGCGGATTAGGATCGTTGGTTATGCCGCTTACTTTTACACCCTCAAAATTGGAGGGCATTTTAGCCTTTGAAAAAATATAAGGGAACATGGCGTTCAACTGCTGGCCCCGGGGCTCAAATATGACACGCTGGCGCTGGTATGGCCCGCCCTCTTCCGTTCTCGTCGTGTTTACGTTTGCAATGTTGTTTGAAATAACGTCCATGCGGAGCCGCTCGGCCGTCAGGCCGGAAGCGGCGATGTTAAACGCGCCATATAGTCCCATTTTTTATGCCCCCCTGTCTGTTATAACGCTCTTTAGCATTCCTAATTTCATTGATGTCAGTTCCGCGAGCGACGAATACATAGCCGTGTTCTCGGCCATATGTGCCATCTCGGAATCTATGTCCACGTTATTGCCGTCGTTGCGCATTGATGTTTCGGCATTGGTGACGATTTCAGGTTCAATCGAGTTGATTGAAAAATCCTGCGTCAACTGGATATGGTCTTTGTGGGTTACCATCAGCGGGAGATAGTTTTTTTCCGTATTGTTGAGCGCCTGTTCCAGTTTTGACTGGAATACAACCTCCGAACGTTTGTATCCGGGCGTATCAACATTTGCGATGTTGTTGCTTATCATTTGTTGCTGGAGAGCAGACGCATTAAGAGACTTTTCCAGTATCTGGTATATGTTTCCGGACAGAATACCTTCAAGCATAAATAACTCACCCTCTTTTAAATTTTTTCCATAAAAATAAACTATTTCCTAACAAGTGAATACATATTACTGAAATTTATTTTCTTTGTCAACCTTTTTTTGTTTCAATTTTATTTGATTTTATGAAACGTTGTTCTGTTATGCGTAAAGCCGTTTTATTTGTTTAATTTATACATTTTATACGCCTCAATATGGCTGCCCGAGAGCGACATCGACGCCTTTGTTATCATGTTTTCATTTTCCTTTTCAAGTTTTATTAAATTATTTATCACCAAATTTATCTTTTTAGCTATTATACCGGCATTTTCCGAGGAACCAATCAAGGCTCCTTCTTTTAAAAGTCCCGCGTCTGCAGCCAGCACGGCCGAAAGCAACACCTTTTTCGCGTTGTCTATCCTGAAAAGTTCGTCTGCCTCTTTTTCCCTGATGAGCATCGACTGTCTGGCTGTCAGGCGTTCCAATTCCTGCAGGTCAGCCAGTTTCTTTTCCAGCACGGCCGTAAGTTTTGCCTCCTCCATAATATTATTGTTCCGCCTTTATCCTGGCCAGGACATATCTGATATCTTCCGCGCTTTTGGCCGTTCCCCAATCTATGCCCAGTTCGAGAACCCTGGCCAGTATCATATTTATGAGCATATCCTCGCTCAAACGCAGTTCCCCGTTCTGTTCCTTTATCTTTTTCACGGCCTTTTTTATCCTGTCCAGGTTTTTCCTGTCTATTCGTGCCGACAGTTCGTGCTTTTTTGCCGGTGTTTTTTTTACAGTTACGGCGTGTGGGACCTCCGCCGGGATAAATTGTCCGCCGCCCGCGGACTCCTGCATTTTCTCCGGTTCCTGCGCTTCGGCGTGTTCAGGAAAACTAAAAGCCATTTCCTTACGGAGTTTTTCTTTTGCGTCCTTCTGTTCTTTCATCTTTTTGAGGCGCTCAATCTGCAGTTGTGCCTCTGTCGCGCCATTCCTGTTATCTTCCATTTTATCCGCCTATTTTATATATTTTCTGACAGACGCTATGGTTTCATCCGCCTGCGCGCTTACGCGCGCTTCGGCCTTATCGACCACATCCAATTCTTCGTTCATTTTTTCCGTGAGTTTCGTATAGTCGTCGGTTTTTTTATAAAAATCGCTTATTATTTTGAACATGAGTTCGGAATCTGTGAAATGCTCATCCGTGAAACCCGAGATATTGGCTATTGATTTTTCAACATGCTTGACGTCTTTAACAATGCCGATGAATATGTCCCCTGTCGAATAAAAAGCCCTGATATTCTCCTCTATATTTTCGGTCGTTTTTATCATCTCGATGACCTCTGCGGTACGTTTGTTCACGTCCTGCAGTATCTGCGTGATATCCTCCGCTGACTCGTTTGAATTTTGCGCGAGTTCCTTTATCTCTTCCGCCACTACCGAAAATGATTTACCGGCCTCGCCGGCCCTGGCCGCTTCTATGCCCGCGTTCAGGGCCAGCAGATTGGTCTTTTTGGTCATCTCCGCGATGGTCACCACAAAGGTCCTGATCCTGCCGGACATTTCAATTAGTTCTTCTATGACCCGAGTTGACGAGATTATGGACTGTTTCAGTTCAGTTATGGACTGTATCTCCTTGCCGATCGATTTCACTCCTTTTTGCGCCCATTCGGACTGGCGTTTGGCGTCGTTCAACACTATTCTCGTCTCGTTATCAATTTTTTTGGACGTGGTTTTTATCTCAAGTCCGACCGTTTTAATCTTTTCAAACGTACGCACGTTCGCGGCAATAAAGGCTTTTATGTTCCTGATGTCCTCCCTGATGTCCAAATATTTGGCACGCTGTGTTCCATAGACGGCTTTGACCGACTCAAGCCCCTGTATTATCCTATCAAAATCCCCGCTCGACAATATTACTTTTTTTGAGAGTTCCGTTTCCAGTTTTTTTATACTCTCCAGGACCTCGGCCAATTTCATGTCCCTGCCCAGCGCGGGGTCCATGTCATGGTTCCCCTCTATGTTGCGTTTTATCACATCAAGTATCATATCGTAATAGTTTCGCAAAAAGAAAGAGGTTATAATAAATACCGCAACCGCTTCGACCGACAGGAAAATAAAAACAGTTGTGACATTGTATGTACCCGTCAGTTCCAGGATGACAGCGAGCACGGTGGAAACGAGGAATATTACGACCCCGCACAGGACAAATACGAACTGCATCCTCATAGCCCGTCCTCCGGCAGTATATCCACGCTGGCGCCCAGGGACCTTAATTTTTCATCCAGGGCCTCGTAGCCGCGCTCCAGATGATATATCCTCCGGATTTCTGTCTCGCCCCCGGCAGAGAGCCCGGCTATTATAAGCGCCGCCGATGCACGCAGATCCGAAGCCATGACTGACGCGCCACTTAATTTTTTTACCCCGCGTACCACAGCGGTATTGCCGTCTATGGTGATGTCCGCACCCATCCTCCCCAGTTCGGGCACGTGCATGAACCGGTTTTCCCAGATGTTTTCTTTTATTATGGAGTCCCCTGCTGCCGTTGACATGAGTGCCATCCATTGAGCCTGTATGTCGGTTGGAAACCCCGGGTATGGTTCCGTATGTATGCCCGTGGCTGTCAGCCTGCCTTTATGCGGGGCGACCCTGACCAAACCGTTGCATGCAGTAACCGCGGCGCCGGCTTCCTTTAATTTGTCAAGAAATAACGACAAATGCGCCGTGTTCACATTATTGACTGTGACACGGCCTTTTGTCATAACGGCGGCCGCTATCAGCGTGGCAGCCTCTATCCTGTCCGGTATCACCGTGTAACTTGTAACGCCGTTAAGTTTCCTGACGCCTGTTATCTCGAGCGTGCCGGTACCGGAGCCTTCTATTTTAGCGCCCATTGCTTTCAGAAAATTTATAGTGTCATAAACTTCCGGCTCCTTTGACGCGTTCTCGAGAACCGTTTTGCCCTCCGCCAGCACGGCCGCCAGAGTGGCGTTCACCGTCGCGCCCAGGCTGACTTTTGGGAACACTATTCTGGCGCCTCTTAATTTTTTCGCGACGGCTTCAACGTAGCCGTGTTTTATCTCTATCTTTGCCCCCAGTTTTTTCATGGCTAAAAGGTGCAGGTCTATGGGCCTCAAGCCTATGGCACAGCCTCCCGGCATGGAAACCTTTGCCCTGCCGTATTTGCCCAGAAGCGGTCCGAGTACATATATGGAGGCACGCATTGTTTTTACAAGTTCGTACGGCGCCTTGAAATTATTGATGGTGTTTGGCTGGACATGCATCATGTTGGAATCTATGTAAGAGTTGGCTCCAAGTATGCAGAACAGTTCGCTCATGGTCCGTATGTCCCGGACCATGGGAATGCCCGATATGGTGGAAGGACTGTCGGACAGGAGCGCTGCCGCCATGATAGGCAGTGTCGCATTCTTTGAACCTCCCGCGCTGACAGTCCCCTTTAATGGCCTGCCGCCGCGGATAATCATCTTTTTCATCCTGATCCGGAACCCTCGCTTTAATCAGAGTATAAAAATACTGATATAATCCTAATAATAATATTTATTATAATATGTTTATGCACAAAGGTCAAATGAAGTATTTCCCATAAAAACATTGATGTATCGCGTACGCCACAAACCCGGAGCACGTTGCGAAATCTTTCCCCGTTGCCGCTGTCCCGTCCTTTTCAAATACGCTCTCGGACGCAACATAGCCGTCCATCACCGCGTTTTTAAAATAATCCCTCCCGAATTTTTCGTATCCCGGCGTCAGAAGCGAATTGCATGCCGACAGAGTCCAGGGATGCGCGGCGTGGCCACAGCCGCATTCGGATATTTTCCATTTTCCGGCAAAAAAATACGGATTTTTCTCCGAATAAATCCATTTAAGAGTCTTTGCATATACATCCCCGTTGGTCTTATCTATAAAACCGTAGTGGTGGAGGAGTTTCAGGCTGCCGGGAGGTTCCTCATACAACTCAAAATTTCCCCTGCCGTCAAACTCATACGCGAATATGCCCGCTTTTTTTATGACGGCGTATTTCATTATTGCTTTTTTCAGCCCCGATGCGCGCGTCATATACAACGCTGCCTCCTTATCTCTCCCGGCATTTTTGTGGATACCGGCAAGCGATAGGAACGCTTTCCAAACCAGGACGTTATCGTAAGTATTTAGGGGATATTTTATCATATCATCGGAGGGCCTGAGCTCCGTCAGGTAGAGACCTGTGGCTTCGTCCATCCATCTGTCAAACATGCGGCCCGCATTCATAATTTTATCCTTGATATAATCCTTATCAGGCAGCTGTCTCTCCCCGCCAGCGTTTAAATATGAACCCAATGCGATAAAGGGCGCGGCCAGTTCATCCAGTTCAAAACCGCACTCGAGTGTATTGCCGTTCATGAACCTTGAATGTATGCCGAAATTTTTTCCCTGCGCCTTAAATGCGTACTCCAGTATATCCCGCGCCCGTTCCATGTCAGCCAGCATTACAGCGGGGAAACTCCACAGCAGTGCGTCGCGGTCCCAGTATGCTGCGCTGACATAATACTCAGGACTGCGAGATGTGACGCATACCGTCTCCTGTGTGTCTATCGTGACGCCGGAGGCAAAGAAATAGTTGAAAAAAAGGTTTATGTTATATACGCGTTCGAGGTCCGGGTCTTTGAATTTTTTTACCCTTTTGCCGAGCCACCCGCACATCTCCTCGAAATATTTCGTAAACCCCCTGCGTTCAAACTCCGCGTTGACCGACATCGCCGCCATCTCTTCCATGCCCGCGGCCGTGTATAGGTTGATTTCCTCGCTGCCGTCGCATTCAAACTCGTATGTAAACTTCAGCGTTTTGGCCTTATGGCTTCGCGAGCACTTTTTATCGGCGCCAAAGGCCAGGCATAATATGGGTTTACCCATATAGATATCAATCAGGTCCTGGTCAAACCAGTTGTCGTGTGCCCGGCGGACACGTGTGTCAAGCCTGTAGGATTTATTTATGCAAAGTTTGAGCGAGCGCATCGTGAATTTCCTGACGACACGGATATGTTTTTTCCCGGGCGAGTTAAAAATAAGATTATATATGAACCCCCGGCTGTCCTTTGGGGCGAGAAGCGTCACGTCCACGGCCGCACCTCCGCAGGAGGCAGAAATACGTGGGACCCAGTAGTGAAGTAATTCCGGCCTGCCATTTTCCATGTCAACCCTGCGGCCGTCGATATAAACCGATATTTCCTGGAGGGAATCAACAAAGAGGTTACCGTTTTGTTCCA
>JAJFUW010000152.1 GCA_021372235.1 Spirochaetia bacterium
TATGGAGTCGTGGATAAGATGCAATGTAAACGCGATCGAGTATTTCGGTTGTTGTCCAAGAACAATAGTGCCGGATAACCTTAAAGCAGCCGTGACCAAAGCAAACAAATACGAACCTGTAATAAACGACACCACCCTTGAGTTTACCGGACATTATCATACCACCATACTGCCGGCGAGGGTCAGAGAACCCAGGGACAAACCGCTTGTGGAAAACGGGGTGGGACTGGGAAAGAGATTTATTCTGGCCCGATTAAGGCACAAGATATTTCACAGTATCGGCGAATTAAATACGGCAATAAGGCCGATACTCGACGACCTCAACTCAAGAGTAATGAGAAAGTACGGCAAGTCAAGAAACGAACTGTTTGAAACACTTGATAAGCCACATTGTCTTCCTCTGCCCGAGAAACCGTATGAATATGCGGAATGGAGCAAAGCCCGGGTAAATATTGATTCCCATATTGCGTACAAAAAACATTTTTATTCCGTGCCGTACGAGCATGTTCACAAACTGATGGATATACGCGCCACAGGGCAGATAATAGAGGTGTGTTTAAAGGGTGAAAGGATATGTTCCCACCGGCGCGGGTTTAGACAGGGCGGATATACTACGGTTACCGCACACATGCCGCGGGCACACCGTGAATACGCCGAGTGGACGCCCGAACGGATGCTTTCCTAGATAGAGACAATCGGGCCGGATGCAAGGAAATTTGCCGAGATTTTGTTCCAGATTAAGAAATGCCCCGAGCAGGCTTATAAAAGCTGCATGGGCATTATTAATCTCAAAAAACATTTCCCGCCTGAACGCATTAACTTGGCCTGTCGGAGAGCAATTAAGTATAATATTTTATCCTACAGCGGGATCAAAGAAATCCTTTCCAATAATCTTGACCTGAAACAGGATGAGAACCAGCACTATTCCCATGCTCCGAAGAATCATGCCAATATCCGCGGTTCGGAGTACTTTAACGGACTATTGATCGAACAAAATAAACCAATGGAGGATCCAAAATGAGCATAGAACAGACAATTTCCAAGCTTGATGAAATGAAAATGTTCGGCATGTCAAATTCCTATACCGAACGCAGAACGAAACCCGACCACAAGGACCTGTCGTTTGACGAGTTTTTCGGCCTTGTAGTTGATGATGAGTACGTTTGCAGAAAAAATAAACGCCTTAAGAGGCTTTTAAAGAGAGCGAAGTTCAAAATATCTTCCGCCTGTCTTGAAGATGTCGATTACAAGCAACAGAGAGGCTTGTTAAAAACGCACATTCTTAATCTGCAGAATATTTCATGGCTTGAGAACCATCAAAACATTCTGATTACCGGCCCCACTGGTGTCGGCAAGACCTATCTCGCTTGCGCTTTCGGCACCTGGGCCTGCAGGAATGGTTTTACCGCTTCTTATTACCGCTGGCCGCGCCTATTCGGCGACATGCATGCCTCCCGCGGAGACGGTAGTTATTTAAAATACCTTAAAAAACTATCAAAATCGGAATTACTCGTCATAGATGATTTTGGACTAAATCCGCTTTCTGACATGGACAGAAAAGATTTTTTGGAGATTGTAGAAGATCGACACATGACAGGCTCAATTATTATTACCAGTCAACTTCCCATTAAAAATTGGCACGAGTTCATAGGCGAGCCGACAATTGCCGACGCGGTAATAGACAGACTTTTAAACATGTCCTATAAATTTGAAATGAGAGGAGTTTCCATGAGGAAAAAACAAAAAGACATTGAATAAAAATTGCTGAAAAGGTATGATTTGAATCGAGGATTATGACTGCTTCACGCGGTGGTCGTCATGACCGGATAAAGCGGTCGCCTTCGACCGGATAGACTGGTCGTCTTGAGCGGATTTTGTACCTGTTCAACTAATCAGCAAAATCTCCACAACGCGGCCTGAAAGGCCGCGACTACCATGGTTAGTTTGTAAACTCAAAATCAACCCCGGTAGTCGCACCCTTTTTAACCGCCGAAGCTTCAGCGAAGGAGGTTCAGGGTGCGCAACGGCAGCAGTCCTGTTCAACTGATCAGCAAAATCTCCACAACGCGGCCTGAAAGGCCGCGACTACCACGGTTAGTTTGTAAACTCAAAATCAACCCCGGTAGTCGCACCCTTTTTAACCGCCGAAGCTTCAGCGAAGGAGGTTTAGGGTGCGCAACGGCAGCAGTCCTGTTCAACTAATCAGCAAAATCTCCACAACGCGGCCTGAAAGGCCGCGACTACCGGGGTTGGTTTACAGGTTCTAAATAAAAAACCGCGGAGTTACCCGCGGTCTTTTTGCCTTCTTTATAGCTCATAACTTATTGCTCATTTTTTTACTTATCTCGGCACAAACACCGGCACTACCCTTTTCTCTCCAGCCCTTACATTTATCTCCAGCGGCACTGTCTCACTGCCGCCCGACATCCTGTTAATATTAATATTCAAGTTTGTCTTTCCGGGCTTTAACCGCAACCTCAATATATGGAACCTCGCCGGCAGCGTGCGCCACGAACGCGTGTCTGCCTGCTCGCTCACAGCGTTATACACGTTGGCCAGCGTGCCCAGCAGTTTATTCTTGCCGCCGTCGGATATCGTCTGCGCCGCCACATACTTGACCCCGGCTCTGGCTATTGCCTTCGCCGCAATCAGCGCGTTCTTTTCCTGCAGGTTCTTGACCGCTATCGACGTTATGTCCTCCGCCACAAACCCGCGGTGGACAACCCCTTTATATTCCGCTTCAACCGTATCTACGACATAACCCCTCGGAACAAAGTTAGGAAAGGCCACTCTGACCATGTATGTATGCCTGGATTTCCCGTCGTAGTACGGGGAGTCTACATAAACGCTTTTTTTAAACGGCGCCATGCCGTCAAACACCACCACAAGCACCTCGCCCATGCGTTTTAGATCGCTGTTTTTCAGGTATTCCCGGCTGCCAAACTCCGCGTCATACTGCGCGCGGTCCTCTGTCCTGCCGAGCGCCTCTGATAACCTCAGCAGATCGTCTTTCAATTCATCCGGCACTGCGGTGCCGTACATGGAGTAGTATGATATGTAAGCTTCGTAACTTTTTTTGTAGTCTATATACGCGTCGTTTAGCATGCCTTCTGCCTCGTAGGCAAAAGCCGACAAATATCGTGCCAGTGCGTCTTCCTTGTAAATATTCCTGCCCTCGTATTTATCGGTCAGAAGTTTCAGCCTGTTGTCCGCCTTCCTGGCTTCGACAAGCGCCCCGGAAAAATTCGGCGCTTTACCCGCCATAAAATTAAGCGCTTTTATCACATGCACCATGACCTGCTCGAAATCCTCACCCGCGTATGGCATGTTCATGTCGTTGGAAAAAAAAGAGCCCAGTTCGGTCGTAACGCTGCGCGTGTAAAGTTCGTCTATCAACAGTTCCGCCTCGTCCAGCATTTTTGAGCTCTCACTGTACTGCCCGAGCAGCTGGAGAACTGAACCCTTATCAAAATAGTAAAGCAGTTCGTGGTTGCCTTCGTATTGTTTTTTTTCGGCGTCTATGAGCGCTGACGCGCCGGCATAATCGCCTGACGCGAGCAGGGGGTCAAGTTTGTTGTAAAAATTCAGCGGTGCGCAACCGGAAAAAGCCAGTAACAGCAGGACGGGAAACGCGTAAATTATTTTTTTCATGGCTATATTTTATACCTTTCACCGTTTTTTGCAACCATTCTTGTCATGATATCCTTAAAAAAAAAGGACGGGAGCATATCCCGTCCTTTTGTATGTTCATCGCGCTTTAGAAAGAGAATCCGGGACGTTCTATTATTTTCTTCTGCTGCCACTGTCCGGGCCATACTATCTGGTTCGTTTCGATGTCTATCATGTTCAGGTCCACCTGGTAGAACACCGCCTTTTTGCCCGATATCTGGTCCACCACCGAGGTTATCTTACCCTTCATCATATAATCTGCAGCAATCTCCTTCTGGAACTTTTTCCTGGTATCTTCCGATGAGTACTCCTGCTGGTCCGCCCGCTCTTCGCGTATCTCCGAACTCTCCGCCTTTGACGCCACGAACTCCACCTGTCCGGATTTTAGCAGCTCGCGCTCTATCGCCTTTGTAAACACTATGGTGTCGATATGCTCGTCGGTCCTGTTTTCTATCTCCCCCACCTTTACCCTGGGCTCCCTGCCGTTTTTGGTCATAAACTTTTTGAGCCATGGGAACGTGAGCGCCTCCGAGACCATTTTTTCGGCCACGAGCTGGGAGTCAGTGTCGTTCCAGCGGCCCGAGAGGTCCGTAATGGTCTGGGTATCCACCCTCTGCACGCTGGTGCCCGCGCATGACACAAAAAAAGACGAAACAACAAGTATAGCTGCTATTACCGGTAACTTTTTCATAATTCCTCCTTATAAGAGTTATATATCCTGTTTTTTAGAACCTGTAGTTGAGGCCACCCTGCACGTTGAACCAGTTAACGTCGTCATAAGCCACCACGTTATCAAACGGCCTGCCTGTGTCGGCAAACGACCTGACGTAACCAACCCCCAGGTTCACTCCGAACCCGTTGTCGAGCGCCACATCAACGCCGGCGCCCAGTTCCCCGCTGACTACGTTACGGACAAAATCGCCGTAATACACCACTCCGGCGCTGACATAAGGTGCCACTGTCGTAGGCATCAGATAAGCCGTGAAAAGCATGTCCGCGGACAATCCCGGAGCGATTGTCCCCGCGCCGAACCCGACCGCGAAAAAGTGGTTCAGGTTGTAGGAATAGGCCACGCCCGCGAGCAGGCCGGGCCCGAATTTGAGCGAGAACTGGTTTGGTTTCTGGTCCCTGGGATAGTATGTCCTCTCAAGGTTTTTCTGGTTGGTGTCGACGAGTTTCTCGACCTTTTCGGTCAGTTCCCCAAAAGCAAAAAGTGATGAAACGGATAAAAATGACAGGACAAAAGCAAAAACAGCAATTTTCCTCATAAAAACCTCCTTTTAATATATTACCAAATATAACATACGCCGGGATAAAAGTAAAATTTTTTTTTCTTTTCCCGTAGCTTTAGACGCGGACTTATTATTTTTGGTTTACATCAGGATTCATTTTTTTTAACCTCTAAAATTGTCCCGGTCATAACCCCGGGTACAATTTTTCATATTCTTTCAGCATGCAGGGCAAATCGAAATCCTTGAGTACCGCCCGCAACGGCTTTATCTTTACATTACCGGAGCGGATAGCGATAATGGCATCAACCGCTGCGCCTATGTTGCCGGGCGTGTAGAGCAGGCCCGCTTTTGCCTGTTTTACCATCTCCCTGTTGCCGGGTATATCCGAGGCCACTACCGGCTTTCCCGCCGCGACCGCCTGAGCGAGGGTGCACGGCAGGCCTTCCCACCTCGAAGTCAGTAGAAATAAGTCCAGCGAGCCCATAAATGCCGCTGGTTCCCCTGTCCATCCTATGAATTTCACGCTTGCGTCCAGCTTCCGATTTTTTAACCCCTGCCTTATTTCATCCAACCCTGTCCCGCCGCCGGCAAATATAAACTGTATGCCATTGTCCGCCTTCAGGGTTTGTGCCGCTATCTTTACGAACTCCATAGGGTTCTTCTGTTTCTTCAGGTTGCCTATCATGCCAACTGTAAATTTTTTGGGGTCCAATCCGGCATCACCGAGGAACTTCGCCCGTTTTCTGCCCTTTACTCCAAACTCCAGACTCTTATCTGCGAACTCTTTCAGGTCCACCCCCGCCCTGATGACCTCGTACTGTTCTTTAACGCCCACGCCGTTTTTGAGCCCGTACTCCGCGACATCATTTCCCACTGCCACGAGTTTTGTGGAAAACCGCGCGCAAAAACGTTCAAGCGCAACGTACATAAAATGCATGAGCGGATTCTGGTATTCATGGAAAGGGAAACCGTGGACGGTGTGGATTATTGTCCGGACCCCAGCAGACTTCGCCGCGAGCCTGCCAAGCAGGCCGGCCTTTGAAGAGTGTGTGTGCACTATATCAATGGAGTTCTTTTTAAAATAGTCCCGGAGTTTAAAAAATGCCATCAGGTCAAATATGGGGTTTATGGGGTGTACGATCTCGTCCCGGAGATTCAAATACAGTTTGGAGTTTTCAGTTCTCGGATTGACCTTTTTTCCATCTCCAAACCGTGAACCGTGAACTTCCTTGTCCAAAATACCTCCCCTGCCGGCAATGAGGTGTACCTCAAAGCGTTTGGGATTGAGGTTCTGCGCGAGATACAGCGCCGTTTTCTGAGCGCCTCCGAGATCGAGGCGGGTTATAACTATCGCTATTTTTTTCACATCAACACTTCCGCTTCTGCGTCTATTTTTCCGATTGTTCTCCATCTCCCAATATAATCACTCGAACAAAAACGCTTTAATCTCACGGGACCTGCTTGAATTCGCCGTCAACAATACTAATATTAACCTGCGTATCCGTATATTTCCACAAAGTAATAATCTTATTATACTATAAATGCTTGAAAATTAAAGTGTTGTATCCGAAACTATTGCGAAAACATATTACGACAATCGTGTAGCAAGGCTTACTTAATTAAAGGACACTTCCCACACCTTGCTCACAAGGGAAAAGTTTTTATTAAATGTTCCGTAGTCAATTACTAATAATTTGGGATTAGTCGTATTTGCAGAATACACTCTGTAAATAAAACATTTACCCTTGTTTCCGCGTTTTTCAGCGATAGTGTCCTCAAACCAGCAATGAATTGTCTACTTGTACCCGCAAATACATTGTACCAAGCATAAAAGTTTGCATAAAGCAGATTTTTATGTATACTTCCTCTTAAGGAGAGTGACAAATGATAGATAACCAGGAAAATAACGGATCAAAGAAACAAAAGTTAAGCCCGGAACAACTTTTCGATATATACCAGGAATGTTCCATGCCAAACGCTCCGGTAAAAGCCATTCCGGACAGGTATGGTATGAAGCCGTGGCATCTTCTTGCTCTGCGCAAGAGAATAAAACAGGCTGCCCTGTCGGAACTGTCCAATCCGGCTAAACCGGGCAAAAAGAAATCAATGGTCCCAATAGAAAGCCTTGCGCAAATCGACAAAGAACTTGTTCAAACCAAGGATGCTCTGGCTGCCGTTGGGCATGAGCTTGCCTTGCTAAAAAAAAAGACGAGTTAGGCATCAAGGG
>JAJFUW010000026.1 GCA_021372235.1 Spirochaetia bacterium
ATTTTTTTCGTCAGTGGTAATAGCCGCCGGCAGATGAGCTATTATGTTCTTGTGTATGACGGAACCGCGCATGGCCTCTATGACCGATTTATAATCGACTGACATGTTCATGGAATTTATAAATGATATCTCGCCTTTTTCCTTTTCATACAGGCTGAACACTTCCTCTATCATCCTATCGTTGCGGACCAGTACGGTCTGCAACAGCCCCGCAAGCGTCATTTCAACGGCGCGTTCGTACGGTTTTGCCACCTTTATCAGGTTGGCGACGACGTCCACCAGGTCCCCTTTTTCCTCTTCCTTTAACTGCTGTCTGTATTCAGAGAGGACTTTCCTGACTATCTCGCCGTAACCTTCCATGCGGTCCTGCATCTGTTTCAAAAAATTGAGCCTTGATTCAAGCCTGTTTATCGTCAGCCCCAGTTCCCTGTGTGCCTCCTCCACGCTCGCGAGCGAACTTTTCCTGCGCAATTTGTCTTTTAACAGCGCCTCTTCGCGTTCCTTTAACCCTTTCAGGTCCTCGGCCTTGGTCACACGGTTATCCGTAAGGGCCTCGAGTTCAATCTCGGTATGTTTTAATTTTTCCACTGTCCGTTCTTTTTCGCCGGTTATTTTGGCCCCGCGTTCCTCGAGTGATTTTATGGTCAGTTCAATCTCCACTATCCTGTTCTTTAACGTGTTAATCTGCGCGAGGATACTGCCTGACTCGGAGTCTTTTACGTCGCGGTTCTTTTTCTGCTCCTCCAGGCCTGTTATAAATTCGTCAAGGCGGCGGTTCAGGTTCTCCAACAGGGCTTCCCTGTCCCTGATAACGGATTCCAGCCCGGCAATCGCCGCGGCCTTCTGTCCGATATCCGTCTTTATATTCTCGATCTTACCCACGTTATCCACGTTATCATTCTTCATGGCCTCTATGCGCTGTAAAAGTTCGTTCTTTTTATCCGTCAGGTATTTGAGCGAGTCCTCAAGCCTTTTTATCTCCTCCTGTTTTATCAGGAACTTTTCCCTCTTCTCGCCGATGGATTTTTCCATCTCAAGCGATGTTGTTTTCATGCGCTCAAATTCCTTTTCAAATCCCGCGAGCCCCGCCTCTTCTGATTCTATTTTTCTGTCAATCTCTTCCTTTTGGGAATTGTATTCCTTTAACTTTACGATGTGCTCTTTTATGTCTTTTTTGTGCATTCTGATTTCCATGTCGCCACATTCCTGTTTTAGTACCTTATACTGTTCCGCCTTTTTGGCCTGCCTCTCGAGCACGGATGTCTGGCGTTTTACCTCGGAGAGGATGTCGTTTATGCGCAACATGTTTGCTTCCGTGGCTTCCAGTTTGCGCAAACCCTCGTCTCTTTTGCGGATATATTTTGTAATACCCGCAGCCTCTTCAAATATTTCCCTGCGTTCCGTGGGTTTTGCGTTAATAATGCGGTCGACTTCACCCTGGCTGATGATAGAATATGAGTCCAGTCCCACACCCGTATCCATGAAAATCTCGACTATGTCCTTTAACCTGACCGGTTGGTCGTTTATCATGTATTCGGATTCGCCTGAACGGTAAAGCCTGCGGGTGACCTTAACCTCTTCATAGGGCAGGTTTATGGTCCTGTCAGTATTGTCCATGACAATGGAAACCTCGGCCATGCCGAGGGTCTTACGGGAATCCGAACCGACGAATATGACGTCTTCCATCTTGCCGCCGCGCAGGGATTTGGCCGACTGTTCTCCCAGAACCCAGCGTATGGCGTCAAAGACGTTTGATTTGCCGGAGCCGTTTGGCCCCACAACTATGGTTATATCCTGGCCGAATTCGAGCGACGTCTTGTCGGCAAAGGATTTGAAGCCGAATAGGTGCAGTTCTTTTAACTTCACAGTACAACTCCCGTTGTTTTAGGTTCAGAGATTGGAGGCCGGAGATTGGAAGCCCTTTTGGGAACTCCGGTCTCCTGTCATAAGTCTCTAAAACTTGATGTTTTTGGGATTTCGTCGAACGCGTTCTTTATAATAGTTCATAACTTATTGCTCAAACTTTTAGACCTTATCAAACGCTTTCTTTATCTCATCCATATCATCTTCCGTCAGGTTCGGCCCTACCGGTAATGATATGACCTCCTGCGCCGTTCTCTCGGCCACCGGCAGCGATGGTACTTTTTT
>JAJFUW010000179.1 GCA_021372235.1 Spirochaetia bacterium
GCCAGTTTATATGAAAAGGTAAAATTTCAGGCGTTCCATGACGGATTGACAGGACTGTTAAACCACCTGACGTTTCAGGAAAAGCTCAGGGAGTCGATAGAAAAACAGAAAAAGGGCGTCATAAAAAGCGTATCGCTTGCCGTTATGGACATCGATTTTTTCAAAAAGTTCAACGATTCGTTCGGGCATCAGGAGGGGGACAGGGTCCTGATGCGGCTGGCCGGCGCGCTCCGTGAGTTTGAAAAAAAGACACCGGATTCATACTGTGCGCGTTACGGCGGCGAAGAGTTTGTTTTTGTAATGGAAAACGCGGATGTATATGCGGCCATAGCCGTCGCCGAGCAGATCAGGGCCTACAGCGAGGCAAACCTGAAAGGCGGCAATGAAAAGGAAAAAAGGCCCATAAATCTTTCGATAGGCGTCACATCGTTCCCGGAGTTCGCAAAAGAGGGCCGAGAGATGTTCAAAAACGCGGACGACGCGCTGTATCTGGCAAAACAGGAAGGCCGTAACAGGGTCAAATCCATTGTTGACGTGCGGAAAACGGACAGGAGAAAACGTTGAAAGATAATTAACAATGAATAATCAAAAACACGCCATCCGTCAAAACCTAAATGCAAACCTAAAATATAAACTCCCGCAGGGGCGAATATTATTCGTCCGCCCGGTAAACTTCAAAACAATAGGCGGATGGCATCCGTCCCCGGACCCTTTGTAAAGGAACATATTCGGTTCTTTTGATTAAAAAAAAGGCGCGGGGCTTTTGCCCCGCGCCTTTTTTTTAAGTTAAAATCTAAAATTCGGATGTCAGCGATATGCCGGCTATTATGCCGGAAAAATCAAATACCATTGTCTGGTTGTCGGAGTTCTCGATAACATCGCCGGCCGTGTAGCCCGACCAGTCGCATGACGTCACCGTCATCCGGGGGATGTTTGCCAACCTGTATCCCAGAGTGATGTCAAACGTGGTGGTCTTTGTGGCCCTCATACCGAACTTTATGTTGGCTTCACCGCCGAAATTCCCGCCGTAACCGTTGTAGTAGTAGGTATCACTAATATTGTTCAGGAGGTTTGTGTCATTTGAAGTAACGTTGGCAAGGCCGAAATAATAGCCTCCGAAAGCCTCGGCGGAAATGTTAACGGATTTACCGATGGGAAGCGTAAAAGACGCACCGAAAAGTGCCGGTATTGCGGAGTAACTGTAAGTGCGGTCCATTTTGAATAAAATGTTTTCTCCTTTACCGCTGCCGGGAAGACACCATATATAACCGACCCTGGGACCTATGTCAATACCGGGGACAATGCGGAACATTACTTCAAATCCGCCGTAAAGTGAGTTGGTAACATCGGACTTGCTGGATGTGCTGAAAAAGCCGGAATCGACAGACCAGTCGGCGATGGTCTTATTGACATTTGCCATGTTAACCATTGTATAGCCGATAAAAAAGTTAGAATTTCCTTCCGCAAAAGCTGTTGCCGATAACAAAAACAGTGAAAAAAGAGCAATTAATACTTTTTTCATGTATTCCTCCTCCTTGGGGGGTGGTATTTTTATCCGACGCATTATATCAAAGAATAAGGGATTGGTCAAAAGAAAGATGGAGAAGCCTCTTAATGGCAGAAAGGCTGATAAAAGCAATTTTTGGACGGTCAGTCTGAGAACTCGGAACGCCTTCATCTGTAATCATGTTTTTAACTAAAATTTTTAACTAAAACAGTATTGTATAAACCCCCGGATTGTAATATAATAAAAAATAAGTTTTTTGTATTACATAGTGAAATTATACGGGAAAAATGATGAATAACGCAGTAATATCCCTTTATTATTGCGTATTTTATCTTTTTCGAACAGGAGGCTATCTTGAGAAAAGGCAGGATAAAGATAGACCGGAACAGGTGTAAAGGCTGCATGCTGTGTATAGACGCATGTCCGAAAGGTGAGATAAAACAGGGAACCGCCATCAATAAAGCGGGTTATAACGTGGTTGAGTTCCGTAACAATGGCGAATGCAACGCCTGTATGCTGTGCGCAATTTCATGCCCCGATGCGGCTATCGAAGTAATAGAAATAATTGAGGATGTGAAAAAATGAGCGAAAAAGAGCTTATAAAAGGTAATTACGCGGTTGTCGAGGCGGCAATAGACGCTGGTTGCAGGTTCTATGCCGGTTACCCCATAACCCCGCAGAACGAGATACCCGAGTATATGTCACACATGATGCCTGAGGCGGGCGGGACGTTCATACAGGCGGAGAGCGAACTCATATCAATCAACCTTGTATTTGGCGCGGCTGCTGCCGGAGCCAGGGCAATGACAACGTCGTCGTCGCCGGGTATTTCGCTCATGCAGGAAGGACTATCATACATGGCCGGCTGCGAACTGCCCGCTGTCATAGTGAACGTAATGCGCGGCGGCCCGGGCCTTGGCAACATCCAGCCGTCGCAGGCCGACTATTTCCAGGCGGTCAAACCGGGACACGGCGATTACCACATGATAACGCTGGCACCGCATAATTTGAACGAGATGTACGATTACACCTTTGGGGCATTTGACCTGGCTGACAGGTACCGCAACCCCGTCATCATACTGGCCGACGGACTGCTGGGGCAGCTCATGGAGAACATCGAACTGGACAGGACGAAAAAACCCGAACTTTTAAACGCCCCGAAACCCTGGGCTTTGACAGGCGCCAGAGGCAGGCACGGCCAGAGGATACTCTCTCTGCTGATGCAGCCGGGAGTTCTTGAAAAACACAATTTCAAACTCAAGGAAAAATGGGACCTGATTACAAAAAACGAGCAGAAGTTTGAACTGACAAATATGGATTCAAACCCGGATTATCTCATCGTTGCCTTTGGAACGGTGGCGCGCGTGGCAAAAGGCACGATACAAAAAGCCTCGGCTGACGGAATAAAAGTCGGGTTATTCAGGCCCATTACTCTCTGGCCATATCCTTCGGAGGCACTCAAAGAGGCGGCGAAAAATGTAAAAAAGGTTTTTGTATTTGAGATGAGCCTGGGACAGATGGTCGAGGATGTGAAGCTCGCGCTCGGAGACGCTTCAAAGATAGAGTTCTACGGCAGGCCGGGCGGCGGCGTGCCGGCTGCGGGAGAACTTTATGAATTTATCAAAAAGAGGGTGAAATAATGGCCAAAGAGCGCGTAATATACAAAAAACCCGAATCCCTGACCGATGTGCCGTTCACATACTGCTGGGGATGCGGACACTCCATGGCGCATAAACTCATAGCCGAGATAATAGACGAACTCGACATGCGTGAAAAAGTGATAGCCGTGGCGCCCGTGGGGTGCGCGGTGTTCGCGTACGATTTCTGGGATTTTGACGTGACCGAGGCAGCTCACGGC
This sequence comes from Spirochaetia bacterium, assembly GCA_021372235.1. GTDB lineage: Bacteria > Oederibacteriota > PGYV01 > PGYV01 > Palsa-1178 > JAJFUW01. The sequence goes on from JAJFUW010000179.1 coordinate 3,366, forward strand.
AGGGCGCCCGTGGTCGCCACCGCGATAAAAAGGGTGCACCCTGACAAATTCGTGTTCTGCTACCAGGGAGACGGTGACCTGGCGTCCATAGGCATGGCGGAGACCATCCACACCGCCAACCGGGGCGAGAACATAAGCGTTATTTTCATCAACAACACCAACTACGGTATGACCGGCGGGCAGATGGCGCCGACATCGCTCATATCGCAGGTCACGACTACATCGCCGTACGGCCGCGATGTCAAGAATGCAGGATACCCGATAAAGATGCTCGAACTGCTCTCGCCGCTGCAGGGGGTAAAATATCTGGAACGAGTGAAACTGACCGATGTGCCGTCCATAGTGAAGGCAAAAAAGGCCATAAAAAAAGCCTTTGTGAACCAGTTGACAAACGTCGGGTTCTCCATGGTGGAGGTGCTGTCTGCATGCCCGGCAAACTGGAAAAAAGATCCGGTTAAAGCCAATAAGTGGATAGACGAGGAAGTCTCCGAGTACTTCCCGGTGGGGAAGATAAAGGACATAACGTAAGGGACCGCAAACAGGTCCATGTTCCATGTTCCAAAAGGCACAAATGCCATTTGGACCACATACTTGGGTCTTATGAAAGGACGTAACATGACGGAAAACATAATAATAGCGGGTTCGGGCGGGCAGGGAGTGCTGACGCTGGGGGTTTATCTCGCGCGTGTGGGCGTAAAAGAGGGATTCAATGTCACATGGCTCCCGTCATACGGCGCGGAAAAGCGCGGAGGGTTTTCGTTTTGTAACGTTGCAGTATCCGACAGCGAGATTTATTCACCGGTCATAGAGGAACCTGACACGATAATCGTTTTTGACCAGAGGTCGCTTAACACCTATGCCGTTATGGCGCGCAAAGCTACCACTGTGATAGAGAACTCCTCACTGGTAAAGGAAGACGCGGCCGTGGCCGGGACAAAGATACGCATTCCGGCCAGCGACATGGCCAACGACCTGCGCGCCGCAAAAGTGGCAAACATCGTCATCGCCGGGGCATACATAGCGTTTAAAAATATATTCAAAACACAAACGGCGGAAACCGTCATGACAGAGATGCTGGGCAGTAAAGCCGGCGAGATGCTCGAAAAAAATATAGCGGCGTTTGCAGGCGGCATGAATTATATAAAGGAAAAATACCGAAACCGTATATAAAAGAGAGGACAAACAGGCCGGGTGAAGATAAGGAACGCACACATAAAGGACGCATACAAAATCCAGGAACTGCTGAAAAAATACGCTGTCGAAGGCGAACTGATAGTCAGGCCCATGGGTGACATATTTTCACAGATCAGGGATTTCCATATCCTTGATTTCAATGGCAGGATGGCGGGGTTCATCGCACTGCATGTTTACTGGGAAGACCTGGGCGAGATAAGATCGTTTGTCGTGGACAAAAAGTTTCGCGGTAAGGGTTACGGAAAACAGCTCATGAACCTTGCAGTAAAAGAGGCCAAACATATAGGCATAAACAGGATATTCGCGCTGACCAGGATACCGGAGTTTTTCCTGAACCAGGGGTTCAAAAAGATACCCAGGGCAAAACTCCCGCACAAGGTATGGCGGGACTGCTGGAACTGCCCGAAATATCCGAAACATTGTGATGAGGTAGCTTTGATATACAGGATAAAGAACAAATAAATACCGCTTGAGTAATACGACGAGCCGGAAGCCGGGCTCAGGACTCGTTCCCTCAAAAAACTACGGACAAGGACGCACATGAAGGAAGAAAGGAAAGAGATCTCGGTTAACTTCGAGGTTACAGTCAAAGAGGACCAGGGCAAGTATATCGGCCAGTGCAGGGAGATGCCGGGGCTGGTGGTTTCCGGGGTCAGCAGGGCCGAGGTGATTAAGAACATCAAGGCTGCCATACCGCTCTATCTGCGTTACGTGCCCAAAGAGGGATTCATACCTGTATTTGACAACGAAATCAGCCAGATAATATTTGATTTTGAGGAATTTAACGGCCAGCTCTACGCCTGTACGAACAAGGATGCCGTAGTGAGGACAACCTCCGGCGACAGAGGGGCGTGGGAAATAGTCAATATCACAAACGTATTCTCCCCGTACTTTAACCCGCCGGTCGGCTCAACAAAGACATTTGACTCGGAGGCGCTCGGGGACTACACGCCGCAGGTTTACTGCCTGAAAACTTTTAACGACCTGGGCACCCCGAAACTTTTCTGCGGCACCAACGCCAACGGCGGTATATATGAGACGCTCGACGGAAAAAACTGGTCGCTTTCGTTCAACTCGGGCGAGGCCAGGATACACTGCCTCGAGGGTTTCAAAGGCAGGCTTTTTGCCGGCACATCCACGGAAGGCAAGATATACTCATATAACGGGACCCACTGGGTTGTCGCGCTGAACACCTCGGAACTCGCGGTGACCTGCTTCGGGCTGTTCAGAGATTACCTGTACGCGGGAACATACCCGAACGGCCTCGTCTTCAGGACGGCGGACGGAGTGAACTGGCAGAAGGTCTTTGATACGAACCAGTCGTTCGTGAACTCCTTCTATGTTTTCAAAAACAGGCTCTATGCCTCAACTTCAAAGGCCACCGGCGGGCTGATATTTATGACCGAGGACGGGACCAACTGGATAGAGAATTTTTTCTCGGAAAAGGACGTGAATTTTTATAAGTTCGAGACCTTTGGCAACAGCCTGTACGTGGGCACAGGCGATTCCGGCAGGGTCTACAAGAGCCTCGACGGCAGGAAATGGGAACTGGCTTTCCAGACCGACGAGGAAGATGTCCGTGTGTTGCACCTCTTCAACGGATACCTCTATTTCGGGTCATCCCCAAAGGGCAGGATATTCAGAACCACAGTTTCCAACACACCTCCACCCGGGGTATTTGACGTACAGGTGGCGGAAGTAACATCCCACAGCGCCGTCATAACCTGGTCGACAGACAGGGAGGCGCAGACCATAGTCGAATACGGTTTTGACAGGGAATATGGCAACAACATAATCAACGAGACCATGACGGTCAAACACGGAATAACGCTCAACAATTTAAAATCGCTTACCGAGTACCATTTCAGGATACTGACATACTCGGATATAGGGAGTTTCTCGGGGATACTTGAGGACCACTCGTTCACCACGCCTGCGGCTATCACCCCTGTAATCACGTCAAAGACTCATCCTGATCAGGAAAAATGGTACAACAGGCCCGATGTTATCGTGGAATGGGGCGTGCACCCTGACGTCAAACAGTACCTCTATATGGTGGACGGTGCCCCGGAAACCGTTCCCGAGATAGGCAAGTGCACGGCGACAACCAAGGACGGCGTTACAGTAAAAAATCTGGAAGACGGCGTTCATTTTTTCCATGTCCTTATAGAGGATAAAGCGGGTAACATCTCCCCGGAGGTATCTCACTTTGCCGTCAGGATAGATACGGCCGCAGCCCCGCCCGAGGCGGTATGCACCACGCACCCCGACGCCGATAAATGGTACGCCAACAACGCACCGGTATTCCAATGGCAGACGCCGCAGGACCTCTCCGGAGTTTACGGATATTTTTACCTCATGGATGAAATGCCTAACACGCTGCCCACGGAAAAGACGGGGACATTTACAGAGTCACCCATGGTACGTTTGAAACCCCTCGAAGATGGCATAAAATATTTCCACGTGGTTACAAGGGACAGGGCCGGCAACACAGGGACAAAAGCCTGTCATTTAAGGGTCAACATAGATACACAAGCCATGCCGCCGGTCATATCTTCAAACACGCACCCGGACGAGAAGTCGTGGTATAACCTGAAAAAAGCGCAGCTCCACCTGGCGAAGCCGCACGACCTATCCGGCATAGACGGTTTCTATTATATGGTGGACTCGAGGCCGGACACAGAACCGCACGAGAACGAGTGCGTATATAAAACCACGACAGACATAGAATTGCCGGAAAAAACCGACGGCACGTGGTATATCCACGCCAGGTCAAGGGACATGGCGGGCAACGTTTCGACTGACACCTCGCATTTCAAGATAAACATCGACACACAGGCGCTGCCGCCGAATATCTCGTCGGTTACCCATCCGGACTCATACAAATGGTACAATGCCAAAAAGGCGCAATTTAAAACCGGCAAGCCCGAGGACCTGTCGGGTATAGACGGGTTCTATTATGTAATAGACAATGCTGAAAAAACGGTGCCGGACATTGAATCCGCCTGGACAGACAAGGACACGATATTCTCGGGGGATTTAAGGGACGGCGAGTGGTACATACACGTGGTGTCCCGCGACAGGGCGGGCAACACGGGGGTCATGGCATCCCATTTCAGGTTCAACATAGATACTCTGGCAAAACCGCCAAAGGTATATTCACGCACTCATCCGGACCAGGAAGAATGGTACAGCAATGCCATACCGGAACTGCACTGGGACACGCCCGAAGACATGTCCGGCATAGAGGGTTATTACTGTCTTTTTGACGAGAAGCACAACACCGTGCCGACAAAGGACACGGGAGAGTGGCTGAACTCAAACCAGATGACCCTGCCGCAGTTAAAGGACGGCATCTGGTATTTCCACATAGTCTCAAAGGACAACGCCGGCAACATAGGATGGGAAGCGGCGCATTACAGGATAAAAATCGACACATTTGTCGAGCAACCAAAGGTTAGTTCCATCACGCATCCCTCGGAGGAAACCTGGTACTCCAACCCGCAGGTAAAACTCACATGGAGCGTCCCTCAGGACCTCTCTAAAATAAAAAAATTTTATACGCTCTTCTCCAGGGAAAAACACCTGAAACTCAACCCCGCTCTGGCGGTATCCACCGATAAACGGGAGATGGAATTTAACGTCGACAAAGAAGGGACATATTTTTTCCACATAGTGGCCGAGGATAATGCGGGCAATACAGGAGAGGAACCATGCATATTTACGGTGAATGTGGACTTAAAAGCCACCCCTCCGGATGTATCGTCCTCCACGCACCCGAACCCGGAGAAATACTATTCCACCGTGCATCCTGTTTTTGTGGTGGACAGGGTTGACGACCTATCCGGAGCTGACGGGTTCTACTACATGATTGACCACAATCCGGATACTATGCCGGACAAAAAGACGGCGAAATTCTCAAAAGACACGACGGTCAGGATACTGGACAAACTGGACGACGGCGAGTGGTACTTCCACATAATACTGAAAGACAGGGCGGGCAACACCGGTACGGAGGCAGCACATTACAAGTTCAGGATAGAGACCACGCCTCCGGAGGTAAAGATAGGCAATCTGAAACCGTTCCAGAACTCCGAGCATTTTGAGGTGGAGTGGTCCGGAGAGGACAAGGAATCCGGGGTCTACTGTTTTGACGTTGAATACAGGGAAGGCGATAAGGGCAAATGGAAAGCCTGGCTGAAGGAGACAAAATCCAGGACAGCCATTTTCAAGGGCGAGGACGGTATTACTTACTATTTCCGCGCCAGGGCGCGCGACAACGCCGGCAATTGGTCCGAATATTTTGAACACGAGTCCATACGTACGACGGTGGACATTTCATCGCCGTCGCAGGTCACCCAGATAGTGGCAAAGCCGGTAAAAGAGGGCAGGATATCGATCGAGTGGTCAAAATCGGTGGATTCCATATCAGGGCTTGACTACTACAGGATATACCGTTCATCGGTATCCGGACAACTCGGTATGCAGATAAACGACGACGGTACCGTAACCGACACGAAGTTCGTCGATGAGTCAAAGGACCTGGAGGACGGTATTATCTATTACTACACGGTCAGGGCCGTGGACAAAGTCGGCAATGAACGCGAAAGCGGCAACAAACAGGTGCTCGCCATTTGCGACCGTTTTGCAATGCCGCCGGTGGTGCGTTCCATGACACACCCTATGCAACAGGAGTGGTACAACAACAGAAACATAAAACTCACATGGGATACGCCGCAGGATGCGACCAGGATAGCGGGCTACTACTACATATTTGACCAGATAGCCACGACAATACCGGACGCGAGAACGGGTACGTGGTTCACCGATAACGAGATCGAGTTTAACAACTCCTCTGAGGGAACGTGGTATTTCCACGTCATCTCAAAGGACGAGGCTGGCAATATGTCGGATGAGGCCACACACTACCAGGTAAATGTCGACACCAGCAGGCCGAAACCGCCGGTCATATCCTCCATCACGCACGCGGACTTTAACCGGTGGTACAACAACAACGCGCCGAGCTTTTCATGGACGACACCATCGGACCCGGCGGGTATTGAGGGATACTACTACATTTTCAACCAGATCAGGAACACGGTGCCGGATATCACCACGGCTTCATGGACAAAAGGCACGATGGCGTCTTTTGTGGACGTCCCTGACGGCGTATGGTACCTGCACGCGATAGCCAAGGACACGGCAGGAAATATGTCGGAGGATTGCTCGCACCTGCAGGTGAACGTGGCCATGTCGCCGCCGCCGCCTCTGGTTTTCTCGCCGTCGCACCAGGACCAGGAAAAATGGTACCGCGACACGAACGTAAAACTGCAATGGAAGCCGATGCAGTATGTGAATGACATTATAGGTTATTACTACGTGGTCGACGCGGTTGAGAGGACAATACCCGGGCCAAAAAATTCAAAGACAATGGATACCAACATCGAGTTGCCGGGCCTGGGAGACGGGATATGGTACTTTCACGTTGTGGCGGTCGACAAGGAAGGCGTGATAGGCAAGACGGCATCCCATTTCAGGATCAAGATAAAGACCAGGGTGACTCTGCGCGGAACGGTGACGCAGTCCAACGGCATTATGCCCCTTTCGGGGGCGACGGTGGAGGTCATGCGCGAGGACGGCACCACGCTGGGCATCTCCATATCGGACAAGGACGGCAACTATACGGTGGACAACCTGGCTGTCGGCAAGGTAAAGGTCAAGGTCTTGACTCGCAACCTGCCGCCGCAGATGTTGTACGACATAGAACTCAAATCCGACGAACCGGAAAGGGTGTTGAACGTCTCGAGCGAGATATTCGCCATGTATGAGCCGGCCACGGAAAAAATATTTTTCAACTATTACATCCCCGAGGATGGGACAGTCACCATAAAGGTTTACAACGAAGCCGGTAAGACGATGGCAAATATAGAAGAGATAAAAAAAGGAAAGATATACAACAGCTCGGCGTGGGAAGTGAACGGTGTGGAGGACGGGGTGTACCTCTATCAGATAACAGCAAAGGGCGGGACCTCCGGTAAGATAACAAGGTACGGTATAAGGAAGATAAAGAAGGGCAAATAGGCTGATTAACGGATGCCGGCAGCGCACGGGATATTTTTCCCGCGATATCCGGCCTCCGACATCCTATATATGATATGGAGGTTTTTAAATGTCCCGTAAATGCAACGCCTGCGGCCTGGAAAACCGCGATGAGGCAAAATTTTGCAGTTCCTGCGGTTCCCCTCTGCCGGCCGTAAAAAAACAGGTTACGGCGCAGGAACTGGCGCATAAAAAAGCCGTAAAAAAATTCTGGATTATTTTTTTCTGCTGCACAGCCGCGGCCGCGCTGGTATTGTTGCTGGTCTCAAAGCAGATGTCCCACGCTGAAAAGGTGAGGACCGTCAGCCGGTATTCCACAGAATTCATGCAGGTGGACGACAAGACGTTCGGCGCGGTCAAACCGGAGCTTTTCAGCCTTGAAGCGATGAACTGGGGTATGACCCCGGCCGATATAAAGAGAATATATCCATACGCAACGGATTCGAACGATCCGGATTTTCCGGCATCCATCATGGTGCCTCAGAGCGGCTTTACGGCCCCCATTCCGCACGCCTATTTCATGTCGCTGGGTATGTATAACGGAAAACTTTTTGCGGTGAAATTTGAGTTCGGGGAGAACGAAAAGTTCGAGAGCCAGGCACTCAAGACACCAAACAAAGATGAGGTGCTCTACGGCAGGTTCCTCGGGCTGTACAACCTCTTTAACAGGGATTACGGCGCGCCTTCTTTTGAAAAATTCGAGGTAAAAAACATGCCCCTGGAGGAAATGTTAAAAACCGTAAATTCCGGTGTTTTAAAGGACGGAAAACCGTCAAATATCTACGTGGCATGGAATGTCGGTGCCACAAAGGTCGAACTGGCGTTCTTTGGATACGACAATAAACTGCATTTAACGCTGCGCTTCTTGAACATAGTCATGTGGGATGAAGCGGCACGCGCACAGCAGACGGGGAAGTACAGAACTTTCTAAAATTCAACGGATAATCATTAATGAATTAAGGAGAAACATGAAACGCATTGCTGTTTTTGTGTCGGGCGGCGGGACGAACCTTCAGGCTTTGATCGACGCTTTTGAATCCGGTTATATCAGAGGAGGAAAGATTGAACTCGTATTCTCCGATAAAAAAGAGTCGCAGGGTCTGCAAAGGGCGTACAACCACAACATACCCTCGTTCTGCCTTTCGTTAAAGGATTTTAAATCCAGGGAAGAGTTTGACAGGGCAATCGCAGCCGGGATTAACAGGGAAAAGATAGACCTCGTATGCCTGGCGGGGTACATGATGATATTTACAAAGGCTTTTTTTGAAACATATAAAGGGAAAATAATGAACATTCACCCTTCGCTATTGCCGTCATTCGGCGGACGGGGAATGTACGGCATACACGTGCACGAAGCGGTCATAGACCACGGCGTAAAAGTAACCGGCGCTACGGTCCATTTTGTGGACGAGGGTACGGATACGGGTCCTATCATAATGCAGAAATGTGTCCATG
>JAJFUW010000018.1 GCA_021372235.1 Spirochaetia bacterium
GCGTCATCAGCTTATCTCCTTTAGAACATGATTGAGATATACCTCGGCGGCGTCAATGCCGCTTGATTCGTATATTCCCCTGAATCCCCCAAATGCGGAAACTTCAAATACATACGGCCCGTCAGCGGTCTCAACAACGTCAACGCACGTGAAATCAAGGTTAAAAACAGCCTGAGACCTGCGTGCGAGTTCTACAAGCTGCCTCGAAGGGTTGTATATGCTGTATTTTCCTCCGTTGGCCGTTGTGGTGTTCCATTCTCCCTCGGCCTTGATGCGTGCGTAGGTTGTCAGGTATTCGCCGCCGACAAAAACCACACCGAGGTCCCTGCCGGGTATATCGAGCATTTTCTGTATGTACATCATTGTGTTGCCGGAACGCTGAAATTTTTCCAGTTTTTCATACGCGGTTGAGTCGTCCTCCACCAGCGTCATGCCCCTTGCTTTTGACGTGTACAGTGGTTTCAGTATTGCCCTGCCGAAGCGCCTGACCGCTTCGTGTGCCTCGTCAAGATCCTCGGTGACAAATGTCGGCGGGATCGGCACACCTGCGTGGCGCAGGGCTAAAGTTCCGGACAGCCTGTTTATAACCCTCAATATCCTTTCCGGCCTGGAAAAAACCCTCACACCGTTGTCGTTCATGTATTTTAATATCTCCATCCTGTCAAGCATATCCGCCGAATAATCCCTGCCGACTTTTTTCACTATGACAGCGTCAAGCGAAGAAATATCAAAACCATTTACGCTCGTTCTGCCTGTAACAGCATCAAAGCCCAGTTTTTCTATGTCGATCAGCAGTTTAAAACCCGTCCGTTTTTCTATTGTCTCTGCCAGGACATTTGACGACCACCCCGATTCAATACCTATAACACCTATTTTTTTGTCCTTTTTCATCACGGCCTCCGTCAGTATATCAATATTTTTTTGTCAAAAACGTATTCTTCCCAGGGCCGCCCCCGGTGTTCCTGCATTTTTTCCATTATGTAAACGGCCCTGTGGTACATCACCCCGGCAAAAGCACTGTCAAATTCGAATCTGGTGGACGTTATGAACGACCTGACCATGGCCACTGCCAGCCTCGCCTGGAAAGACCTGTCTCCTTTTGACTCCGCAAATTGCGCGGCAAAACCGTAAATTGCATTTATGGCGTAATTTATCCTTTTTCTGCGCTGCCAATCAAAAAATGGCATCCTGAAATTTGACGCGATAAAAACTGATATGTCCTGCACATAGTCGCTCTGGCAGGACCTGTGCAGGTCTATGAAATGCACCTTATCCGACGTGCTGTCATACAGAATGTTGTCGACGTTTAAATCGCCGTGCAAAAAGACCGAGAAAGGCGCCTGCAGAGAAGCGTCGACAGCGGAGGCGCTCTCCAGCATTTCTTCAAAAGACGGCACCTTTATACCTCCTATGCGCTTGCCTTTGGCCCTAAATTCCGGGTGAACCCTGTAAACATCCCCCAGCCTGTCCGATAACTGTTTCAGGTACCCCGCCGAACACGGTTCACGTTTCAATGTTGCTTCCCATGCCCGGTTCATTGTCCCGGTCAGCGACGCCATCGCTTTATCCAGTGTCCCGGGTTTGCCGTTTATCACGATTTCCTTCAAATTGTCGCCGTTTATGTACTCCATCACTATCGAGGCGTTCTTGCCGTTTACCTGATATCCGTAAACTTTCGGCGGCAGACCGGCCTCTATCAGTTCCCACCTTGATATGTTTTCCTTCTCACCTGCCAGTTTGGACGCTTTGCCTTCCTTAAATACGGCACGCAACTGGCTTTCCACGTGCGCACCGCTGCCTTTTATCTTGCGGATTGTTGTTCCGGAACGCGTCTCGCCCACCGCCTCCAGCGTATAATCCTCCCCCGGCGTCTTGTTGCCCATTGTTTTCTCGAGCGCTCTGTACTGGTGTATTTTCATCTTTTCGCCCATCACCGCCGAAATCACAGCTTCTCCGATATTTAACAGAGAATCTCCTATGCGTTCGGCGCACTGAAATATGAGCAGCATCGTGACTGTGCCCGCCGGGTCCGTTCCGTCTTTTATATCCCTGATTATCCCGGCGATTGCCTCCGCGTACAACCGGTCCAGTTCCGCCTCCGCCCTGCACATTTTAAGAGCGGCGTTGATATTGCCGTTCAGGAACGCTTTGGGAGCGAAACTCATTGCCTCCAGTATTACAATAAAAAACCCCCTGTAATCATACCTGCGCGCGAACCCGATATCCGGCAGATAACGCGTCTGGTCCGCAATATTTACCGCCAGATCCGCGATATGCTCCATATTATGGGCGATTACGTTGACTGCCCACATCCTGTGGAGCGCCTTCCTGTCAACTCCATTTCCGTCCGCCGTCATCGCTATAATCCTGCTCTCTATTACATTTCTCATTGTATCTATATAATCATCCCTGGAACTTATTTTTTCAGCCAGCTGCGGCGACGGGTTCTCGAGCAGTTTCTGCGTCTCCTCCAGTATCCTTGTTACCTCCACGGACAGATATTTGAAATTGACCTCGACCCCGCCCGTAAAACCGGCCGCGTGTGCCATTATTTACCGGCTCCTATGACAAGGCTGTCGTTTTTTGCTCTCCTGACAGGATTTTCTTCCTTCCAGGAACATTTCAAACTTATCTTAACCCTGTCATGCTTCTTTTTTGCCTTTACCTCGAGTTTCAAAAGCCCGGACGGGGCAAACACTATCTGTTTTTCCGGAGAACCCAGTACTATCCTGCCGTCCATGAAACCATCCTTTAAAGCAACCAGGTACCTGGCTATGGATTTAGTATCCTGCAGCGACTCAAACTCGAACTCTTCGTTATGCTGTTTCATCTATAACCTCCGGGTTTATAATTTCAATCCTTCAGTAGGAATCGAGCCTTTCCCTGTATTCCATGATTGCGGCCCGTTTTGACATGCCGGCTTTCGCAAGGGCCTGTTTAACCGCGGTATCCTCCCACGCGGGCTGCAGTCCTATCTCCCGGGAAGCCTTGATGCAATCCCGAAACTCTTTTTTGCGCACCTTTTCCCCCAGATGCGTGTCATCACCCATGAATACCAGCAGGGGTTTTGACCGCCTTAAACCGTTTTTATTCTGCCGGTCCATGACTTCTATCAAAAAATCAGTATATTGACTGGACTGTGGGTTCCAAACTTCATAACCGTCAACGTCATAATCCGCCAGTAGCACAGGCCAGAACTGCTCCGGGTGCGGCACTATTATGCCCGCTCCGGCAGACCTTGCTTCTTCTATCAATTCCTCGGTCCTGAAAAAACAATCCGTGGAAAAACCTGATTTTACCGTTTCCTTGACCGCCTTAATAAATATCTGGCACAGGTTTATCAGGTGGCTGTCATAGCGTTCCCTCAGGCCGTCAAAAAAATCCCTGATAAGTTTGTTTTTTTTAAAATCCTGCCTCATCGAGCCGCCGTATTTTTCAAGGAGCAGCCTGAGTTTTCTGGAGTATATCCCGGTAAACTCCAGCAGTTCCGGTTCCGCCTCCGTTGCGATTATGGCGTTCTGAATCGGGCCGCTTCTTACGTCCGATTCCAGGGCCGCCAGAATATCAAACATTTGTCCCGCCCTGTATTTTCCGGTATGCGCGGCCATGCGCCTTAATCCCGAGGCTTTTTCCATCCTGTTATCGCGCAGGTGGATGAGGAGCTGTACCTTCCTGTCAAATGAGGCGGAGAAACAGTCTATCTCTGCCCCAAAATATCCCCCGCAGCCCATGAACTCGTTGTGCTGCGTTGGTATTATCAGGTTGCCATCCGAGTCCGGGAACATATTTTTTATCCTGGCGCTCGCGAGAGCGAGCGGAACATGTTCCGGGTGCCAGTGGACCGCCATTATGCCTTCCGTGCCAGGAAAGACCGCTCCGGGGTTGACTATCTCGCGTTTTTGTATTTCATCCAGTGTCGGGTTCGTTATCTCCAAAAAAAGTCTTTCCTCCCAATCCCGGACCTCAGGATCTATATCTCCGGGCTTGATTACTTCGATATTCTCGCCCGGCCCGTTCATCACTCCGGTGTGCAGATTGATGCTGCGCAATTTTTTTATCATGCTGTAATGTTACATAATCTTGGTTTAGTATTCATTAATCCTCCGTAAATTTCCGGTTAAACCCGAGTCCCGCTTATTAACCCCATATTAACGCAAACCAAACCGCTTAAACCGCCGGCGCGGTTATGCTTGGCTCAAGAAAACCATAGGAGGAACACATGGCAAAAGCCGACTTGCACGTGCACTCAAAATATTCAGAGCACCCGTCCGAGTGGTTTCTGAAAAAACTGGGTGCGGCGGAGTCCTACACGGAACCGGAGTTCATCTATAGCGAAGCAAAAGAGAAGGGCATGACTTTCGCCACCATAACTGACCATAACAGGATAGAGGGTTCCATCCTGCTCAACAGGGCCCACCCGGAGGATACTTTTACCGGCGTTGAAGCCACCACATATTTCCCCGAGGACGGGTGCAAAGCACACCTGCTCATATACGGGCTCGACGAAAAGCAGTTTGAGCATATCCAAAAACTGCGTTCCAGCATATACGACCTGCGCGATTACATCAGGGACTGCGGACTTGCTCATTCCCTGGCGCACGCCACTTTTTCCGTGAACGGCAGGCTCACCGAACAGCACCTGGAAAAACTGATACTGCTTTTTGACACCTTTGAGGGGATAAACGGCTCCAGGGATGCCTACAACAACAGACAATGGAGTGCGGTACTGTCAAAACTGAACCCTTCATATATAGACGAGATATACCGGAAGCACCGCATAAAACCATTTTCCGACACTCCATGGATAAAGGGTTTCACCGGCGGTTCGGACGACCATGCCGGCATATTCATAGGAAAAACGTTTACGCGGGCCGAAGCGCTGACGCCTCAGGATTTTCTGAACGCGCTGCGCAACAAGCAGACGTCGGCCGACGGCAGGCACAATGATTTCCGCGGCCTCGCATTTGCCATCTACAAGATAGCCTACGATTTTTCAAAAACAAAATCGGGCACCCCCTCCTCGTCTCTTTTGAGCGTGGTCACGGAGTATATTTTCGAGAATAAAAAGACCGGCTTTGCAGCGGACCTGAAAATTAAAAAGATAAAACTGTTCGGACGCGGCAAGCAGGACCGGATACGGTCGGCATTTATCACACTGATGGATTCCCTTAAAAAGGACGATACGATGCAGATAGACGACAAACTGGACCTCGTCTATTCCGGAATATCATCTATTGCCGACGAGTTCTTTTGTTCGGTTTTCAGGTCGTTTGAAAAAAACCTCAAAAAGGGCGACGTCATATCGCTGATCAAGTCCGTTTCCGCCTCCATACCCGGAATATTCATATCTGCCCCATTCTTTACCACGCTGAAGCACATGTATGAAGGCCGCCAGCTTATCGGCCGCTTTTCCTCGACTTTTGAGGAGTTGAAGCCCGGAACCGGCAAAAGAATCCTGTGGTTTACGGACACGCTCAACGACTTAAACGGTGTATCCGTCACCCTCAAAACGCTCGGATGGCTCGCCCGTTCCGAGAAAAAAAACGTAAAGCTCGCGGCCTGCCTCTCAAAAGACGATCCGGACAGCGAACTGCCTCCCGACATCATGAATTTTCCATTCATATATTCCGTCAACCTGCCGTACTATGAACAATATTCGCTTAAAGTTCCTTCCATACTCACCTCGATAAAAATGGCGTATTCGTTTGAACCGGACGAAATCTACATATCGACCCCCGGCCCCATAGGCTTGCTGGGGCTGCTGTGCGCTAAACTTTTCGGGATAAAAAGCACCGGTATATATCATACCGATTTTACATCACAGTCACGGCATTTGATAAAGGATGAATCGGCTTCCGCTCTGATAGAGGCCGGAACGCGCTGGTTCTACTCCATGATGGATTCGGTTCAGGTTCCGTCGGCAGGGTACATGAACCTGCTCGAAGAACGCGGTTTCGACAGGTCAAAAATGTCGATTTTTAAAAGAGGGATAGATTCGAGGCTTTTCTACTCCAGGCCCGGCGGAAAAGAGTTTTTAAAGCAGCTTTTTGGGATACGCGACGGGGTAAACCTGATATACACCGGCAGGGTGTCGCAGGACAAAAACCTCGATTTCATGATAGCGGTATATCGCAGCGTCCTGCATATACATCCCGAGGTCAACCTTATAATTACCGGGGACGGCCCTTATCTGCACGACCTCAAAAATAAAAACCGCGACCTGCCCGGGCTCTATTTTGCCGGCAAGCAGCGCCATCAGGTGCTTCCGGTCATGCTTTCCGGTTCGGACATATTCGTGTTCACGAGCACGACCGATACTTTTGGCATGGCTGTGCTGGAAGCCCAGGCCTGCGGCCTCCCGGCAATTGTGACGGATAGGGGCGGTCCAAAAGAGATAATACTGGACAAGGTCACCGGTTTTTGCGTACCTGCCAATGACAGGGACTCATGGACGGCCATTACCGCCGACCTGGTAGAGATGGCGGGAAAACAAACAACTGAATACCTGCAGATGAAAATAGCCGCAAGGGAACACGCGGTCAAATGTTATGACTGGCATACCGTTCTGAACAACCTGACCTGTACGCAGTCAGATAAGATGCAGGAACCGGAATTCACGGCCGGATATGAAACAATAACAATAGATTCAGAAATATACCTGTAAGCCGCGCCCTC
>JAJFUW010000188.1 GCA_021372235.1 Spirochaetia bacterium
GGAGAGACTCGAAACCTATTACGCAGGTTTTGAGGGAGACAACGCCCACCCGGATATCAGTGTGACCGCGATAGAGTGTGAGCCGCCGGACACCGGGATAGTTTTTACACCAAAACAGCCGGACCCGGGTAAGACAAAAATAAAAGAGGAATACTGCGATTTCCCGGACGGCAGGGTGGTAAAAAAGCGTCTGACCGGCATGATGTTCATGTTCGGCGGCGGATTCAACATGGCCGCGGGATACTGTGAAATAAATTACAACCAGGTGGTGAACTTCATAAATAACCGGTACATCGAGTGGATGCTTCGGCGCGATAACGTGCTCATGCACAGCGCCGGCGTATGCCTGAACGGTATGGGGCTCGCCATATCGGGTTTTTCCGGCAGGGGGAAGTCCACGCTCGCGCTGTCACTGATGTCCAGAGGGCTGAAATTTGTCTCTAACGACAGGCTCATGATAAAACGCGACGATACAAGGCTGATGATGTCGGGGGTACCAAAAATGCCCAGGGTAAATCCCGGCACACTTGTCAATGACCCGAGATTGTCAGGCATACTGCCGCAAAAAGAGAGGGAAAAATTCGGGGCGATGATGCCGGAGGAGCTGTGGCAGGTTGAGCAAAAATACGACGTTGACATAAGCTCGATATACGGGAGTGACAGGTTTGTGTTGTCGGCCGTTATGGCCGGGCTGGTTGTCATAAACTGGGACAGGGGCAGTATGGAACCGTTCTCGATGGAGCCGGTGGGCGCCTGCTCGCGCAGCGACCTGTACTCGGCGTTCATGAAGACGCCCGGGCTTTTTATGGACAACGACGTGCCGGGCAGGGATATAGACCTATCGGAAGCGGTCTACAGGCGGATACTGGAACAATGCCCAATCTATGAGATAACGGGAAAAGTTGATTTTGAAGAGGCAACAGAGAGGTGTATCGAGATACTGGAGACGGCTGCTAATCCGGCCGTTGACGCGGTATCAAACAAATAAGGAGGCTGATATGTCTGGACAGGAAGTGAAAATGAAGTCCACGGTTGAGAGGATGAAAGTGTACGAGTATTTGACAGGCCTGGCAGGAGGGTTCAAGTTGGGGACGGTGCATGTGCAAAAAGGCGGCGGCATCGTAACTCTGAAACCGGAAGATTTTGTAAAGCTAAAGGTCGAGGCATACCGCGGAAAACACAAGGAAAAGCTTTGCTTTGAGATGAGCTGGCACAGGGATGGGCAGGAGCATGACACGGTAAAAATATCGGCGGCGGGGAAATAGGCCGCGAGAAACCGCGCACAGCGGAGAGGAGAATAACATGGGAAAAAAAGAGGTATCGGTCAAGACGGATTTGGATTCGAAACAGGCGGTGGCAATGATCGAAGAACTGGCAGCAGGGCTGAAAAAGGGAAAAATATACCTCCAGAAGGGCGAAGAGTACGTGGAACTGGATATGTCGCCCGTTGTCTCACTGGAAATAGAGGCGGTGCAGAAAAAGCACAAGGGAAGGGTGTCAATTGAAATCGAATGGGATAAAGACAACGGTTCCGGACATGACGAGGACGAACAGTTGAAAATACTCGCATCAGAGCCGGAGGTTGAAAAGACCGGGCAAAAACAGGTCAAATAAAAGTTCCCGGGCCATGGACCCGGCGGTATCCGGCGTGGTGCCGTCCGGGCCACCGGGCCTAAAATATCCTGAAAGGTCCGGTGCGGACGGATGGAGCGCAGGCCTTGACGTACGACGGTCCGGTAATGCTGTTACGGCCCGAGTGTTTTGAAGTGTAGAGAGCCTTATCGACCGCATGCAGCAGCCGCTGACAGGAACCGTTCCTTTTTGTGCGTGAAGCGATACCGGCCGAAACTGTCACTTTGATAAGCCTGCCCGCATATTTGAAACGGGATGTATTTATCAGCCTGCGTAACTGTTCGGCCATTGACATGGCTGTGGCGGCTCCTGACAGCGGGGCGATTATCATGAATTCATCCCCGCCGTACCTTCCCGCAACGTTGATTGTTCCCATATTCTGCCTGATAACCGCGGCCAGCCCGCGGAGCACTTCGTCCCCGGCGCCATGGCCGTATGTGTCATTTATATCCTTGAAGCGGTCAACATCAAACATTATGACCGACAGCGGACTGCCATATCCGGAGGATATCCTGAGCTGGCGTGTTAGCTCCTCGGTCATATAGTGCCTGTTATAAAGCCCCGTGAGCCAGTCGTTGAACACCCTGTTTTTCAGCCCCGCGGATATCTCCTCAAAATGCCGGTATTCACTGCGCCATGAGGCGGCAACATCGATGTACGTTATGATACCGGAGAGGAAACCGTGTTCCGTAACAGGAAGCCTGCTGATGCCGTGAAACTCCATCAGCATGTGCGCCAGTTCTATGTCATCCCCCGGACTTACCGATATGACGGGATAAGACATGACGGACGAGGCGGCGGTAAAAAATGGCGGTTTGCGGCCCTTTAAAAGTGTCCGTATTATGTCACTGCGGGTTATTATTCCAGCAGGCGTCCCGCCGCGGTCTATAACGACCGCTGTTCCTGTCTTGTGGCTGCAGATAGGTTCCATCATTGACAGTACGGGGTCTTCCGGCGCGGCCGTGAGCACACCGGATGACATTATATCCCCGGCCGTAATGATTCGTTTTTCAATCCGTCTGTAACTGTCACTGTGAATCGGCATTGGACGTTCCTTTCGGTTGAGGGCAGATTAAACAGAATCCCGGTTGAATATCTCCCTGACCCTGGCGGTAAAATTTTTAAACCCGTGCGGTTTGGTTATAAAACCGGCGGCCCCCAGACCCATGGCTGTATTGATGACTTCCTGCCGCTTGATGGAAGAACACATCAGTACGGGTATTGATGAAGTTGCCGGGTTTGATTTTAAAATCTTCAGGGTAGCGAGGCCGTCCATACCCGGCATTTCCACGTCGAGTATGACCAGACCCGGCTTATCAGTTCCGGCTTTTGAGATACCCTCGGAACCGCTGTCCGCGGTTATGAGCGTATACTCCCCGCTGTTGAGGTAGATTGATGCCAGTTTTTGCTGTATCTTTGAATCATCGATGATGAGTACCTTCATTTTGAAACCTCCGTGATTTTATTTTTTGGGGGACGCATGTTCAAAAAAAACGCCACAATCGGGTTGCGTCGGAAATCGAAATTTCCGGAAACGCCAGTTACGTTTGACAGGATGCCGACCATGGACGCCAGTTTTTTTGCCTCCTGAGAAAGTTTTTTTGACTCTTCGCTGGTTTCCGAAGCGCTGCTGGAAGTCTGTTCAACCACTTTTTCCATGTCCATCAGGGTCGAGGCTATCTGTTCAACCGACCTGGATTGTTCATCGGAAGCGCTTGCCGCTTCTTTTGTGAGTTTTAAAAGATTCTCCATCGAGGCCTCTATTTCGTTCAGACTTTTCATGACGCCGGTGGACATATGAACCCCTTTTTCAACGTTTTTTTGCACGTTCATTACCAGCTTGTTGGTTGTTTTTGAGGAATCCGAAGTTGATTTTGCCAGGTTCCTTATCTCATCTGCGACGGCCGCGAAACCGCGGCCGGCTTCGCCCGCCCTGTTGGCCTCGATTGAGGCGTTGACGGCGAGCAGGTTGGTCTGGAACGCTATTTCGTTTATTGTGCTCAGTATTTCCGCGGTCTCATCGGTGGATTTTTTTATCTCGTTTATTGAGTCGAGCGCGGCTCCGACGGTAGCCATGCCCGTCAGTGTGATGGAACTCGCGGATACGGCCATATCGCTGGCGAGTCGCACGGAACCCGCGTTCCTTTTTATGTTGCTGCTTATCTGTTCTATGGAAGAGGCCGTCTGCTGCAATGATGCGGCCTGCTGTGCGGCCCCGGAGTCCAGATTGTTGGAGGCAAATTCAAATTTTTCGGAGGCCAGCGCCAGCGCACCGGCCGAACCACTGATGTCGGCCGTGACGCGCTGGATGGGAGTGCTTATCGACCAGGCCATGATAAGAGCGCAGGCCACTATCAGAATGGTCCCGACAAGGAATATGACAGCGATTAAGGCCCTCATGTTATTCAGCGCCAAAAATGCGTTATCCCGGTCCAGATCGGCAATGATAGCCCATTTCAGGAACGGTATGTTCATCGGGGAATAACTCGATATCACCTTTTTATGCGCGTAGTTGAACATCTCGCCCGTTGAAGACCTCATGTGGTCAACTGTCTGGGAGGCTGCATGGGTATCGATGCCGTTCACGGACAGGCTGCCTGACAGGGATGCTTTGACGGAGTGGATATCCGGGTCTATGAAAGAATTTGAGCGCATCAGTTTGTCCGGGCCTATCAGGTATATTTCGCCGACGTTGGCGCCGGGTTCCGTGTGGCCGCTGCTCGCCGTTGCTTCCCGAAAAATATCCGATTCCTGCACTATCCGGTTCACGTCATAGTCCGAAAGGGTGGCGGCCAGAATGCCATAAACTTTGTTGCCACGGGAAACCGGCGCCGCTATCAGCATGATTGGTTCGCCGGTTGAAGGATGGAGGAAGAAGTCTGATATGAACGGTGATTTGGCGGAGGCTGCAATCGCCTTTTGCAGTGCGGGCGAGGAGTGCAGCAGGGCGTTGCCGCGGCCGTAACGCTGTGATGTCGACGAAAGCACGGCACCACCTGGCGAAAACAGGATGATGTCCGTGAAATCTCCGGCGTTGCGCAGGGAAACGAGTTCCGGGGCGGCGTCTGTGGAAGCATCCGTACAACCCGGGCACCCATCCTGCAGGGACTGTATGACACCGCCTGTCTCCTGCAGGTTTGCGGCGTAGGTTACCATCGTCAGTTTTGAACGGAAAAATTCCTCAATCGTGCGCTGTTTTATTTTGCGTATCGCGTCTATGTTGTTTTCCGACAGCAGCGATATGGATTTTTCCATCCTGCTCACCGATTCATATGTCAAAAATGCGGCAGGCAGGAGTCCGACTGTGATAAACAGGATTAATAGTTTCACCTTCAGGTTCATGGAAAATTTATTTTTCATACCAAACCTCCGTGTTTTGCAAATCAAATGGGTCGCTTTTACAAAGATTCGTTTTCAAATATACCGAGCGATCGTGCCAGCTCGCACGGATCGACAATGTTTGTGGCGCCGGGTATGACGGAATTTGTCAACCCGGAAAAAGTGTCGGCCAAAAACGAAACCACCGTTCCCCCGGGAGACAGTTCAAATACCACGGCACAGTTGCGCCGTACCGCGGAGGCCCCGGGTACGAGTGCGGCGTTCAGGTCTATTGCGGCGGCCGGTGTTGAGCGGAAGTTTAACACGCCGGCAACACATGCCGGCGCGTCGGGCAGCTGTTGTATATGCGGTGCTGCTACAATCTCTATCACGGAACCGGACGCAAGCATCCAGTCTCTGCCACAGGCTGATACTGCCAGCCACGCATGAATATTATTTTTCACTCAAGTCTCCGTCCTGTATGTTTTGAATAATGATAACGTGACGCGGTTAATCAGTTGTTAATAAGGTGTTGTCTTTTGCTTAAATATTTTCGGGCAGGCGGCAGCCGGAATTAACCGAGGTTTAACCGGCAATTAATAGGATTTAAGCGTTCCGGATGCAAGATTAATCCGAGAAAAAATACAGGAGGAACGCAGTATGGAGAGACCGGAAAATATCCCGGCAGAGCTTTACCTGGAGTTTTACACGGATGCCGTGGAAAAGAGCGCGGAGGCAACGGAAGCGCTTATGAATGCGGGCGAAGGCAATGGCACACCCGAGGATATCAACGGCGCTTTCAGGGCCATACATACCATAAAGGGTTCGGCCATGTTCCTCGAACTGGAAGATTTTTATTTGCTGTCACTTGCCTGCGAGGACAAACTGGACAGCATGCGTCAGACGGGGTCGTGCGGGAGCATCGGGGTACTGGATATACTGTTGTCCGCAGTAGCCTGCATTCAGGCAATGGCAGTCTCTGCGGCCGAGTATCTGAACAGGACGGGCTCACTGATTGCTGCAAGGGACGTGGGGGATGTTGTCATGAGGCTGCGGTCAGCCGCAGCGGCAGAGCAGGAAGAGATTTCTGCGGACCGGCCCGCAGAACAGGACGGATCCGGACCGGAGGCGGCAGAACTCAGCCAGGATGTAAAAGTGCCGAGGGTCAGGCTCGAAGCCGTCATAGCATATCTCGAAGGCGTCAAGCAGGCGGAAGAGGAACTCAAAAAGTCGGCAGCATTGCTCGCGTTTGCGCATCCTGTAAAAAGGGCGGCGTTTGAGAAAAAAACAGCGGATATATCCAGGGCGGTCGCCAGGGCGTATGCGGCGGCGGGCCAATTGAACATGTCTCCGTTAAGACATCAATTCATGAGGCTGAGGAGCATGGCGGGCGAACTCTGCAGACGCAGCGGCAAGGAGGCGGCTGTTATGGTATCAGGCGGCAGCCTGGAGGTTGATCGTCTGGTTGAGGAAAAGATAGGCACACCGTTGATGCATATAATAAGGAATGCCGTTGACCACGGCATAGAACCTGCGGCGCAGAGGGCGGCAGCCGGAAAGAAACCGTCCGCGACGATAATGATAGCCGCGGAGCAGAGCAGAGGTGTCACAAAGATATCGGTCAGCGATGACGGCCGCGGCATAGACAGGGAAAAAGTGCTGGCAAAGGCACGCGCCATGGGGCTGGAAGGCATTGACGCCGGGGGCAGGGACCCGCTGGACCTGATTTTTATCCCGGGACTCTCCACGGCAGAGCACATTACGCAACTCTCCGGGCGCGGGGTGGGAATGGACACCGTTATGCAGTTTACCCGCGAAACAGGTTCATCAGTCGAGGTGGACTCAGAGCCCGGCAGAGGGACAACGGTAACCATAAGCCTGCCGCATGTGATGTCTCTGTTAAACGTTCTCGTGTTCACCAGGGGCGGGTTTGTGTCAGCCATGCCTCTGTCGTCTGTCGGATCGGTTTTTTCCGCAACAGGCCGCGCCAGCGGGGACGGTCGGATTACAACAAAGGACGGCAGGTTTTGTCCTGTCTATGACGGTGTGTTTACCGGGGAAAAAGGCGGGGCTTCTGAAATTGGACCGATGGCCGTGGAAATAATGGCGGGGGGGCAGTCAGCCTGCCTGTACTGCGATTCCGCCCTCACAAGATATGGCATGAAGTCACGCGGGCTCGCGGGGCTAAAAATGGCCGCATCCATGTTTACGGGATTTGTTATGCTCGAAGACGGGATACTGGCACCCATATACGACCCGGTCAAGGTAGTCGGTTCGGCAAACGGAAAGGATGTTATTAACAGATATGAAACACAATACTAATACGTTTTATGGCGTCAGTTGTTATAAAAGTGGAATAGGAGACAGTGATGTTCAACGATTACCCGCAGAGTATGTACGAGGAAAACAGGCGGATAGCACCGGTAAAACCGGGAAGTATGGATGAAAAACAGAGGCCGGACAGCAGGCCGGCCAAATTAGGAGGGATTTATGACGTTAAAGATGAAGGACAAGGAGTCGGTACATTTTTCAAAGGATGAAATAGTTACAAGGAGCCTGGAAAGGCTGTATGAGATAATGTCCGAACCGGACAGGGTGCGGTTCCTGAAAATGTCCGCGGAAATGCAGAAAAAATACATTATGGACATGCTTGCCGGCAGTACGGGAAACGCCGCCGGGAAAGCGCCGCGCGCAATGCCCGGGCAGGGCAAGGAATAAAGCAAGGTATTAACAGAAAATTAACAAATAGTTTGATATTTGTTAACCGCTTCTGGTATATTATTAGTATAAAAAATAAGGCGGTACCGGATATGGAAAAGATAATTGCCGTGGTTGACGATGAGGAAGATATAAGGGAACTTGTTGCTATCAACCTGAAAAAGGCCGGGTTTAAGGTCAAGGAATTCCCCGACGCGGATGTTTTCCTGAAGTCGCTTTCAAAATATGCCCCCGACCTCGTCATACTGGACATCATGATGCCGGGGACCGACGGTATCGAAGCCTGTAAAAAACTCAGGAAAGACGCAAGATATTCAAATATTCCGGTCATTATGCTGACAGCGAGGGGCGAAGAGGCGGACCGTATTGTGGGGCTGGAACTCGGGGCCGATGATTATGTGACAAAACCGTTCTCGCCGGGGGAACTGACAGCCAGGGTAAAAGCCGTACTGCGGCGCAACAGGGCTACCGAAGAGAGCGAAACTGCTGAAACGGTAAAAATCGGAGATATTGTCATTGATCCGGAGAGGCACGAGGTGAAGGTCAGGTCGAAAAAAATCGAACTCACCGCCACGGAGTTCAAAATACTTGAAATACTTGCCTCAAAAAAAGAGAGGGTCTTTTCCCGGGAACAGATTCTGGACAATCTCTGGGGAAATGAAAAGACGGTTGTGGACAGGACAATAGACGTCCATATCAAACATTTACGCGAAAAATTGGGGGCCGCCGGCAAAATGATAATAAACATGCGCGGCGTGGGATATAAAATAATAGAAAAATGAAAAAAACAATATTTTCAAAGATTTTTTTTGGGTATTTAATAGGGGCAATAATACTGTCGGGGCTCATAACCGCCATCTCATTCAGTGCCGTCAGGTCGCATTATATCAGCACGCTCGGCACCAATCTTGAGAATGAAGCAAAAGTCATATCATCCGCGGTTATGCCATATCTGGAGCCGTTAAACAGCCGCGGGATGGATAATTTTGTAAAGCGCGCGGCTGCGGGTATATCAACCAGGATAACCGTGGTCGGGGCGGACGGCACTGTTCTGGCCGATTCCGAGGCGGATACCCCGGTAATGGACAACCACGCAAACAGGCCCGAGATAATGGAAGCCATGCGCGGTACGCCAGGCAGATCCACGAGGTATTCAAACACGTTTGGCGAAAGACTGCTGTATTATGCCATGCCCATACAGGGTAAAGGCGGCGGGGTGACTGCCGTTGTCAGGGCCAGCC
This sequence comes from Spirochaetia bacterium, assembly GCA_021372235.1. Classification (GTDB taxonomy): domain Bacteria; phylum Oederibacteriota; class PGYV01; order PGYV01; family Palsa-1178; genus JAJFUW01. The sequence goes on from JAJFUW010000188.1 coordinate 8,910, forward strand.
TGCATCTGAATCGGGTGGATGACCTCATGCGGACACTGCTGGAAAAAGTGCTTTTAATAACCATCTGTGTGATAATATTGTCTTTGATAGCGGCGTACGCCATGTCAAGGCATATCTACGCGCCCATTGCGGAATTGCACTCCGCGTCAAAAGCGGTGGCCGGCAGGAATTTTGACGTCCGGGTGGATTTGCGTGAAAAAGACGAACTCTGGGAGTTTGCGGAATCCTTTAATTTCATGACCGAAGAGATAAAGAACCTGTTTGCCGAAAAGATGGCAAAACAGGCACAGATGGACACGGTCATTTCCTCCATAACCGAGGGACTGCTGGTGGTTGACGAAAAGGGAAGGATACTGATAGTCAACAACTCGTTTAAAAAGCTTGCAGGGGCGGAAATATCGGAAGGCATGTTCTACTGGGAAAGTTTCCTGCCGGTAAAATTCAACCAGAACGTGGAGCAATGTCTGAAAAAAGGCATCAACTCCGCGGAGCAGATCGAGATAAACAACAGGGTTTTCCTCTGCTCGTCAACTTTTATGGCGGAGAGAAAACAGGCGGCATTTATACTGCATGACATTACCGAGTTCAATGACCTGGAGAGGATAAAAAAGGACTTCGTGGCCAATGTGTCCCACGAACTCAGGACTCCCCTGACAGCGATAAAGGGATTCGCGGAAACACTTGAAATTGACAACAGGGACGCTGACGCCAGACATTATCTGGACGTGATAAAAAGGCATACGGAGAGGCTCATAAACATTGTGAACGACCTGTTGACGCTTTCACAGCTTGAACAGATGGAAGTCATAAAGGACGCAGAGTCTGCGGCGGTAGAGGACGCGGTGACCAACGCCGCAAAGATATTTGAGGAATCGGCCGCGAAAAAAGGGTTGTACATCAGGCTGGAAATAGAAAAGGGCCTGCCAAAGATAAAGGGCGACTCTTTCAGGCTGGAACAGGTGTTCATAAACCTTATTGACAACGCCATAAAATACACCGAGAACGGCGGCGTCGATGTGCGTGTCGCTCACGAGGACGGGTGGGTATCGGTCAGGGTGGCGGATACCGGGACCGGCATACCGGAGGAATCGCTTCCGAGGATTTTTGAACGTTTCTATGTGGTAGACAAGTCGCGCTCCCGCAAACTGGGCGGCACCGGCCTGGGGCTCTCAATAGTAAAACATATAGTGGGGCTTCACGCGGGTACGCTCGCCGTTGAATCAAAACCTGGGACGGGCACGGTTTTTACGGTCAGGTTCCCCGCCATACACTCGTAGCCACGTCAGCGTGCAGACACGCCGCAAACCCGTTTTAAAAGCAAAACAAACACCTCCACTAATTAATTTTATCTTAACAATCAAGAAACATTTTCTTAACCGCATTTTTGTATCATTTGCATGAAATAAAAAATCAGAAAGAAGTGATACAAAAAAATAACGGAGGTGCGGAGAGGAGAAAACCGGAAAAGAACCAAATGAAATCGGCAGGGCAGGACAAAGCCAGGAAAAAAACTAACGGAGGAAAAAATGAAAAAAGTAACAGCGGTTTTAGCGGCAATGATAGTGGTTCTCTCGTTCTCGGCCATGGCATCGGCGGCTGTTGACAGCAAGTTTTACGGCTACCAGTGGGTCAGGTACCAGTTTTACCAGGAAGGCGCGTCAGCCGTATCATTGACGGCCTCCAGCACATTCTCTATCCCGAGGACATACCTGCGGTGGAAAGTAACGGACGCGGAATTGGGATACAGCGGCAACCTGACGCTCGACGTCAACATGACAAAGGGCGGACAGGAGAACCAGAAGATTGACTGGGCGGCATGGATGAAATACGGTTACGTCGAATTGACGAACATCCCCATGCTAAAGGACGCGGATATCACGGTAAGGCTCGGCCAGCAGAAGGTCTATTTCGGAACGATTGACTCATGGGAATACCCGATGATAGAAAAGAACATCGACGACAAGTTAAAAGTATGTTCTTCGGCGGATATGGGTGTGGCGCTGGACGGCAATATCCCCGGCGGCTGGGGCAACTACCAGCTCGCCTTATATAATGGAATAGGCTACAAGAACCTGGACAGCAATATGGAAAAGGCGTACAATGCCTCGCTTTTAGTCACACCCATTCCCGGCATCTACGTGCGCGGCTCCTACCTGCAGCAGATAACCAGCGCGCTTGGCATGAGCGGCAACTCTGTCAAGGATAAGAGGGCGACGGCGGTAGTGGTCGGCGGCGCGACGGGCCCGATAGAAGGCAGCGTTGAATATCTGGTGTCATGCGATGATTCGGCGGCAAGCGCCTCAAAAACAGGGGTAACGGTCGGCGTTTCGACTTATCTCGGGGTAAAGGTGATAAATCCGGTATCGGTACATTTGAGATGGGATACGTGGAACCCGGATACAAAGGCGGTAAGGGATGAGATGAACATGATTGCCGTGGGAACCAACGTACAGTTGGCCGGAACGGGCGTTGTGCTGCAGCTGAACTACCAGCTCGAACAGCCCCAGTTCCCGGACGGCGGTTCAAACAACCTGATGAAAAAGAATAAAAACACATGGACGGCACAGGCTGTCTGGAACTTTTAAGCAAAAACACAAAAAGGAGAAACATTATGAAAAAGTTCAGGATGATTGCGGTTGCGGCTGTAATAGCATCGCTCTTTACGGCTCCGGCTTTTGCGTGGAACTGGCCATGGGCTGCGTCAAACGAGGGCAAGATATCCATGACAGGTTCGACCACGGTGCTGCCGCTGGCCCAGAAAGCAGCGGAAGAGTACATGAAGGCGAACAAAGATGTTGACATATCGGTTTCCGGCGGCGGTTCGGGTGTGGGCATAGCGGCGCTGATAGACGGCACGTGCTCGATAGGTAATTCATCGCGTTCAATAAAGAACAAGGAAATAGTGAAAGCAAAATCCAAAGGCGTAAACCCGGTGGGAACGATAGTGGCAAATGACGGCATAGCGATAGTTGTCAATTCCGCCAATAAAGTTGAGGACCTCACGCTGGACCAGTTAAAGGCCATATTTTCCGGCGACATCACCAAATGGAGCCAGGTCGGCGGAAATGGTGAAAAGATTGTGTGTATCTCCAGGGATTCGGCATCGGGTACGTTTGAGGTTTTTAACGAGCTTGTGCTCCGCGGAGCGAAACTCAGGACGGATTCCCTCATGCTCGCCTCCAACAAGGAAATAGCGGAGGCGGTCGCAAAGACACCGGGAGCCATAGGATATGTGGGGCTCGCCTACCTTTCTTCAGATCTGAATTCGGTAAAGGTCAACGGAGTTGCGGCCAATGAGGCAAATGTGCTCAACGGCTCATACAAGATATCCAGGCCGCTATTCATGTACACCAACGGCGATCCGTCGGGTAAGGTAAAGGATTTCATTGATTATATCCTCAGCCCCGAAGGCCAGAGGATAGTAAAAGAAGTTGGTTATGTAACGGTAAAGTAAAAACACGGTTGTAAGAGGCGGCCCGCCTTACAGCGGGCCGCCTCTC
>JAJFUW010000198.1 GCA_021372235.1 Spirochaetia bacterium
GACCTCATAACAGACCAGCTGCTCTCCATGGTAAAAAGGCAGCAGCTGGACCCGTTCACCATGATGGCGGCTTCATATGGGAGCCCTGACAAGGACCTAAGTTCGGCCTATTTCCACAATCCGGCGCATTTCGTCCAATACGACGCGGCCAGTGGCGGTTTTAACGATATAAGCGAGGATGAACATTACAGATTCATATCCTCGCAGATGGCCAAAGCAGACACCTGCGCCATGTGTGAGGGGTTCAAATCATGCAAAAGTTTTCTGGCGCCTTACGTGGCCGGGGATTACGACAAATGCCGCGGTTTCTACCGCAACTTTCTGGATGCCTACGACATCAAAAAGACAAAAGAAGAAACAAAAAAGAAATCAGAAACAGGCCTTTAGCATGGCGACTGTTATCTCTATAATCGTAAAAGTCACGGAAAACTGCAACGCAGACTGCGTTTATTGCAGCGTCGAAGGCAAGGACAGGCGACGCTCCTTCATGTCTGACGAAACTCTGGAACTTTTCACACGCAGGCTGGCCGACTACTTAAACGCGGACCCCGAAAGGAAAGCAACCATAATATGGCACGGCGGGGAACCCATGTTGATGGGGAAAAATTTCTATGAAAAAGTGCTTGCCCTGCAGCAAACCGCATCAGGCGGGGTCTGCGGCAGGATCAAGAACAGGATGCAGTCAAATATAATCCTTTATAACGATTCGATGAAAGACGTGCTTGAAAAGCTGGGAATCGAACAGATCGGCACGAGTTATGAATACGTTGACGGGCTGAGGCGCCTCGGCGGCTCAAAGAGCAGCGAAATGTATAATACCAAGTTTTTCGAGGCCGCACGCAGACTGAAACGGTTAAGGGCGGACCTCGGCGTTATCTATGTCGTCACGTCAAAAAGCATTGACAAACCCGTTGAGACCGTCAATTTTCTCTCAAACCTCTCTCTATTTGGCAACAACACCGCTTTCAGGATAAACCCGATATACAGGGAAGGCGAGGCAAAAAAATCCGAGCTTTCATACCTGTTTGTCACCGCAGAACAATACGGCCATTTCCTCGGCAGGGCATTTGCGCACCTGTATAACCGCCGCCATTCGTTCCCCAAAATAGCCCCTTTTGACAGCATGCTGCGTAAATTGACCGACCCGTTCTCCATCCTGACATGCGACGAGTCGGGCGTCTGCGGCAGGACACACATGGGAATAGATTCGGAAGGCAACATATATCAGTGCGGCAGGGCGATGGATGCCGGTGTTTTCAAATACGGGAACCTGAAGGAGAACGATTTCGAGAACGTCTTTGACAACAGCCTTAAGAATTCTATTGATAAAAGGGTCTCGGTTTTAGCGTCCGGCCATTGCGCTAAATGCAGGTTTTTTGACCTGTGTCACGGAGGATGTCCGGTGGACTCCATAAACTACTATAACGACATCAACCACCCGACATTTTTCTGCGAATCGCGCAGGATATTCTTTGAAAGGTATTTCGAACCTGTCACAGGATATAAAATAGAACGGAGTGTGACCTGATATGGGCGGCGAAGGACTGTCAAAAGCGAAAAAAATCCTGGTAATCCCGAACATAGGCATGGGCGACGCGCTGATATCGCTTATGGTACAGTACAAATTGCGGGTCATGTTCCCGAACGCGGTGATAAGCGTCATTTGTTGGGGTGAGAGGTGGGAACCTGTATATAGCGGCAACCCGTACACCAATGTCAGTGTGATAATGAATCCTCCTTTTGAACCGGGAGTAAAACCGGCGAAGCTGACGGACAGGAGTGCGGAGCTCGTAAAAAAGGTATGTGCTGATAACGACTTTGTTATCTCGTTGACGGGGGTTCCCGCGATGGAAATGGCGGTAAAGTCCGTAAAGGGGCCGGAACAGTATTTCCTATGGAGACCGGAGAATTTCAAGGAAGCATCCACATATTATGAGAATATCAGCGCCCAGATAAACGCCCTCCTCGGTGTGGACGTGCGCTGGCACCCGTATGTCACGCCATCGCTTCCCGGAACGCTGAGTGAACCGCTGCGCAACTATGTGGCCTCAAACCTGAAAGGCAAAAAAACAGCGGTGATTGTCGCGGCCGCCGGCTCGGCGCTGCGCAGGCTTCCGGTTGAAATGATGATGAAAATATACATGCACCTCACCAACCGGGAATTTACACCCGTTGTACTTGTCCCGCCGCCTCCTGATAAAGAGATTTACCACGATTTCATAAAAAGCAACCATTTACGGGCAATTGAGATAGGAAATTTAAAGGAAACTTTTGATTTTATCAGTCAGGCGTCGCTTTACGTGGGGCCTGACACGGGTTTTTCCCATTACGCGGCGCTAAAAGGAATTGCAACCATTGTGTTCATGGGGCCGTCCAATAAATGGTTCAGGCCTTATGGGGAACGCGCGTCTGCCATTAACTTTGGTGAAGAGTGCCCGCACCAGAAAACACCGTGCGACTCGAGTGCCAGATGCGCGCTTTCAGGCGGGGCACCCGAATGTTTCAAATCATTCAACGTGGTGCAGTTGGATAACGCCATGCAGAACCTGAAACTACCGGAGGGATTTTAATGCGCAAAACAGCACTGATACCGGCGCTGATTTTCATACCGGCGGCCATGATGTACGCCGGTTCCGTAACGATCACGGCTTTTCCTTATGATTCGCTCCTCATGGTGATGGATGCCGGTGCAAAAGACGCCGGCGGCATCATAACAAAAGACAACGCACCGGCGTTTCTGAAGGAAGCCGGAGGCAGGATACGTGTCTGCGGCTCAAAAAGGGGTTATGACCTCAGGGACTGCCCTGAATTCGAGGTGGAACCGGGGCAGAACTCTTTTTACATTGAGTTAAAACCGGTGACGCGGGCGGCGGAAGCCATGCTTGAAAAGGCTAAAAACAGCACTGACGCGTTGAACGAATATCCGGAACTATTCCCGATGCTTACAGGCCCGAAATTCTACGGTTATTTCCATGACGATATGGCAAAACAGGCCTCAAAGGAAAAAAATTTCTCGCCGTCAAAGATAGCTTTTGAGACGATCTACAAAGACGTCAAAAACGGGGTTTATGCCACAACCGCCGCCGTCATAGCGGCACGCGCGGGAGGGAAAGAGAACCCGATTGCGCCTTCGTCGCCTGAGGAAAGTTCGGTCAAGAACCGGTTGAAGCTCTACCTGACCGGTCCTGACGGCAAACTGAAATATGTCTACACGCATAACTGCGCAAGGTTCTCCTCGTTTAACGCGGTGTTTGACAGGAAAAAGGGTGCAACATTGGTCCGGGAAGAATATGTATCCAAGAATATCGTAAAACCCGGTGTTGAAATATTTGTCCTGGCCGAGTATTCAATTGATGCGGTAACGTCAAAAATATCGTATAATAAGTTTACCTATTTTACAAAAGAACCCGCCGGCTTAAAACCGGTGGTAAAAAAAGTGACGGCAGGCATAAAATGAAAAGGACAATAAACAGTATTGACCGGACCGACAGTAAACTGAGATGGATAGACCCTTCCGGGAATTTAAGCGATCTTTTGCTGTTAAGTTCCGTGCTGGCCGCGGCGCAAAAGCAGGGTATTGGGCCGTTTGGCCTGCGGAGGTTTAACCATGTTTCTGCAATATTTGGCAGCCATCCGGCGGTAGCGCAGATAGCAGATTTTACCGGCGATATGCCAATGTCGGCAATCCCGGCCGCAATCCCGTCAAAAGTCAGGGCTTTTGACACTATTGCGGGTCTTATTGGGCTGAAAACGGGAACACCTGAGAACATAGAAATATTTCCTCCTGAGGGAACTTTTGAAACGCTAAAGTATTTTAACCTTGAAAAAGGACCTGTATTTATCTGTTCCGGCAGGGACTACCCCGGAACATTTTGGGACTCTGCCATGTGGGCAGAACTGGCCGCAATCATAACAAAAAAAACCGGCAAAATTCCGGTACAGTCAGGTTCAAACAATGACCCCGTAATACCGGGTGCATTGGACTTAAGGGGCAGGCCGACTATTATGCAGCTTTTTGCTCTGATCAAAGAATACGCGTCCGCGGTAGTATGCATGGATTCTTACTTTGTCCAGGCAGCGAAGTGGGCGGATAAACCGGCGGTTGTAATATGGGGCAGTGACATGTTCGGTTCCAAATCATATCCTGAGCATGCGAATATTACCGCAGTTTCGGGAGAACAGGGTATCAACGTTACGGCTGATAAGGTCTTTGAACAATTGTCCGCCAATAGCGGCACAAAATAACTGGAGGTTTTTATGGTGGGAATGTCGGAAATACTCGTGATTGGCGCGGTAGTATTGGTGATATTCGGAGGCGCAGCCATACCGAAATTCGCAAAATCGCTCGGCAAGGCAAAAAGTGAATTTGAAAAAGGCGTAAAAGAGGGGCAGGAAGAGTTAAAAAAAGAAGAGGGAAAAGAGAAAAAAGACGAAGGGGAAAAGAAGTAAAGGCGTCTCAATAGGGCAGGCATATCAAATAGACATAAATAAGTTTCAATTTGGTTTATTTGAGTTGCTTTGTTTTTTATGAGGTTTGCTGCGCTTTATTGAGACACCTTTAGTTCAGTTTTATGTTGTTATTCACATCGCTTATGAATTTTTTCAGTTTCCCCAACATTTTACCCACCGTCCTCATCATCTTCGGATATTCTTCAGGTTTTACGAAGAGTATGAATAGTATGGCTATTATCAGCATTTCTCCGGGGCCGACACCGAACATTATGAGACCTCCTCTGCGGGTTCTTCATCATTTTTTCCCGCTCCGGTAAGTTTGGCTGCCAGGATGGTAAGCCAGAACAGCACTATCATGGGAACGGAAAGCATTATCTGGCTGACCCAGTCCGGCGAAGGAGTGGCTACGGCGGCGATTGCAACAATCACTACCAGTACGAACCTGAAGTTTTTTACGAGGAACTTTACAGACATCAGTTTCAGGTACAAAAGAACATACAAAAGTATCGGGAATTCGAATATCAGGGCGAAAGCCAGCAGTAATGTCAGTATAAATTTGAGTGAAATGGTATAATTGAGCATCACCCCGACTTTTCCGGATACAAACGACGGATTAAAAAGAAATTTTATGGCAGTGGGTATCACCATGATATAGGCGTAAACAAGTCCTGCTATAAAAAGCAGGACCGCAAGCGCCGAACTTACGACGAGTATCCGTTTTTCATGGACTGTCAGTGCCGGCATTATATAGGACGTCACGTAAAACACAATCAGCGGGATATTTATGAAGACACCGAAATATATCGAGTAATTCAGCCTGATCATGAATGCTTCGGCAGGTGAATTAATGAACAATTGTTCCTTGTAAGCGCCTGTCAGGTACACTATGTATTTGTCGAAAAGGAAATAACCCGCAAAAGAGGCAGCCGCGATGCATAAGAGTATTATGATTATATAGTTACGCAGTACCGCTATATGCTCTATAAAAGTCGCTTCCGTGCCATGCTGTTGTTGCTGTATTTCTTCCATTTTTACTCCTTTGGGTATTTCTATTCTACTAAATAGACCTCTGCCAGTCAATGCAAAGTAAAGGCCCTGCCCAATTCTTTGGGATTAAAAAAAGAGGACATTTCCATTCTGCATTTACAGCTCAAACACAAACCTTGAAAAAATTCTTGTTTATGTTATATTGTTATTGTTTTAAAAGGGAATAAATCTTTAGGAGGCTTTTATACATGCGTAAAATTGCGATACTGATATCCGCCATATTGTTCCTCATAACATTGCCATTTGTCATACTCGCACAGGACGAGGATGATGAATTTCTCGGCAGTGATACTGTAAACAAACACGATACAGGAGATATGTTTGATTCCGGCACTGTCGATGCCCATCAAAAGCCGACAGCCGTGCCTCCCACGCTGGAACCAACGAAAGAACCAACCCCTGAACCCGAACCGACCGCTGTCCCCACGGCCATGCCCAAACCGACAGCCAAACCCACGCCAAAACCAACCCCAAAACCGACCCCAAAACCGGTCAAAAAATACACCGCGAAGAGAGTGCCTGCGCCATACCCGACAGCAGTGCCGATACCGGCAGGCAGGACGGCTGAATTCTCCATAGTCCAGGCATCCGCGGAAGAAACGGCAAAGAAGCGTACTTTTGAGAATGTTTTCGGCCTTTTTGACAGGGAACGCACTTTTATGCTCTTGTTCACCATACAAAATACAGGCGAGAGACCAGCGCTGAACACTTATGCAACACTGCTTACAGGTAACAAAGCCATCATTATACATAATCCCCAGAAAGAACTGCAGACCGTACTTGCTACAGACAAAAGGGAAATATCATTTGAGATGCTCATACTTGGAAGCTACGACGGGGACAACAAACTGCCCCTGACACTGAAAATCCAGTGCGAGGGATTTGTACGCGAATACCCGCTGGATATTTACGTCGAACCGGAAAACCCGCTCATATTTTACTCAATCATCGGGGGTATACTTTTCCTGATCATATTGATTGTATTCCTCATAGCTCGCAGATCGTCAGACAATGCAGGCAAGCCGCACAGGGAATTATGATTTCAAAGTGAAATAAAATTCACAGCAATCATATTCACATTATTTGTTGTATCATAAATTCTACAAAATTGTAAATTAATAAGGAGAATTACTATATGCTTGATCTCATAAAAAAAATATTTGGAACCCGTAACGAACGCGAGATGAAGAAACTGGCGTCGACTGTGGAACTGATAAACTCCATGGAATCCGACCTGGAAAAACTTTCCGACGACGAACTAAAGGCCAAAACCCCGGAATTAAAAGCGCGGCTCGCAGCCGGCGAAACGCTCGATGACATACTGCCGGCAGCCTTTGCGGTTGTCAGGGAGGCATCAAAAAGGGTCATGGGCATGCGACATTTCGACGTCCAGCTAATGGGTGGTATGGTCCTGCATCAGGGCAAAATAGCCGAGATGAAAACAGGAGAGGGAAAAACACTGGTTGCGACATTACCCGCTTACCTGAACGCTCTGACAGGCAAAGGTGTACACGTCATCACGGTCAACGATTATCTTGCCGAGCGCGATTCGTTAGGCAAAGGCAACTTTAAAGGAATGGGGAATATTTACAACTTCCTGGGTATGACCGTGGGTTGCGTAAAGAACGGTTCCACAACACAGGAACGCCAGGCCGCTTACGCTGCGGACATAACGTACGGCACAAACAACGAGTTTGGTTTTGACTATCTCAGGGATAACATGGCCGTTTACCCGCAGGAACGCGTTCAGAGGCTCCTGCATTACACCATTATAGACGAGGTTGACTCGATTTTGATAGACGAGGCCAGAACGCCGCTCATTATCTCGGGGCCTGCCGAAGAATCGACTGAAATGTATTATAAAATAGACAGGATAATACCCCGGTTTTCAAAAGAAAAAGACTACCAGATAGACGAAAAAGGACACACCGCATTCCTGACCGAAGAAGGTGTTGCCCACGCGGAAAAACTCCTCAATATTTCCAACCTTTATGACCCGCAGAATATCGAAACAATCCATCACATAAACCAGGCGCTCAAGGCGCATACGCTTTACAGGCGCGATAAGGAATATATAGTTAAAGACGGTAAGGTCATAATAGTCGATGAATTTACGGGACGGTTGATGCCGGGCCGCAGGTGGTCCGACGGACTTCACCAGGCCGTAGAGGCTAAGGAACGAGTTAATATAGAGCGCGAGAACCAGACGCTGGCAACCATTACACTGCAAAATTATTTCAGGATGTATGAAAAAATATCCGGCATGACCGGTACCGCTGAGACGGAGTCCGAGGAGTTCTGGTCCATATACAAATTGGACGTTTTGACCATACCCACAAACCAACCCATGATCAGGATAGACGCTCCTGATGTAATTCATCTGAACGAAAAGGGTAAATTCAATGCCATAATAGAAGACATTGTACAACGCAACAAAAGAGGTCAGCCCGTGCTCATTGGTACAACTTCCATAGAAAAAAACGAACTGTTAAGTTCCATGCTCGTCCGCAGAGGCATAAAGCATGAACTTTTGAACGCCAAAAACCATGAACGTGAGGCGGAGATAGTGGCGCTGGCGGGTCAGCCCGCAGCCGTAACGGTCGCCACCAACATGGCGGGCAGGGGCACGGACATTGTGCTCGGGCCGGGCGTTAAGGAACTTGGCGGGCTTTATGTCATAGGTACAGCCAGACACGAGTCACGCCGCGTTGACAACCAGCTCCGCGGCCGTTCAGGAAGGCAGGGGGACCCCGGCGAGACGCGTTTTTATATCTCACTCGACGATGACCTGATGAGGATATTCGGCTCGGAAAAAATAAAGGGCCTCATGTCAAACATAGGCATGACAGAGAATGAGAACGTGGAACACCCGTGGATAAGCAAATCAGTGGAACGCGCTCAAAAAACAGTCGAGGCCCACAACTTTTCCATCAGGAAACATCTGCTGGAGTACGACGATGTCCTGAATAACCAGCGTTCCGTAATATACGGCAGGAGGGTGGCCGTACTCGAAGGACGCAATATGAAAGACACTATTATAGAAATGATGCTGGAGGTTGCAAAAGATATTGCTTATGATGCCGCTCCGGAAAAAGTACATCCCGAGGAGTGGGATTACGCGTCTCTGACAGAGAGGCTGAAATCCACGTTTGGCGTGCAGTTTACGGTGGACAAGGAAAATACCGATATTAATCTGCTGACCAGGGAACTTCTTGAGGAAAATATATTCGATGCCATGAAAACAGCTTATGAAACAAAAGAGGCGGGAATAGGCGCGGAACTTCTGCGCGAAATAGAGCGCAATATCATGCTTCAGGTTGTTGACACAAAATGGCGAGAGCACCTATACTCTATGGACCAGTTAAAGGAAGGCATTGGCCTGCGCGCCTACGCCCAAAAAGACCCGCTTATCGAGTACAAAAAAGAGGGGTTCCAGCTATTCCAAAAAATGATTGTGGACATGGAACACGAGGTCATAGAATTCCTGTTCAGGGTCGAGGTTGTCGACCAGACGCAGCTCTCGCGCAGGCAGCGTAACACCCGCCTGATGGAATCGAGGCCGGAGTTCAACCTGCCGACGGCGCAGGGAGCGCCCGAACCCATGGATGAGAGGGAAATGTACATGAACACCTCAGAATCCGCACAAAAGGTGGAGACCGTGAGGCGCCAGAGCCCAAAGGTCGGAAGGAACGACCCGTGCCCGTGCGGAAGCGGGAAAAAATACAAAAAGTGCTGCGGTAAGGACGAATAGTCCAAAAAAATAAATACGGATCCTGATAAAAAAACGGCCGGACTGTTACGGCCGTTTTTTTTATTAATATGCTTTGGTGTATATTGGTTTTATGACACATATTATATTTTGAGGAAAAATGAGTCAGAAACCGGAAGTGAGGCAATCTTTAAATATTTCTTAAGAACAGAAGTATTTCAACACCGCTAAAAAACAGCTGCCAAAAATCCGGCACCATGTCAAAAAACAAACAATGTTTTCCAATAAAACACCATTAAAATAACGATATATTATCGGCACACATATTGCTATTAATATAATGTATTAATAATATCTCATTATGGAGGTTTGAACATGAAAAAATCGAATTGGTTGGCAGTGTTGTTTTTTTCGTTTTTCTTTGTTTTTTCCGCATTTGGAGCTGATAATCCCGCTGATTCAATCGCAATAGTGTCAAAATTCAGCGGTTCAGTACAGGTCTATCATGTCAGGGAATGGAAAAGCCTCTCAATCGGTATGCCTGTATATGAAGGGGATGTATTCAGGACAAATGATGACTCCTTCGCGGAAATCCTTTTTGACAGCGCAACCTTGATGAGAGTTGATTCAAATTCGGAGTTGGTCATATCCGAACTCAAAAGGAACAACCCGGCTGCAAGGACCATTTTTAAGTTGTTAAAAGGGAGGGTTATGGCCATTGTCGACAAACTGAAATCACCTGACTCTGCATTTGAAGTACGCACAAAAATGGCTATCGCCGCGGTCAAGGGCACAGAATTGAGCGTGACATGCAGCGAGGACGGCTCCACGCTCGGCGTTTATGAGGGTTCTGTCGAGTATTCGAACGCAGACGGCTCCAAAACAGTAAGGGTTACACGGGGCAACGGGTCATGGATACGCGGGTCAAACGGTTCTCCTTCCACACCTGAGAAACTGCGCCCCATGCTCAACATCGAAAAAAACATAGACGGCATGAGGGAAGATGTAAAAGTATACCGCGATATGAGCAGGAACGGTAAAAACGTCAGGGAATGGCTCATACAGCGTTCGCACGCCGATGAACAGGGAAATGCAACCGGTTCCTCGGAGACAAACCTCTCTGTCGGCGGCACGAACGCAGGCCATCAGGCCGCGGTAAAGACCGTAAAAGAGAACATCAAGAACAGACTCCGCAACGAGATGATCCACACCCGCGCGCAGGCTATAAATGACCTGGGATTTGTCAACGAACAGATGCGGGCAGACCTGCACCTGGGCAAGACCATGACTGACGTGCACGGTAACAGGGTCAGGATAGAGGAATATATTTTCAGGCCCGAGGCAAACGAGGTTGACCTGCTGTCACTGACGCTGCGTGATACCCGCATGGACTATCTGCGCACCATGAATATTTTCAACAGGGACCTGCCGGCAGAGATACCAAAATACGCGTGGAACAGCAAATGGAACATACAAAATTTTCCCAATATGCCGGATTACTACAGGACCAGCACTGTTACCAGGTTATCAAATATGGACGATATGGTTGAGATGATAAATATATTCGGCTATGAATATTTCAACCCTGCCGATCCCGTCAGAAACAGGGGGTTTTGCAGCGAACCGGTAAAGGAAAACCTTGTCTGGAGGTTAAATGATTATGAATATTCGCTCGCGTTAAACGACGTTATCTACGAACACAAAAAAAATGTCATGTCGCAGGTCTCCGGAACTGTGCCGGTTTATACATGGATCCGCATGACAGACGATAAGACTTTCACAAACACCAATGAAGTTGAAAACACCATTAATGAAATGGCCATTGCCGGTAACTTGGAAGCACGGACAGAACTCTACGATGAACTTGCCGCAAACTTTGGCTATGCCGGCAGTGCCCTGGACAGTAACAATTTAAATGATACACTGGATCCTTATTTTTCCAACAAAGCTAACGCTGATGGTTCGGGACGGAACGGTTATTTCAACACAGATATCACCCTATTTAACCCGGATTCGACCGATCTGGCAGTCGTTGGTACCAGGAACTATAATGACGGCACTACATTGAGCACCACGGTTTACCTCATCAATGATTACGGAAAAATCAAAGCCTTCCCGACCGACCTGGGCGATTGGGTCTCCCTGATATTTGATACCAACATTGAGTTGCAGCTCAAATCAAACAGGTTTGCTGACCAGGAACTCGGAATTGATGTTGTTTCCAAACTGCTCTGGGGGATTACGCTGAACCCAAAAAACGAAGCTGTTTATGACGACGGGTCCACAACCAGGCAATGACCGCAATTAAAACTGCCATGGCAAAGTCGTGTCTGGTTGAACAGGACACGGCTTTGTTATGGTTTCCCCAAAATGGTTC
>JAJFUW010000209.1 GCA_021372235.1 Spirochaetia bacterium
TCTGCCGCCCATCGCAATCCCTATGTGGCTTGTCTTCAGGGCCGGCGCGGCATTCACCCCGTCGCCTGTCATCGCCGTCACTTCGCCGATATCCTTAAATGCCTGTACAATCTTCAGTTTCTGTTCGGGCACAACGCGCGCGAAAATATCGGTGCCCGTGACCCGGTGTTTCAGTTCTTGCGGATCCATGGCCTCCAGTTCCTCGCCGGTTATCACGTCGGCGCTGTTTTTCAGGCCTATCTCGGCCGCGATGGACCTCGCCGTACCCGGGTAGTCGCCCGTTATCATTACCACGCGTATACCCGCTTCATAGCATTCCTTTATCGAACCCGCAACCTCGGGCCTCACAGGGTCGGCAAGCCCGGTAAAACCCAGGAACTCATATTTGAAATCATGCTGGTCTCCCGGCAGTTCGTGACTGCCAAAAGAGGCTCCGGCCACGCCAAGAATGCGCAAACCGTGTGATGCCAGTTCATTGACGACAGACATAAGTTGTATCCTTGAATTTTCAGAAAGGTGGCACAGATCCATCACGGCCTCGGGCGCTCCCTTGCAGGCTATGACACAACCGCCGGTCGCAGGGTCTTTCCATACATGTGATAGCGCGAGCATTTTTTTTGAAAGCGGGTATTCTTTTACAAACTCATAGGATTCATGGATTTTACTTTTGCCTCCGGGCAGCGCGGATTCAAGATTTTTGAACGCTTTTTCCATGGGATCAAAAGGGTCTTTACGGCACGAGAGTATCCCGTACTCTATTACCTTTCCGGCGCGCTCGGGTATGACTCCGCCGTTTATGTCGTATATCTGCCCGCCGGCAAAAACCTGTTTAATGAGCATCTTGTTCTGTGTAAGCGTCCCGGTTTTATCAACACACAGCACGGTGGCGGAGCCCAATGTTTCTATGGCCGCCACCTTGCGGGTCAGTACATGTTTATGCGACATCCTCCATGCGCCCAGCGCAAAAAATATGGTCATTACAACCGGGAATTCCTCGGGCAGCATTGCCATGGCCAGCGACAGCCCTGCCAGAAATCCGTTTGTCCAGTCATGCCTCGTATACCCGTATATGATAAAAACCGCCGAACATAAAACCGCCCCAATCAATGCCACGACTTTTACAAGGTTGTTTATCTCTTTTTGAAGGAACGTACTTTCGTCAGAGGCGGCGTTAATTGCCTTTCCTATCTTCCCGAGTTCCGTTGACATTCCGGTTGATTTTATCACCACTACAGCCTGTCCCTGAACAACCATAGTCCCCGAATACACAAAAGGCGTCTCTTCACCGCCCGGCCTGGCCATAGATTGCGCCGCATCGCCTGTAGTTTTGCGGACAGCCGCCGACTCGCCTGTCAACAGCGATTCATCCACGCTTAAATTGCTGTTCCATATCAATATGCCGTCGGCCGGCACCCTGTCGCCTTCGGATAAAATCACAAAGTCCCCCGGTACGACCTCTCTGCCCGCAATCCTTTTTGATGTTTTATCCCTGATAACCAGCGCCCGCGGGCTGGAAAGGTCACGCAGAGCCTCCAGGGCGCGTTCTGTCTTTTTTTCCTGGTAAAATGTTATGCCCATCACTACAAAAACAAAAAACAAAAGCATGATGGCTTCCTGCAGGTCACCCAGGAAAAGATATAACACCCCGCATGTGACAAGCAGTATGAACATGGGTTCTTTCAGGACATCAAAAGCTATCCTGAATATTGATTTTGGTTTTGAGGAGGGTATTTCGTTGTATCCGTCCGTTTTTATTTTCTCAATCACTTCTGTTTCAGAAAGCCCCTTTAGTTCTTTCGGGTCAATTTCAGCCATGGCACGCTCCTGTTATAGCCCCACAAAAAATAAAGCGAGGCACTATCCTCGCTTCTTTTTGTGTTTCCGGGCGCTGCGTAGCCTGCTCCCTGCAAATTCTGTCATAATATAACGCAAATAAATAGTATTGTCAATCCCCTAACAATGTTAATAAAAATTAGTTTTGCCTGACTTTGTCAGTTTGCCTGCCCGTGGCCGGCATCCGTGAAATTTTGCTTATGAAAAAATTACAGCCGTTTTTCATCACGCCCCGTTTTCTGCGGTTCCCCTATTCCTGCCAGTTCTTTCATTGCCTGATGCACCTCCTGCCTGTGCGCGCCGCTTTCCAGGTTTGACAGCAGGCTGTATACGCAAGGCACGACAAACAGCGTAAGAAATGTCGAAAAAATAACCCCTCCTATTACAACGATGGACATCGGCACCCTGGTTTCGGAGCCCATGCCCGTGGCAAGCGCCGGAGGGATGGCCGCCGCTATTGTGGCGACTGATGTCATTATAATGGGACGCAGGCGCACCGGGCAGGCCGAAAGGAGCGCTTCTTTTACGTTCATCCCCTCTTCCCTGCGCTGGTTGGTAAAATCCACAAGCAGGATGGAATTCTTTTTTACTATACCCATCAGCAGTATCAACCCTATGGCGCTGTAAATATTCAGGGTCTTGCCGCTCAAAAACAGCGCGATGAACGCGCCCGAGGCTGAGAATGGCAGCGCCATCAGTACCGCTATGGGGTGCACAAAACTGTTGAACTGCGCCCCCAGTACCATATAGGCGACAAAAATACCGAGCAGCAGGACTATCCATAGGCTGCTGAATGATTCCCTGAATGTCTGCGAGGAGCCCGTGAACGCGGTCACATATCCCTCGGGCAGGGTTTTCGTGAGCCGTTCCACCTCTTTCATGGCATCCCCCTGAGCCTTGCCCGGCGCCACGTTTGCCGATATCCTGATAGCGCGCTGCCTGTTCAGACGGGTTATAGAATTAACGGTCGGCTCTTCCTCCATGGTTATGACCTCGCCCAGCCTGATGAGTTCGCCACGGTTATTCCTGACCATTATATTGTTTAATTCTTTGAGGTCCATTCTCTTTGACGGGTCGAGCTGGACTTTGATATCGTAACGCTTGCCGTTTTTCGTGAACTTGCCCGCAGTGATGCCTCCATAAAGAGAATTGATGGCAGTACTCACGGTATCTATGGTAAGCCCCCTCTGGAACAGTTTGACCCTGTCGGGCCGTATCACTTCCTCGTTCACCCCGGGCCTGTAGTCAGTGTCCGCATCCACCATCAACCCGCTCTCCTCCATTTTTGCCGTCAGCATGGAACTCATCTCTATGAGTTTGTTCCAGTCGGGGCCCATGAGCGTGAACTCCACCGGAAAACCGCGGCGCGCCGTGAATCCGGACTGTGACATATCCTGTATGGAAACATTGACGACGCCTTTTACAGCCTTTAACGAATTGCGGAGCTGTGCCGTTATCTCATGCTGTGTCAGCGGCCTTTTTTTCTCCGGATCCCATGGTCTTTTTTTCGCATCGAGCAGGGTCACGGAAACGCTCGAGTTACGGCTGCTCACATTCGTGAAATAGGCGGCCACATCCTTGCGGGCCGCAACCACTTTTTCAACCTTTAGCATAACGTCATTTACATAGGTTATCGACGAACCCGGAGCCGTCCTGATGTTGATATCTATGACTCCGACATCCATAGGCGGTACGAATTCCATCTTGACCGATACTGCAAGGAACATGGAGAGTGCAAAGAAAATCACGGCGCCTGTCACCACCTGCCACCTGTGCTCCAGACAGTATCCGAGGACCTTTTTATACCATTTCCTGAATGATTCCATAAACCTTTCCATAAAGGGCTTTCTCCCGCTTTTATGCGGCGGAGGCAGGAACTCTGCCGCGTACATGGGGGTCAGAGTCAATGCGCCGAGCAGAGAGAACAGCACCGCGACCGAGATGGTCACACCAAACTGAAAAAAGTATCTGCCAATGACACCCTTCATAAATATAACAGGCACAAATATGGCCAGTATGGCCACGGTAGCTGCTATCGCTGCGAAAGTTATTTCGCGGGCGCCCTTTATCGCGGCCTTCACATTATTCTCGCCCGCTTCTCTGTGCCGGGTAATGTTCTCTATCATCATTATAGCGTCGTCCACCACAATGCCTATGACCAGTGTAAGTGCCAAAAACGTGAAAGTATTCAGCGTAAAACCGAAGAGTTTCATGATAAAAAATGACCCGAATATCGACATGGGTATGGTTAAAAATACGTTTACGGCCGAACCGAACGAACCCAAAAACAACCAGCAGACAAGAGACGTCAGTATTATGGACAGGACTATGATTTTGTTCATTTCCCTGGACGACTCCTCCACGAACTGAGTCGAATCGAAACGGACCTCTATTTTCAAGCCCTCCGGCATCTCTTTTTGCAGTTGGACAATCTTCTTTTTTATGTCATGTGCAACCTGTACCGAGTTTGTTCCCGGTTGTTTCAG
Source organism: Spirochaetia bacterium (assembly GCA_021372235.1). GTDB lineage: Bacteria > Oederibacteriota > PGYV01 > PGYV01 > Palsa-1178 > JAJFUW01. The sequence goes on from JAJFUW010000209.1 coordinate 4,320, forward strand.
GACACCCAGGCCCACGGCCGGATTCCCGTTAGAGCGGGCAAACCCTCTGATGTCCTCCAGTCCGTCCTCCACCATGGCAACGTCGCCTATCTTAAAAGGTTTCCACAACGACGAGCCTTTGCGCGATGGTATAATTATGGAAGCGAACTCCTCAACCGTCGCCGCCTCGCCCGGGACCCTGATGTTTATCTCCCTGACGCCGGTGTCAATATAACCCGCCGGAACTTCCTTGTGGCCCGCGTTTATGGCTGAAACAATATCGTCCGCCAGTATTTCCTTTTCATTCATTGCCTTTGGGTCGAGCCATACACGGAACAAAGGTTCCCTGTAGCCTCCCATGAATATCTCGGCCACCCCCGGAATTGTGGTAAAAGCGTCTTTTAAGTGGTCACGTGTGTATTCCATGATGTATTTTTGCGTTTTATCGCCCGATACGGCAATCCACATGATTGGCGATGAATCAGAGTTTCTCTTGGTGATGGTGGGAAGTTCCACGTCATCCGGCAGTCTGCGCGCGACGTTGGCGAGTTTTGCCTGCAGGTCCTGCAGTGCCACGTCAATGTTCCTGTCCAGGTCAAACTGCACCGTTATGCTTGAGCGCCCTCTGCTTGACGAGGACGTTATCTCGGTTACACCTTCGACCCCCAGTATGGACTGTTCCAGCGTGTCCGTTATGGTGGACTCCACAGCCTCGGGTGATGCGCCGGGCCAGCTCGTGTTTATGCTGAGTTGCGGAAAATCTACGTCGGGCATCTGCGATACTCCCATCCCCGCGTAGGAAATGGCCCCAAAAACTAAAACGCCGATGAATATCATCCACGCAAGTACGGGGTTTTTTATGGAAATATCGGATAATGTCATTTAGAGCCTCCGCCGGCCGCTTCAGACATGATATTGAGAAGCGCTCTGTTTTTTTCCCTTGTTATCAGTTCCCTGTCGTACGAACTTTTAATGTCCGTTAAGTCCGCCATTGCCTGCATGACCTCAATGTTTGTCGCCATACCGTACCTGTAGTCTTTTTGCTGTAAATCGCAGCTCAGTTTGGATTTTTCATAGGCATCCTTCAGCGCTTTTACGCGCTCCATTGAAGCCTCATAATTCCTGGTTTTGGCTTTCAGGTCGTACAGAACGGTTTTGAGCAGCAGGAGTTTCTCCTGTTTTAAACTTTCTTCCGTCGAGTATCCTTTCATGGCTTCCAGGACCCTCGAACCGCCTTCAAAAAACGGCCACTGTGCCATCAGTGCGAACTCATAGCCCGCGGCCGTATACGGATTTCCGCCTATCTCTTTTGTTGCCGAGAGATATATCTGCGGCAAAAAATCAGCGTGCAGGGAGTTTATCCTGCTTGATTCGGCCTCTATGTCCGCTTCCATGGCCTTTATCTCCGGCTGGCTTTTTATGGTTTTGTCGGCATCAATCTCCGGCGGTGCGGTGTCAGCGAGCACAGGCTGTATGATTACGGGGCTGTCCGCGTTCATGACAAAAGCAAGTTTGTCCGAGGCGGCCAAAACAGCTGTTTCAGCCTGCTTTAACTGCGCCGCCAGTACGGATGCCCTGGCCTGAGCCGCGTAGAGTTCGCTCAAACGCGATTTTCCGAGCGCCTCCCTGTTTTTCAGTTCCTTAACCCTGTCAGTCATTATTTCATAGGCATCGCGGGTATTTAACAGATCGGCCTGTGCCGAGGCGAGCCCAAAAAAAGCGTCGGCAACATCTTCGGCTATATTTTTTTTCAGTTTGGCAAGGTTCCACTCCCGGCTTACCGCGAGCCTGTCTTTTTCGGATATCGTGAAAAGTTTTGAAAAACCGTAAAAAACCGGCTGTGTCGCGGAGACAGATGATCCCCATCCGTCATCGGAAAACGACGTTTCATAGCCGTAGTAACGGTAATGGTTGAGCGTTATATCCGGTAAAAGTCCGCCAATGGCCTTTAGCCGTTCCAGGTTGGCCCTGTTCAGGGTTTCGGACTGTATCCGGTACTCGATGCTGTTTTGAAGGGCAATCCCAACGCAATCCTGATACGATTTTGCCGTGCCGGTTACATCGCCGGCGTGAAGCAAAGAAATAAAAGAAAACAAAAATGTTGCCATAAGTATTTTTCTCAAATTAACCATCCGCCTTTTGTAGTTTGTTGTTAAATGCTAACACATGAAATTTTTATGTTCAAGTGTCCGTTTGAACAAGAAAATATCCTTAAATGCCTTGTTAATATTTGACGATTGGGATGTGCGGATTGTTCCGGGAGAGTGCGGAATTTCCCTGAAGCCCGAATTGCGATGGGTTTTAAAGCAAAAAGCCCGCCGCTGTTATAAGTTAAAATTCAAAGCCAAAAAGTACAAGGCAAAATCCAAAATTAACGGCAGTTGGTTGTACAAACAGTTACATCTATTTTTGAGTTTTTTACTTATACCTTTTGGTTTTTAATTTTAACTTTTGAGTTTTCCATTATCCCCGCCTGCCCCGTCCCCCATCCCTGCTCGCGTTCATTATTGCCATTTTGTAAGAACCGAGTATCTCACCTATCTGCTTGTATTTGACCCCGTCCAAAAAGAGTGCGCTGCACCCGGTGCACATATCAACCTGCATGGGGCCGAGTTTTTTGGCAGCCATTTTTTTGCCGCAATAAGGGCAGATCAAAAAGGGCGGTTTTTCGCGTTTTTCAAAGAAAGGAGGCGTCCTGTGGTTCCTCTCATCGTCGCCTATTTCGAGTTTTTTCGCCTCAAGCGCCTGCATTTTCATCAGGACCTCGCGTTTATAGGCCGTACCTTCGCATTCGGCACAGTGAAGTATGTCGTGGCCCGCCATCCTGGCCGGGTATATAGGTAT
>JAJFUW010000212.1 GCA_021372235.1 Spirochaetia bacterium
AAAACACTATGTCGCCCTTTTCGGCCGCCATGAGTTCTTTCAGTTTTGCCATGCGCTCTTCGCTTATGAATTTCACTATCGGCGACTCCGCCTTTTCCGCAAAACGTATCCACGCCATGCCCCCAGCGCCCTGCCTGATAGCATAGGACACCAGGTCGTCTATGTCCTTCCTGGATAGTTTCTCGGCCGAAGCCTTGAAGTTAATCGCCTTTACGACGCCGCCGTTTTTTACCGTCTCGGCGAATATCTTGAAATCCGAACCGTCAAATACTTCGCTGATGGTTTTTAGTTTCATCTCAAAACGCGTGTCCGGCTTGTCGTTGCCGTACTCTTCCATAGCCCGGTCGTAGGTCATCCGCGGGAGCGGGTTCGGGAGTTTTACTTTTTGTATGTGTTCAAAAGTTTCCCTGATGAAATTTTCCGCGTGTCCCATGATGTCGTCCTCCTCTATGAAGGACATCTCGATATCTATCTGGGTGAACTCCGGCTGACGGTCTGCGCGCAGGTCCTCGTCGCGGAAACATTTTACCACCTGGTAGTACCTGTCCAGGTTGGCCACCATCAGTATCTGTTTTAACATCTGCGGCGACTGCGGTAGCGCGAAAAAAGTACCCGGATTGACGCGGGACGGCACCAGATAGTCGCGTGCGCCCTCGGGGGTCGACTTGAACAGTACCGGTGTCTCGACGTCGACAAAATGGTTCTCATCGAGGTATTTGCGTATGATTTGCGTGAGTTTGTGGCGGATAAGCAGGTTATTCATTATTTTTGGCCTGCGCAGGTCCAGGTACCTGTACCTCAAACGCAGATCCTCGTTCACCTCGGCGGACTCATCTATCGGGAAAGGCAGCGGCAGGGACTGGTTAAAAACCTCCACCTCCGCGGCCACTATCTCGACCATGCCTGTCTTTATCTTTGAGTTTGTAGTGCCCTCGGGCCTGTTGCGGACCCTGCCCTTTATGCCCAGGACATACTCGGCGCGCAGTTTATGCGCGGTCTCATGCAATTCCCTGTTTATCTCGGGATCAAACACCACCTGCACCTTGCCGAACCTGTCGCGGATGTCCAAAAATATCAGCCCCCCGTGATCGCGCCTGGTGTCGAGCCATCCGTTGATGGCGACCTCTTTGCCTATGTAACTCTCCGTAACTTCCCCGCAGTAAATCGTCCTTTTTAACATGTCAACCTCTCAATAAAACAGGCCGGATTTTTGATCCGGCCCGCGATTTTTTATCTTTTCGGGTCCATGTATGGGACCCATACTTACTCAATGTCAGAACCTGATATTATAAACCGCCGCATAGATGGTGTCCGTATTGCCATGCAGATAAGACTCCTGCTGCATCCTGAACTCCAGGTTGTGTTCCTTGTTGTACTGTTCCGCTTTTTTACCGGCCTGGACTATGTCCGCCATCCAGGACGCCAGGAAAAACACAAATCCGAACGCAAACGTGATAGCACCGCCGCGCCTGCGGTCATCATCGTTGTTGCCTCCGTATATTTCCGTGAGATCCGGGTCTGTGTTTATAATATATCCGAGCGTCATGGCTCCGATTGACAGGATTTCAACGCCGAGCAGGGTCAAACCCATGTTGAAATCTTCGGCATACAGGTTCCCCCAGCCATGTACAGCCAGGCCCGGTCCAAAAGCCAGCACGGTCGCCATGACAGGGTCCTTGGGTTCCAGAACAACCTCGTCTATGATGCCGGTGTTCTGCTCCGATGCCAGCACCGGCGCCGATACCGTGCAGATTGTCATGCAACATATAACCATCACCGTTATTATACGTCTATTCATCCTTGTTCCTCCTGCGTTATGAGTGAAAAAAATTTTCCGGTCTGCTATTCGGGGGAGAAATCGTACAAAGCGCTGACCATCGCATTTGGTTCTGTACTGGTAGCTGTCTCTTTTATGTCAGTTGAGGCCATATAAATGAAACCCGCTTCGTATGATTCTATTATCTGCACCGTCATGGACTGCGTACCCGAGTTTTGTTTGGTAGCTGTTACACCGACGATTGAATCGGTATCTCCAATATCATATGTATAGGTGGAATTGCCTGCCGCGGTCGCGATAGTGCCGCCGACAGAGATGTTTGCCGTCCATTGGTCCTGGTGGCTGATGACAACCGAAACATTCCTCTTGCCCCGGCATCCGGTAGCAACGCCGAATATCATGACAACAGCCAATATAATAAGTAACTTTTTACGCATAACAAGACCCTCCTGTAGATATTGTTAAACCTCAAATTAATATGCTGTATCAATAGTTGAAACTCAATTTACCACGCGTAAAATCAAAAGTCAATTGCTTTTTAGTCATTGCTTTTTTAGGGCAACTTGCAACATTTATTGCAACACCGCCAGAATTTCCCATGTTTTTTTTGTAACTTTCTGTCTTATTATGTCGTTTGCCGTTTGGTAGTTA
>JAJFUW010000232.1 GCA_021372235.1 Spirochaetia bacterium
CCTGCCCCTTCACAAGCGCCACCGACTCCTCGAGCATACGGCAGTACATTTCAAAACCTATTTTTTCAATGTTGCCATGCTGTTTGGTTCCGAGGATCGAACCCGCGCCCCTTATCTCGAGGTCCCTCATGGCTATCTTGAAACCGGCACCGGGATCGTTATAACTTTCCAGCGCGTGAAGCCTCTCCCTCGCCTGACCGGTCATGTATTTGGCATCTTTTACCAGCATATACGCGTACGCCTGTCTGTCGCGCCTGCCCACGCGGCCGCGCAGCTGGTACAACTGTGACAACCCGAACCTGTCGGCTCCCGATACTATTATGGTGTTGACATCCGGCATGTCGAGGCCGGACTCTATAATGGTGGTAGTCACGAGAACATCAAATTTTCTTTTCAGAAAATCTATCATGAGACGTTCCAACTGGATTTTATTCATCCTGCCGTGTGCGGCGCGGAACCTCACCCCGGGCAGGGCCTTCTGCAGGTCGTCGGTCAGCTTGAAAATGGTGGAAATATTGTTATGAACATAAAAAACCTGGCCTTTGCGCAGTATCTCCCTGAGTATTATCTCCTTGATAGCCGGCATACGCTCTTCCGCTATTATTGTTTCTATGGGCCTCTTGCCGGGCGGCGGCGTGCTGATGGTGGACATGGAACGTATGCCGGAAACCGCAAAATAGAGAGTTCTGGGTATCGGCGTGGCCGTGAGCGTCAGCATGTCGGCGTCCGGATGCCTGTCGCGCAGGTACTCTTTTGCCTTTACCCCGAAATGCTGTTCCTCATCTATTATCACCAACCCCAACGAGTCAAACTCGAGGTTCTTGTTCAGAACCGCACTTGTGCCTATCAGGATATCCACCCTGCCGCGGGCTGTCTGCGCCATTATCTCGGATCTGTCCGCACTCTTTGTCAGCCTGGAGAGCATCTCAACCCTGATTGGGTAGTCCGCCATACGCTCTTTGAACGTCATGTAATGCTGCTGCGCCAAAAGCGTTGTGGCGGTGAGCACCAGCACCTGTCTGTCGGCGTTCACCGCCTTGAACGCCGCGCGCATTGCGACCTCTGTCTTGCCGAACCCCGCGTCACCGCACACCAGTCTGTCCATGGGTTTCTCCCGTTCCATGTCGGATTTCACCTCTTCTATGGCGCGCTCCTGGTCCGGTGTCTCCTCATAAATAAATGCGTGCTCGAACGCCAGCTGTTCTCTGTCATCAGCGGGGTAGCGTATCCCTCCGGATATCTCGCGCTTCGCGGATATCTGCAGCAGTTCATGCGCCATCAGGCGTATCTGGTTCTGTATATCCTCTTTTGTCCTGCGCCACGCCCCGGCGCCGAGTTTTGACAGCACGGGAATACCCTCAGAACCTATGTACCGGTCTATGGCGCTTATCTTGTATATCGGCAGGTATAGTTTGTCATCTCCCGCATAACGCAGATAGATAAAATCAGATGTTATATCGTCAAATGTCAGGGTCTTTACCCCTTCAAATACCCCTATGCCGTGGTCCCTGTGAACTATATGGTCGCCTTCTTTTAGTTCCATGTAGTGCTTTATCGGTTTCAACTGCTTCTGTGCGCGCGCCCTTTTGGCTGCCACCCGGCCCTTGTAGCGGTCAAATATCTCCCTGTTCGAGATAAAACACAGCCCTGCCGAAGGCATATAACAGCCGGCGTAGGAATTGGCGTTTATGAATCCGACCGAGCCTGCCAGGGCCTCCCCGTTCTCCCTGATCAGTTCCTTTAGATGTTCCGTCTCGCCGTCGTTGTCAGATATTATCCATACCCGTGCCTGCTTTTCACGCAGCTCGTGCAGGTAAGATATGAACATTTTTATGTCCCTTTTGAATACCGGATTGTCCTTTAGCCTGAAATTGACCGCCCCGGGCCTGCTGATGGAGGAGGAGCGCATTTTCACAAACGGTGACATTTTCTTAAATACCGAACGTGCGGAAAAAATATTGTCCTTTACGTCGGTGTTCTCTATGTACTTTTCCACCTTTGCAATCTTTTCTATTATTTCCCTCTTCACGGTATCCTCGTCGTCAATGACTATGACCGTGTCCCGGACTCTGAAATAGTCCAGTATGCAGGCGGTCTGAGATTTCATCTTTGCTCCCGGGTTAAAAAGCATAAGTTCGAGCGAATCCACCTGTTTGGTGGTGGAATAGGTTTCGATGGAAAAATAACGCAGGGACTCCGCAAGGTTCCCGTAAAGTTCTATGCGCACAGGGTATTCGCTGTCCGGCGGGAATATGTCAATGATGGAACCGCGGATGGAGTACTCAAAGGCGTTCTCTACTTTTAATACCCTCTCGTATTTATTCTCATCGAGCAGGGCCGTGAGTTCCGCAGTGTCGAGTTCATCCGCGGTCTTGAGCTTTAAGACCTGCTTTTTTACCATGTCGGGCCCGGGTATCTTCTCGGCCATGGCGTTGATGTCGGTTATCACTATCTTCCGTCCATTTTTGAATATGCGCTCATAGACATTGGCCCTGGCCTTTGAAATTTCACGGGATGCTTTGAGTTCATGGTATATGAGGGAGTCATCCTCGGGATAGAACATGATGTCCCCGCTATGGTCGAAATATTCCTTTAGAGAGGCCATCTCGGCGTAGAGCGCATAAATGTTCTCGGAAGAAGTTATGATGAGCAGGTCGCTGTCGGTTTGGGATGCCAAAAATGAATAGAGTATTCCCCTGAAACATTCCGCGACTCCCCCTGTGCGGATGTTCCGCTTGTTGTGCTTTAACTGTGAGAGCAATTCCTGTATTTCAGGTGCCTTTTCGAGTTGCATCCTCATATACTGTTGATTATAATCTTATTTGAGATGAACGAATCCGGACTTTGTTTAGATAATTTTAAAATAGATAAGCACCCACATCAGAATCCAGCCCTGCACCCCCGACACCGCGTCATCAAGCATTATTCCGTTTCCGCCCTTCAGGGACTGCGCCTGATATGCCGGGAAGGGTTTTATGATGTCGAGTATCCTGGCCACAAAGAAGCCCGCTATCAGCCTTTTCCATGTGAATGGTATCAGGAACATGGTGATTAAAAATCCCGTCACCTCGTCTATGACGACCTTAGAAGGGTCCTCATCGTTGTGTATGACAGCCGCGTAATTGGATGCCCATACGCCGAGTAAGTACAGAACCGCTGTTATTGAACCGTAAAGCCACGGGTCCATGGTCCGGAACAGGAAGTAATAGAACGGCAGGAACACCGCCGTTGCGAACGTGCCGGAACCTTTCGGGAAATAACCGGTGTAGAAAAACGAGGTAAAAATAATAATGAACTGACGCATTAAATACTCCCGACTTAAATTTTAAAACTGAAAACTAAAGTCCGTTTCTGTCCTCTGTTCTCAAATTTCAGTTGTCGTTATATTCCTTTATCAAACAACTGCTTGTTCCTGAAAACGTATTCCAATCCGGATATGAGTGAGAAACACGTTGCTATGAACATGAGCACCCACGGGCCGACGCGTATGATGTCTATCAGGATGTCCCCGGTGGCTCCGTAGCAGTCGGTCAGTATCTTTTCCCATGAGTCCGGGCTGAAATATTCGAGCGTCTGCAGAACAATCCTTAGTAGGAGTATCGTGGTGATTGCCGTCATTTCAGTGGCTGTCTTTGCCTTGCCCCAGTTTGAGGCTTTGATTATATAGCCCTCCTCGGCCGCCAGTATCCTCATACCGCTTATTAAAAACTCCCTGCCGAGCACAATCGTCACCATCCATGCCGGCACCAGCTGGAGCCAGGTGAAACAGACAAGGGTGGATATCACGAGTATCTTGTCGGCGAGCGGGTCCATGACCTGTCCAAAAACCGATATTACCTGGTATTTGCGCGCTATATATCCGTCCAGCCAGTCTGATATTGATGCCAGCGCGAACAGCCCTATGGCTATGTAGTTCAGTGTGAGTTTTTCTGACAGCAGGCACGGTATAAAAACGAATACCAACCCTATGCGGAACATCGTTATCCTGTTTGGCAGTTTCCGCATATTTTCGTCAATAACTCGCTTGAATTTTCCGGTCTGTTTTGCTTCTGTGCCGTTCAGGTTATTTTCCACTTTTTCGCTCCCCGTAAAGGTCCGCGCCTTTTGCCCCGGTTATAAGCACATTTACCATATCTCCGGGATTCAAAACCGTCGTGGACCTGAATATTGTGTAACTGTCAATATCGGGAGCGCTGCCTTCTGTCCTGCCGTAATAAATACCGCGGGATTTTATACCCGTGACCAGGACCCGCCGGACGCTCCCAACCGTTTTGCTATTATTATAATCACATATTTTCTCCGATTCAAGTTTTATTATCCTGCTGCGCCGCGCTATCTCTGCCGGCGCGACCTTGCCTGTAAGTTTGTGTGCGCACGTGCCCGGCTCGTCAGAGTATCCGAAAACCCCGGGCCTGTCAACATAACCAGCCTTAATAAACCCCAGCAGTTCTTCAAACTCCCTTACGGTCTCGCCGGGATAACCCGTTATGAATGAACTCCTGATGGTGATACCCGGCACCTCTTTGCGGAGCAGTTCTACCACCTCACCTATGCGTTCCCTGTCGTACCCGCGGCGCATGGAACGCAGTATGCGGTCATCAACATGCTGGAACGGTATGTCAATATAGCGGCAGATGCGGCTGTCTTTTTTCATCACCCTGACGACGCTGCGTATCACGCCGATATCCGGGTACAGGTATAACAGCCGGAGCCAAAACTTCTTTTTTGTTTTTTTTAGTATTTTTTTTAGCAGGAATGCGAGCACGGGTTTTCCGTAATTGTCCATGCCGTAGTATGTCAGGTCCTGGCTTATCAGGTTGACCTCTTTCACTCCTGCGTCCACTATTGACGCTACCTCGGAGGCTATATCCCCTGGCATTCTGGAGCGGTACGCGCCCTTGATGGAGGGAATGGTGCAGAAAGAACAGCGGTGGTTGCAGCCTTCGGATATTTTTACATAAGCGGAGTACGAGTTTATAAGGACCACATGCTCCTTTTTTCCGTAAACATAAGGTTCATGGTCCAGGTAGACTCCGCCTTTTGTAACTGCGTGCCTGATGTTGGCAATGTCATTCACTCCGACCCATGCGTACACACCCGGATGCTTTTTTACCAGTTTGCGCCCTTCTTTGGAAGGAAAACATCCGGCCACAATGACCCTGGCCCTGCTTTTTTTCAGCATCTCCTCAATTGCATCGGAAGATTCCTTGCGCGCCGATGCAAGAAAAGCACAGGTGTTGATAATGATATAATCCGCCTGTTTCGGATCAGATGTTAACTGGAAGTCCCTGAGGTAAGATACCATGACCTCGGTGTCGACAGTATTTTTTGGGCAGCCGAGGTTTATTATGCCCAGTTTCATAACTTACCTGATGCCGGGTGTAAAATAGAAAATGCAAAATTGGAAGCATTGCCCGTGTGCTCCCAATTCCGCAATTTAGACTCCAAATTTTGCACTGTACCCCTTACCTGTAATTCGTAAACTGCATATCGATGCCGAAGTCGTGAGCTTTTAGAACGGCCATGACCTGCTGCAGGTCGTCTTTTTTCGGCCCGGAGACGCGTACAACGTCCTTTTGTATGGTTGCCTGTATCTTTTTGAGGTTCTGTTCCTTTATATACCTGACTATCTCTTTTGCCTTTTCCTGCGGTATGCCGTCCTGTATCTTTATTTTCTGCACCATCTTGTTCATCCCCTGCAGGACAGCCGGCTCATCGGTAAAGGCCTTTAACGGCGCGCCTCGTTTTACCAGTTTGTTGCGCAGTATCTCATTTGAGGCGCGTACCTTGTAATCGTCGGTGGTGGTGATGGTTATTGTTTTTTCTTCCTTGTTCAGTTCGATCGTTGTAGGGCAGTCGCGGAAATCGTACCTGTTCGTTATTTCCCTCATTGCCTGGTCGATTGCGTTCACTATTTCCTGTTCATCCACCTTTGACGCTATGTCAAATGAAGAATCGGAAGCCATTGTACTACCTCCCTATATCGGATATATGGCGTTTGATATCGGAATAAAAACTATTGTACAACGTCTGCCGGAGCGGCCGCGGCCGGTGTGGCCGTGGGAACTGTTGTCGGGACCGCCGGTTTCGGATTTTCCCTCTTGAACCCCTGCGCCCTGTCTATATACCAGTTTTTGCCTGTCTCAAATACCAGGCCGTTTATAACCTCTCCGGGTTCGCCTATCGCGCCGATTGTGTCGTTGTTAACCGTGAATTCGACTCCGCCGGCGTTACCCACCAGGAACACTATCCTGTTGGTATCTTTCCATTTTCTCTCTTCTCCGCGTTTCAGGAGAAAATCATCTTCGGTGCCGTCATAACGCGCCTTCATCCACACGTCTTCCTTAGCGCGCGCCGTCACCCTGAGGCTGGCAGGCGCCGTAACAGTGGCCACATAAACATTGTTGTTGGCCTCGTTACCTGAGTTCCCCTTTTTGCCGAGCGTTAAAGCGAGTATCACCACCAGCAATACGACTGCGGCAACAACCGAACCGAGCAGTATGAGGTTTCTACGGTTGACGAGGGCGTTATCCATGCCCGTGGAAGGCTGCAGTATCTCTGTCGTGCTCTCTTTCAGCATTTCATTCATTATCAGGTTGTGCTGCCTGTCTTTCTTTTCATCCGGCTCAAGCACCTCGAGGGTTTCTTCATACATTTCGAGTATTTTTTTGTAATCCAGTTTCAGGAAGTTGGCGTACGTCTTCAGGAAGAGTTTCATATAGATTGGTTTTTCAAAAACATCCATTACCTCGTCTTCCATGCCCTTTATATACGCGGGGTCCACCCTGAGTACCTTGTGGACCTCAGCGTATGTGAGTTTCTTTTCCTCGCGGGCCTTTTTCAATATCTCGCCGTAGCCTTTTTTCGTGGTCATGTCTTCTCCTTGTTATTTTATTCGGATAGTTTTACTTTTTTTATTTTGTCATGCCCTGCATCAGTTCCGAGGCATCCATGACCTCGGCGCCGGCAGGCGCTTTGAACTCGAAATTTGACGCGTTCAGGTCTTCCTGCTTTGCCGCTTCTTCGGCGGTAAAATTCTCGATGTCCGAGAATTCCGCCTCCATCAGCGTTCCGTCGTATTTCATTCCCGTGTATACAGGAACGTAATCGGCCTTGCGGATCTTTACCGTTATCTCCTCGTAATCGAGTTCCTTGCGGTTCACCGGCACCATGTCAAGCGTGTAAAATGTGTCGTCCTCGGTGAGTGTGTTCCTGCTTTTCGACGTGAAAAGTTTCAGAGAGTCTTCCATCTGGATGTAAAGTTTCGCGTTGACGTTTGCGTTCTCGACCGACTGCTTTATCACCTGGTTCAGCGCTGGTGTATACACCCATATTGTCTTGCCGTTGCTGACCATCACCTGTTCGCTGGGCTCGAGGTAATTCACGCGGAACCTGTCGGTCTTGCGCACTATCAGGTTTCCCTTGATCGTTTGTGGCTCCGTTCCCGTCATCGATGTCTTTATGGTTATCTTTGCCTTCATCGCCACTTTGTCGGAGCTGGCTTTCCTTACCTTTTCTATGAGCTCGTCGATTTTGGGGTCACCGGAACCCCTGGGTGTTTTTGCCTCTTTTGCGCCTGTTTTGACAGCAGTTTTAGCCGGAGTCTTGACTGCTGCGGGTGTCTTTACCTCAGTCACTTTTTTTACGGCAATTGCAGTTGCCGTGCCTGTTATTGTGGCAGATGGTGTCTCGAACGCGGTCCTCTCAACCGTTTCTGTCTTTGTAACAGCCGCGGCCTGTGCGGTATCTGTTACCTTTTCATCAGCGACCTGTGCAGAGGCGCAGGAACAAATAGCAACTGAAAATGCCAGAAGACAGCCCGTAAGTGAAATCCTTGAAAATGACATCGTTTATCCTCCAAAGCCGTGCATATGCCGCCCGGCCAATAATGTATAATAAGGTAAACAAGCGTTGCGGCTCAATGGGTTATATTTTAATTAGAAATGGCCTTTTTTGCAAGGAAAATCTGTCTTAGTAGTAATGCGTCAGTCTCGCCGGGTTTTTACTTCTTTTCTGTCGTCTTTTGAAAAACAGCCTGAAATATATTTAAATCAGGGTTGGCCGACAGCTCCTCCAGCGCATTCTGAAATACGGCGGCGGGATTGTCGCTTTGTTTCTTCAGTGTCCGGAGAACCGTCATGAGTATCTCCCTTGTCCCGGTTCCTGCATCCGACTGCGAACCAAAACTCAATTTTCGGGCGATTACAAGCGGTCTGAGCTCGCGCTCGGCCATGTTATTATCCGCGGGCATATCGCGGTCCCTTGCCCAATAATAAAGGAATAATTGCTTCGTCCTGCGTTTTTCCCTCACGTCACTGACGCATTACATATTATCCTATTCAGTGCGGCCCAACATTCCGCTATCCTACTTTATGAAATCGGATATACCTGAAACTTTTGTTTACAACAGTGGAAAAACCGCAAAACAAGCGCTGTTTGGCCTATTTTTAGTTCCTGCTTTACTTCGTCTATTTCGAAATGCTGAAAATTCCAAGGCCAATTGCTATTATAAACAATACGATGGTTCCAATCCCGGAAAAGGTTTCGGCTTCCTTCATACCCTTTAGCTCCTTTTCAAGGTTCGTAACCCTTTGTTCCAGTTCTTCGGGTTTGGGCGGTTCCAGGGGTGTGAGACCTGTAATATCCCTTCCTTCCACCCTGAGGATGTCTTTTTTAGTATCTCAAATTTTTTCATTCCATCGCTTACGACAATTCTGTCACTATTTTCTTTTTTGACAGCTACGTCAAACGTTGAACCGTCCTTTAGATATACTGTTTCAGCCAGTCAGCCAGACACACAAAGCATGTTATACAGACAAATATTAATCCTAAAATGAATTTTTTCATAATTGCCCTCGCATTGGAAATATACCAGCGGCAATAATCCAGAACTCTTAACGTATTATATTGCCTTCCATAAGCGTTTTTGCATTCATACTAAACTGCACTTTACTGTGCGGGATCAGGACATATTTCCATTGTTTACCGTTGTTTGCAGCTGTAAAATCCGACGCTTGTTTACAGTAAAACACTCCGGCTTTAGCCTTTTCCTGTACTTCATCCGATCCCATCTCGTTTTCAGCCTTTATTTCAACCATATAGATCGTTCTGTCTGTCTCCACGATAAAATCCGGTATGTATTTATTCATGTTGTTGTGCCAGTAGATGCTGAACTGGCCCGGTGCCGGCCTCAGCCACCTTCTCACCTCTATGTCCTGTTCGAGGATTGTTGCAAAATCCTTTTCCGATTTCGAATCAAACTTATAGCTTGCGTGGCAAGATTTTGCAAATCCCGTGAATATTTTAGCCGGTATCCTATTTGCCGGTTCAATAGTATCAGTGTATGCGTGCATTTCCCCTGCCTCGCAGGAATAGTTGTGCACTGCTATCTCGGTGAACGCATGGACCTTTGGTTTTTCATAAGGCGCCGGCACGAACTTGAAATGCTCCATCATCTGGCTGTAAATAAAATCCGCAACCGATTTCTTGTTGTATCGCACGACATTTACAACGCCCGCTTCGTCCAGATAGGTTTTGAGTTTTGCTATTGCCTCTCCTGTCAGTTTGAACAGCAGGGCTGTGTTTGAATCGTAATCCACTTCGGGGTGGTTTATGATTTCATTTATCAGGATTTTGTCCAGATTGTCCTGCGGCGCCCCCCTGCCGCCTGCTATTGTCTCATTTTCCATAGTCCGAAGCGTTGTACGCATAATCTCTTCGGACAGAGGCTGTATGTTTAGGCCCGCTACATCCAGGTCGAAATCCTCAAAATACGCCCTGTCGCCGGTTTCCTGTTGGAGTACGATTTTGGGTATTTCTATTATATTGTCCCTGTAATCCTCAACAGCTTTTTCGCTAAGCAATTCGACCCTTTTTAGCGTTTCATCCATAAACATCTCTGTTTGCGGGGACTTTTCGAGCCTTAACTTTACTTTTTCAACTATAATCTTTCGCTGTTCCGTACCCGACAGGCTCTCCAGAGTCCGTCCGTCTGCTCCTATGTCGGGAAGTATTTCCTGTATCATTTTTTTTGCTTCAAGTTCCGCTTTTGCCTCGTCCTTCTTTTTGGATTGTTTCATTGCCTCTATTTTTTCGGTTTCCTGCTCTATTTTTGCTTCAACTACGGATACAACAGTCACAACCTGTTTTTCCGCCGCATAATCATCCGGGTCAATCGTTATTATATTTTCGAGTTTGATGATGGAGTCGGGCTTGTTCGCCTCATTTATTATGGCCTGGAACTTATCGTGGCTGACTATTGTGAGCTTGTCAGCCTTGCCGTCCCCCGTTCTCTTGCCCTAAGGCAGACGGAGCCCCCTGCCGATAGTCTGCTCGGTCAGTGTTGAGGAAGCGGATGCGCGCAACGGTATGATAGTATACAGGTTCGTAACATCCCATCCCTCTTTCAGCATATTCACGTGTATTACTATCTCTATTGCATTTTCAGGGCTTTCAAGCGAAAGAAGTTTTGCCACATTTTCGTCTTTTTCCTCGCCTGACTGGGCAGAATGTATTTCCATTACCTTATCAACGTAATTCCCGTTAAAAAAAGTCCTCGAACTTATGGTTTTTTTGATTTCCGCGGCATGTTTGACATCTTTTGCAACAACCAGCACAAACGGTTTTACCAACCGTGTTTTGTTATCCCTGGAGTATATATCGAGCGCCACTTTTGTATCCTCGTGTATCCTGACGCCGTCCTCCAGCTTTATCCTGTCCAGTTCCTCGTTGCTGTACCGTTCGGGGTCGAAATTCTTGCGTGTTGCAACTGTGGGTTCTTTCACAAATCCATCCCTGATGGCTTTTGAGAGGGAATATTCGTATACCACATTTTTAAACTTGACCGGTTTTGTGCCCTTTTCTATCTGTGGTGTTGCGGTTAATTCGAGGCCCAGGACAGGGTTGAGTTCATTTATGACCTCCATGCCCCTGTCCGCCCGGTAATGGTGTGACTCATCCATCAACAGGACCAGATCCGGGAGGCCGGACAGATAGGCAAAATACGATTCCCCTATACATTCCGCAAGCCTTTTTATACGAGGTACATTACCTCCACGTGTTTCTGCGTTAAGTTTTGATATATTAAAAACATTTATATGAACCTCGGAGTTGAACATTGTTGTCTGTCTGGCGTTTTCATAGTTCTCGCCGGTAATAACCCTGGGCTGGTTTGTAACAAACTCCGCAATCCCCTTAAAGACATATTTTGGATGGGATGTATCGGAGAACTCGGCTATAAGCTTTTCATAAATTGTTATGTTAGGCGCAAGGACAAAAAAGTTCTTTATCCCCTTTGCCGTATAAAGATAGGAAATGAAGGCTCCCATCAAACGAGTCTTGCCAACCCCGGTTGCCAGGGCAAAACAAATGGACGGGAAGTTGCGTTCAAAATCCTTGCAGGTCGGGTAGAGGGTGTTGACTTGAGCCAGTTCAGCGCTAAGATCAGGATTCTTTTTCAGGGACAGTCTGTCTGCAAGGTCCGCAAGGATATTGAGGCTCTGCTCCTGGGGCAGACGCAGGCTTAGACGGTTCTTTATATTATTTACCTTCTGATTATTCAATCATCGTCCCCTTCAAACAGCCCTCCCTGTTTATTTGACCCCTTTTTGCATTTCTTTGCTCCCTTTCCTTCCACGTCTTTTTCTATCTTGTTGCCTTTTTGCTTTGGCTTCTCAGCAGGTACTTCTATATCCTCTTCTTCATCATCAAAAGATACTCCCTCAGGCATCTTGACTATATTTAGGTTGTAATCATTCTTATCAAACTCGCAGCGCCCCAGCAGTATGCTGGGTATCTTTTTAATAGTTATATTCGGAAATCTGTCCTCACATGCTTTTTGGAATGACTTACAGCATATCAGTAGGCCGTCATCTTTCGCCATTTCCTCGTGGATTTTATCGAGGAACTCAACAGTCACGAATTGTGTAGTTGTGAAGATGAAATCTTTTTCAGTGGAATATCCCTGTTTCCAGTAGCATAATGTATCAGGTTTGTAAGTAAACCCCTCATGTTTTGCCATAGCCGCAGCCAGCATCTGCGGGTTGTATTGCTCATTAATAACATCCATTCCCATTTTGTCTTTGAGCACCAATGTGGGTGCAAGCGAATAGTATTTAAACCCGCCCCCGCCCTGCCAGTTGACGGCTTCTGTAATCCCGCCTTTAT
>JAJFUW010000025.1 GCA_021372235.1 Spirochaetia bacterium
GCGCTGGAACTGGGGCTTGTTGTGCCGCCCATCAGGATACGCGACAACATGCAGCTGGCTTCAAACGCCTATTCGATCAAAATCAAGGGCATTGAGGTATCGAGCGGCGTGGTGGAAATAGGTTATTATCTGGCAATGAAACCGGGCTCCGAAGGGGAAGACCTTGAAGGGATTGCAGGCAGGGATCCGGCATACAAATTGCCGGCCAAATGGATAAAAGAAGAGGAAAAACGTAAAGCCGAGATGAAAGGCTATACTGTGGTGGACGTGCCTTCGGTGATGTCAACGCATCTCTCCGAGATTATTAAATCACATTCGGATGAACTGCTGACCAGACAGGATGTGCAGAAACTCGTCGAAACTGTCAGAAAGACAAACCAGGCTGTTGTGGACGAACTGATACCGGGTTCCATTTCGCTCGGAGAACTGCAAAAGGTACTGCAGAACCTGCTGCGTGAAAAGGTATCCATACGCGACCTGGTAACAATATTCGAAATCCTGGCGGATTATGCCAAAACCACAAAAGACACGGATTTGCTTACGGAGTTTGTCCGCCAGGGAATGGCAAGACAGTTCACAAGCAAATATACTAAAAACGGCATAATGCACGCAATAACGATAGACTCCACACTGGAGCAGAAAATCGCGGACGCGGTCCGCTCATCCGACAGGCCGGGTATAATTGGCATTGAACCGAGAACAATACAGCTCATATACAACAGCCTCATACAGGAATTCAGGAAAGGCGCGGGGGCTGATTATGAGCCCGTTGTTTTGTGTTCGCCGGTCATCAGGTCGTATTTCAGAAAAATATCCGAAAAAATACTCCCTAACCTCGCGGTATTGTCCTACAATGAAATACTCCCAAAGGTTGAGGTCCGCGCGGTAGGGCAGGTGAAAGTTGATATATGAGGATAAAAAAATTCGAGGCCGATACCCTTCAGGAAGCACTTGCCAAAGTTAAGAAGGACTTCGGCCCGGATGCGGTTATATTGCACACCAAGAAATACCGCAAGGGCGGAATATTCGGCCTTTTTGGTGCGGAGAAAACTGAAGTGACAGCGGGTATTGATATGAACATAGACAGTCCCCGCCAACAATCCCGGCAGGCCGAGACAAATCAACTGCAGAAAAACTACCCCGCGGGACCTTTATATCAGTCGAGACAGTATGCCTCCCGACAGCAAAATATGCCATCGGTCAAGCTGGAGCCAATGACGCAGTCATACAACAGGGTCGAAGATATTTCCATGAAAAATGAAACCCTTGCGCGTGAATTATCCCAGGGCAAAGTAGCGTTGACGGCCAGCCTGCGGCCCGTACACGATTCCGGCCTGACGCAGCCGGGCTCCCAACAGATGGCCGGTTTAAAGAGCGGAATGGGCAGGTTACAGAAAATGTTATCCGAGAATGGCGTTGAAGAAGGACTCATATTCAGAATACTGCAAAATATCAACGCACATCTCACCGACACTCAGATAAACAATAAGGTTTTTATGGAACAATACCTGTACGACCACATTGCGGATATGGTACAGGTATCAGGCCCGATCAAATCCACTCCCGGTGCGTCCAAAGTAATAGCCTTCATAGGGCCCACCGGCGTGGGTAAGACAACCACACTTGTCAAACTTGCGGCAAAATACGCCCTCATTGAAAATAAATCAATTGTGCTGATATCAGCCGATACATACAGGATAGGCGCGGATCAGCAGTTAAAAAAATACGGTGAAATAATGGGGATACCGGTTGAAATAGTCCTGACACCCGACGATTTCAAAAAGGTCATAAACAAGCACATGGACAAGGATTTTATATTTTTTGACACTGCCGGCAGGAGTCCCCGCAACAGGCAGCATTTGAGCGAACTGAAGGAATTTCTGGAAGTTTATTCCCCCATAGAGACACATCTGGTAATAAGCGCCGTGACAAAATACTATGACGCGCTTTCAATCATCAATAATTTCGGACTGGTACCGATACACAGGCTTCTTTTTACGAAACTTGACGAAACAAAGAATTACGGAGTTCTCCTGAATCTGTCAGTGGGTTCGGGCGGTATCCCTATATCATTTTTGACAGTCGGGCAGACCGTACCGGATGATATTGAAGTGGCGGACCCCAAAGTAATCAGCAGACTTGTGATAAAAGGAGACTTTGAAGCGTGGATCAGGCAGAGAGGCTAAGGGAGCTCGTAAAAGAGAAAAAACAGCAGGGGGCGGGACTGCCTTCGCGGGACGGGGCAAATCCGGAAGGAAATGAAAACACGGACGGCGAGGAGCAGTCCGATGAATATATGACGCACGGCACGAGGCCGACCACAAAGGTCATAGCTGTTGCCAGCGGAAAAGGCGGCGTGGGAAAATCTAATTTCACCGTTAACCTCGCAATAGAACTTTCGCGCCTCGGTAACAGGGTGATGATACTCGACGCGGACCTGGGGCTTGCAAACGTTGACATCCTCCTGGGCATTAACCCCAAATACAACCTGCTGCACGTCATCAGGGGCGAAAAAGACATCAAGGATATCATTACAGAGACCGAGTTCGGGGTAAAGGTCATAGCAAGCGGTTCGGGGGTCAAGGAACTTGTAAATCTTTCCAACCAGCAAAGGGCTTCTTTCATAGAAAAATTGTCGGACTTAGAAGACATGGTTGACATACTGCTCATAGATACAGGTGCGGGAATTTCAAGGAACACGCTGAGTTTTATATATGCATCCGATTATGGGATAAT
>JAJFUW010000236.1 GCA_021372235.1 Spirochaetia bacterium
AGCCCATGCAAGCACACGGACCGCCTTTTTTGTGTCCGTTACCGGCGGGGTGAGAAGATGCGGCAGTTTATCATAAATTGCCATTTCAACGCGTTTAGGATCCACAAGTATCATTCGGACTTCCTCCGGCGTTCGCATGGAACAGAGCCCCGCTATGCAGGAGTTAATGAACACGCTCTTTCCCGAGCCTGTCGTGCCGGCAACCAAAAGGTGAGGCAGGCTTTCCAGCCCCACGACTATCACATCTCCGCTGACAGTTATGCCGAACGGCAGCGGAAGCAAGGCGCCGCTTTCACTGTATAACGGATTTTCCATAATGGTCCTGAACGGGATACCGCGCCTTTTAGGATTTGGTATCTCTATGCCGACAAATGGTTTACCCGGTATCGGAGCTTCTATACGAAGGCTTGGGACAGCCATCGCAAGCGCAATATCATTTGCCAACGCCGCTACCCTGCTCACTTTTATGCCGGGTGCAAGCTGTATTCGAAATTGTATGACAGTTGGGCCGACAAGTATCTCGGCAAGCCTGGCCTCTATGTTGAACTGTTCGAGCGTATCGATTATCTTTTCTCCCAGAGGCATTGCTTTTTCTTCGTCCACATCTCCGTCGCGCAGCTCCTCGCTGCCGAATATGTCTATTGGCGGCGGAAACAGTCCGTTTTCGACGCCTTTTTTATCGGCCGTTTTTTTCAGATTAAACTCAGGATCCCTGACCGCCGCATCGTCACCAGTCTCTTCCGCAACCTCGGCCGGCATGACCATCCTGTCCAACATCGGTGTCATATCCTCGTTACCGGCAGTCTGTCCGAAATAATCTGTGCCAGTAAAGGCCGTTATATTAGGTGCCGCGGTACTGATATCATAACTGGTCGTCTTCTTGCGCCCACTATCATCAATTTTTGCCCTCCATTTTTGCAAAATCAATAGTTTGGGCAGTTTAATTATTCTCATAGCGGGTATGTTGTAGAGATATAGCGCGGAGCAAATTATAACCGAACCAAACATAAATGTGCCGACCGCACCTAAGGAGGAAAAGACACTTTGCGCCGCAAATATTCCGAACTTGCCGGCAGCAAGCCATCGATTGGGAGGTGTTCTGTCGTAACTCGTTATCTCATTCAACCCTAACAGAATAGACGCGAGAATAAAGATCAGCACGGTTCCCAGAGCCTGCCGCGCCACGTTTGGAACATTCTTAGATAAAAGGCTGGAAATAGAAAGGTAAGACAAAAACAAAAGCGGTATTATTACGGCACCGCCAACTGATTTCAAAAGGCAACGCGACACTTGCGCACCCAAAGAACCAGTCCATGGCGTATAAAGAGCCACGGCGGCATATAATGAAACAAAAAGCAGGATAAGAGATGCAAATATCCGCTGTTTTTCTGTTACCCTGAAGATATCTTTTATCTTTATGAAATGACGGCCTATTTTTTCTCCCTTCTTTCCCACCGCTCTCATCTTACGCTTCACTTCCGCCTACTGTAAGCCCCTCTACCAGCATTGAAGGCTGGCCGTCTGTGACAGGGACTCCCTGCCCCGACTTGCCGCAAACGCCGGGATCCATGATCAGGCTGCGCCCCAATGCTGTTATATTGTGCAGCGCGTTTGGACCGTTGCCTGTCAATATAGCACCTTTGACAGCTTCTTTCACCTTTCCCTTTCTGATTATGAACGCCTCGGAAACGTAAAAAACAAAATCTCCAGATGTCGGATTGACCTCTCCTCCGCCCATTTTTTTAACCAGAAGCCCGTTGCCGGTCTGTTCGAGCATGTCGTCAAAATCAGAATCTCCAGGAATTATAAAAGTATTGCTCATGCGAGGCACGGGTATGTTACGGTAAGACTCCCGCCTGCCGTTCCCAGTGAGAGGGAATCCCCATGTTTTCGCTGAGAGTATATCTGTCATATATCTTTTCAGTATGCCATTTTCAATCAGTATGCTGCGCGCGGAAGGAGTCCCCTCGTCGTCATATTTGTAAGAGCCGTAGAGGCCGGGGATCGTAGGGTCGTCGACCAT
>JAJFUW010000012.1 GCA_021372235.1 Spirochaetia bacterium
GTATATTTCCTGTATCTCCCCCTCGCATGCGTCCCTGATGGCGGTGGCAAATACCCTGAACAGATCGTAATCGTCGTCCTGTATTATGAGGTCCAACGACCTTGAAAAAAAATAGTCCCCGGTGAGGACCGACAACGCCCCGCCGACCTTGCGGTTTAAGGTGAGGCCGCCCCTGCGGTTTTTTGAATTATCAACGATATCGTCGTGTATAAGAGTCGCGTGGTGGGTTATTTCGACCGCGCATGCCAGATCCAGGGCCTTTTTCATATCTTTACAGCCGCAGGCCGAGGCGGTCAACAGCACGATTACGCCCCTTATCCTCTTTCCGCCGTTCATGCCGGCATTTTTCAGGACATGGTTGATTGCGGGGTCCCTGGTGGCGGACAGGGATTTCAACCGCCGGTTTATGAGGTCTATCCTGCTCTTTATACCTTTTACATTAAGCATCGCACGCCTTCGATTTGATTTAAAAAAATACTCATCTATTTTATAGGGGATTATGGGTTTCGTCAAGGAAATTTCATGCGCCCGGATTGCCGGTTGTGAAGTAAAACGGTTAACGGCAGGGACGAGAACCGTTGAGACAGGAGACCGGAGACAAGAACAAGACTGATATTTGTGCTACTTTAGCCTCCAATCTCCAGTTTCTGCCACTATCCGGCAATAAAAACTGCAATGACTCCCACCGGTACAGCGCCTGCCGCCATCCCCGCCGGAACCTTCATCTGCTGCCGCTCGGCGCACATGGCCTCCATCTCTGCCTGCATGGACATTATTGCCATATAGGCTTCATACCCGGCTATT
The DNA here is from genome assembly GCA_021372235.1 of Spirochaetia bacterium. Lineage (GTDB taxonomy): Bacteria > Oederibacteriota > PGYV01 > PGYV01 > Palsa-1178 > JAJFUW01. The sequence goes on from JAJFUW010000012.1 coordinate 805, forward strand.
TTCAGTTCGTCGTCGGCGGGGACCGGTTTGAACTGCGACCCGCGTTTGATATCTTCGGCAACGATTATGTCCGCGGATTTCTGCTGCGGGTATTTTTTGCTTATGTTCTTTATTTTTTTCACAGTGGCACTGGAAAAGTGCGCCGGTCGTCGTTCGGTGTCAGTTCGGAACTCCCCCCGCTCGACAATGGCCGCGTCTATCATGGTGCCGTCTTCCATATAGATGAATTCGGATTTTGAGACAAAAAAGACGTTATACACCGTTATTCCGCCTGCCCTGCTACCTCATCTTTGGTTCATCCGCTCCCGTACTGACTGCCGGTTTTGTCGCCTGTTCCCGGGTCTGCTTTTCCATACCCTTTATCTGCTTTACCAGTTCCTCAAAAGCCGACATTTTCAGGCTCTCCTGCTGCGTGTCACCCAGGCCCCTCAGTGCGAAACTTATCCTGCCTTTTTGACGTGAATAGGTTATGAGTTCCGCCTCCTCCGGCGTTACGGCAAGCGCTATGCTGCCGTACTCCCTGCCCTCTTTCTGCCTGCCGGAAAAATCCGTACCAACGGCCAACACCTGCACGCACTGCAGTATCATGGCCGTTGCCATGAATGCATTCTGTCCGCGGCCGTTCTCAAATGTCAGCAGTACGTCCACATGGTCGCCCGCTTTTATCATGAAACCGCACGAGGACTCTTCGTCGCACCCGACACTTATGGCCCTCATGCCGGTCGGCACCGCCGAACTTAACTCTTCGGCTTTTGCGGAGAGTTTATTCTGCAGTATCTGTTCCCCCGCCACAAAAGGCACCAGCGCCATCCTGCCTTTTGCGCTGTCAAAACCGGTAATATTGGCGGAGGTGACGAATTTGCGCGGTATCTCCTCAAAAGATACCATATCCTCCTTTAGCTGGGTCCTGGGCGTGATGAACTTCTGTGCCACCAGCACCCGGACAGGCTCCATGGATTTTAGGACCTCATTTTCCTTGGAAGATATAAATATATATGCCAGCGCCGCGGCAATAAGCCCGCAGGCGAGGGCAAGCAGGAGCAGCCTGCTCTCGATTTTCATGGAACGGAATCCTTCCAATAGTTTTTTCATGTCATTCCTTTCAATCATGATTTTGACTTTCTCCCGGCTACCCCCGGACTTAGTTTAACCCATTACGACCAGCCACACCGCGTCAGCTTCGTCAAACAGCGCCGTCACACACTCCCTGCCCATTTTTGAGGCAAAATAGAAGCGTGAATTACCATCACTGTTTTTCCTCTTTAGTTCCCAGCCTGACTTTGACAACAAATCGTCGAAATAAGCCTCCACTTCGGCCATTGAGCAGTTTGTGCTGTAAAAAACCGCGTACCCGGCACGCCTGCCGGTTGAAAGCAGTTCGATGCTGAGTTTTTTCTCCATGCCCGGATGCGGCCTGACGGGGCCGCCGTATCCGCCCGTTTGTTTTAATCCGCGGTACATAAACCCGGCTGTCACGTATGATGAACCTCTCTGCGTTGCCACGGCCGCGGCGAGAACCGCGCCTTTTTCACCCTCATATAACATATAATAGACCGGCGACCGCGGCTCCTTTATGTCAAGAAGATACCGGGCGAGCCTGCCAACATCATAATAATCAACTGAACGCATACCTTCCCCTTCGTAACGCTGACCGAGCCTCTCCATGATATCCTGTGGTGCGGTAAAAGACTCCCTGCGTTCTATTGTCATTTTTTCGCCGTTCAACAGCGCCTCTATTTTTCCGGTCCGCACGGAAAAAAGCCCCTCAATCCCGCCCTCCGCCGCGTTGTGCACGGCCTCGTATACTCCCGCATAAGCCGCGGTTGCGGCAAAAAGAAAAACCAGCGCGGCGGCATATTTTTTAAACACCGCCGTCATCCTCCGCGCTCTTTATACTGTTTTTGTCTATAAGCACCTTCATACTGCCTCCCGTGGCCGTGGCAAGTGATGTTTTTAGTTTGACCGAACTTTTGCCCGTGAGCGCGACGAACATCGGTGTCAGCGCCTGTTCATAGGAGAGTACGAACACAACGCCTGTTATCTTTTCAAAAAATCCCCCGAACTCGCTTTTTCCCATTGCGCCCGAGCCCTTGTTCTGCTTAGTTATAGATATCTTTTCGGCTTCCATGCCGTACAGCCCGCCGTACTCCTTTACGAACGCCTCCAGATTTTCCGGATCATCTTCGGAGCACAGGTATCGCATGGCCTCACGTTCCACGGCAGCGAGTTCTATCCTGCGGGTCATGAGTACGCCGAACTGATGAAGCCCCAAAAGGAGCATTATGAATAACGGCAGAACAATCACAAGTTCAGTCATGGCCTGGCCCCTTACTTTGCGCACGAATACCCCCGTGGATTTTAGTGCAGTATCAGGTTCTCCTCCACAAACTCAAGCCCTTTGCCGAGCACGTCGAGATTCACAGTGCCGTCTGTCTCTCCCGGCAGTTTTGACAAAACATCTCCGGCCTTATCGAGGCCTTCAAACCGCGGCAGTTTAACATGCTCAATCTTTGCGCCGTAATTTGCACCGTTCAGGTCGAACAAATCCATGTTCCCTCCCCCGACTCGCACGAAAGATGTGGCCGGCATTAACGCGGGTGCCGTATCATTGCCGTCCTTATCCTTTAACAGGCCGGTTTTCAACAGCTGCCCCTGTTTCTGTTTCCAGCAGATGATGAGCACCGAATGTTCTTCCGATGATTCTTTGAGGAGAAACGGTATCTTTTCAGAGACGCTTTGTTTTTCCCTTTGCAGGTATTTATTTGACGCTTCGCCGATGTTTTCCTTTGCCTTGACCCTGCTTTCCATGTCGGGCCTGTTTTTAATAGTCGGGTCGAGCACCGTGTCCTGTGTATCAACGTATACTCTCTCACCTGTCCGTTTCTTTGTGTAATAATACTTTATATCTTCCCCTTCCTCTGCCGCAGCCTCCAGCGTCGAGCGTTCCACGTTCAGCGTTGGCATGCAGACAAAAGTCGGGCAATCCGCGGAGTTGAATAACGGAACAACCATTGTCCCGTTCTGCTGTCCGTTATAAAAAGCCATGCCCGCGGACAGCCATGCCATGGCGGATTTACCCTGAAAATCTCCCGTGCCTATGATGCAGTCCTGCAGTTTCATCACCCTGTCCACGCCTTCCAGGAGTTCCGGCGCGCCCAGCAGCGTGCCTATGACGCCCGCCAGAGCCGCCACACTCAGCACCTTGTTGGAAAGCGAAGCCAGGTTCATGGAACGCGCGTACCACAACCCCGCTTCCATGGCCGCGGAATCCGCCGCGTTCTGCGTATGAACTTTTTCGTACATGAGGTTCCCTGTCTCGACAACCGCGATAAAGAGCATGAAAAGCACCAGCACCGCGCCTATTGTTATGACCAGCGCCTGTCCGTTTTTGCCGCTGATAATTTTTCTCATTCCACCCTCGTTACTGAAGTTGCCCTGATTGTGTAATATGGCATGGATGCCGCACTAAAAAGTACACGGGTAAAACCGTCCTGAAACCCGCCGAATATCCTGTTTACCACCGGTACGGTCAGAGGCATGTCGTAAGAGAGTGTGATACGTACGAACCCCGCTCCTGAATTTTCGAGCTCTACTTCCTCTATGACAACCGCTTTTTCCTCCAGTTTGGCCGTGAGCCATTGCCTGCCGTAGTTCATGAGGCTGTCCTGGAGCGATGCCTCTGCATTGCCATACACGGAAGCGAAGGCAGCCATGCCTTTTAACATGGATGCGGCCCTTTCAGTTTTTGCCGTACGGTCATCCGTGCCATAAACGCAGGCGACCCTGGCTGTCATATAAGCTGCGTATTTCATCATGAACGCGTTCTGCATGATGAGCCCGAGCTGGGCTATGCCCAGCACGAGCAGCATCAATACGGGTAAAATCATCGCAAACTCGGCGACGCTC
>JAJFUW010000052.1 GCA_021372235.1 Spirochaetia bacterium
GGCATCCTCCAGGTGGCATATTACATTTTCCAGGGTTGCTTTCATAGGCATGCTGACATTGCTCCTGGGAACGATATTCCTGTACTATTACATCAGGATGATAGAGGATGGGAAAAAGGGGGACGCAATTCTTTCCGGGATTGCGCTCGGGCTTTCCATGTACACTTTTTCCGGCGCCAATTTTTTCCCGATAGCGGCGCTGCTGCACTCGCTGTGGCTTGTGTTTAGCGGCGGGCTGAAGTTCGTCCGCCGCCGGTGGGCTCCCCTGCTGATTGCGGCCGTGACTGCCACGGCTGTGGCCGCACCGCTCATGCAGTATGCCGTGAAAAATTTCGATTCATTCTCCCAAAGGATGAAGGATGTTTCGGTGATAAACGACATAAAAACCGAAAAAAGTATTATCCCCATTGTAAAATCGGTCAGGTCTCACCTTTTGATGTTTAATTTCGAGGGCGACTACAATGGGAGGCACAACCTTTATAAAAAACCCATGCTGGACAATATAGGAGGAGTCCTTTTTATTGCCGGGTTTTTCGCGGCATTTTTTACGAAGGGCTGGAGCCTATTTATCGTATGGTTCTTTACTCTGCTCTGTGCCGGCATATCCACACTCTCCATAGAAGCGCCGCAGGCTTACAGGATAATAGGCATACTGCCCGCGGTATATCTGTTCATGGCGCTGGCACTGAAAAAGATAGCGGCCATGCTGACCGGATTTAATCCCAAAAAGGTACTGCTGTCGGGCATACTGCCGGCGCTATGCCTCTCTGCCGGAGCAATAAACATCCATCAGTATTTTGTCCTGTATCCGCAGGAAAAGGCAACCTATTTATCTTTTTCGCCGGAAGCCAACGCTATAGCCCGGTTCATAAATGCAAACCATGAAAAGTACGCCATTTATCTCGCGGTTCCGGACAGCATGTACGGTTTTTATCCGTTGGAACAGAAGATCATCTGCGATTTTTTGACACGCGGCGGCCGTTCTTTTGAGTACATGAAAGAGGAAAACAGGGTGGACGATCAGTCACTCGCGGGAAAAGAGAGGGTAGTGCTGATTGTCAGACCGTCAGAGGAGGGTATTATATCAGCCATAGAGCGTGAATTCCCCAAAGCCGTCAGGGAAGAACACCCGAACCCGTATGGTGACGAGAACCTGTTTGTATGCTACCATATAGACCCGGCCATGATAAAGCATAAAGACGGGCGTTTTGGACCGATGATACTATACCGCTAAAAAATCGCCGGGGGCAGAGGAGCCTATGAACCAGTTTTTTGATTATGAGATTGATTTTAACTATATAGCCCTGAACGAAAAAGAGACCGCCCATGAGGCCATAGAAAAATTGCGCAAAGTCGTAAGCGAGGACCAGGTATTCTACGCCTACGTGGTCGACGATTACAGGGTTTTAAAAGGAGTCCTGCCGCTCAGAAAACTGCTTATCGCGAAACAGGACAGGCCGCTCAACGAATTCATGATAGAAGCCATCTCGTGCGTGAACCCGAAAATGTCAAAGGAAGAGGTCGGGGAGATGTTTCGTACCACAAAATTCATGGCCCTGCCGGTTGTGGACGACGCGGGCAGGATACTCGGCACCATTACCCTCAAAAAAGTCACAGAGGACATCAGGGAAGAATCCGCTGATGAGGCCATGAAACTGCACGGCGCCGACATAAGCGTATTTAAGGCGCCATTTTTATCCAGACTGAGGGTCAAACTCCCGTGGCTCATAACAACGGTCATCAGCGGTTTGATTTGCGGGTTAATCATGCACCTGTTTGAGTCTTCGCTTGCGAAAATAATAGCACTCTCTTTCTTTATACCGCTTATTACAGCCATGGGGGAGTCTGTCGGAGGGCAGTCCTCGGCGATAGTGATTGAAGGCTTAATTCTCGGCAGGTTAAAAGAGAAAGAAATGGCAAAAATAATATCAAAACAGCTCCTGGAGGGTGCGGTGATGGCGCTGGTCATCGGGACAGGGGTGTCGCTGGTCACAATACCGTGGCTGCACAGCCCGCTTGTGGCGGTACTGACCGGCGTTACGCTGTTCATCACGGTGCTTATTGCCACACTGAACGGGACCATCATACCTATGATACTTAAAAAAATGAACATAAATCCGGTCGTCTCCACAAACCCGCTCGTTTTTGCCATCACGGATATCATGGTATTGCTGTTCTATTTCTCGACAGCCATTTTACTCATGAGGTGGATGAAGGTATGAAGCGGGGGCTGCTTGCGGCCTCACTGGCCGCGGTGTTCGTAATCTTTACCTGCTGCGGCCTGCACGCACAGGGTCCATACACACTGAAAACTTTTTATCTTATAAAGGGACAGGCCGTGCAGAAAGACAAAGTCCCGCCAAACGCCGTCAGAAACCTGAAATCATACCCGTTAAAGGTCAGGGAATATACGTTCCCCGCACCGGGTATGGATTATTCGCCGGCGTTATTCAAGGCGGCCGGAGACGCGATACTCGCGCTCATGCAGCCCGGAGACAGGGACAATGCGGCTGCAATAGCATTGGCCGTGGCTGATTTCACTTTGAATTCCATACAGGCGCGCGGGGAAGAGGCTGTCATATCGGACAATCCCCACGCTGCGCATAAAACAGCGCTCGCGGTATTAACAGACGGTGCAGGGACTAACCTCGAAAAGTGCAGGCTTGCGTGCGCGCTCCTGAGGTATTTCACCGTCCCGGCAAGGATATCCTCGTGGAAAGACAGGTATGTGGTCGAATACTACCTGAAACCTGCGTCAGGGACAAAGATAGAACCGGCCTGGCACGTCATGGACCTGACGGGCAGGTATGACACGGAAGGCGAAAAGACCGAACCTGTGGCATGGCATTCCATAAAAGCCGGCGAACTTTTGGAAGTGCAATGGGAGGACGTTCAAATGGCGGTAAAAAAAATGCAGGTTAACAATTATTACATTGACGGTAATGAGGCCGAGGTACGGGCGGCTTATGACGGCCTCTGCGAAGGCAAGGCGCCGGATTTTGCGGTCAATACATCGTCCGCATCATTTTACCTGGTCAAGGAAACCGCGTACGAAATAACATTCGGGCAGGGGGTCACACGCGCCGCCGTGGAACTGGTAATGCCCTTTAACGAGAGCAAACCTTTTAAGACCATAAAATTTTTTGCGGTTTCGGCTTCGCAGGGGATGAAAGTTTCTTTTAAAAGGTCGCACACCAGCATAAATCCGCCGAATTCCGGGCTGGTCTATACCCTGCCGGTTGCGTTCGAAATAGCAGGAGAGGAAAACGCCGCAAAGTAAAGGGCGGATTTGGGCCATGATTTAGGTTTTGTTGAATGGCATGGACACCGGCGTTCCTGTCCTTTGATAAATTTAGGGATGGTGAGTTTGCCGAAACACGTTGTCCGGATGGCATTTCAGGTTTGTTTTTGGTTTATGCAGCAGGGGGCTTTTGCCCGCGCAAAGGCAGGAGAGACTGCAAGACATCAGGCGGAATTAAGTTGAAAAATCGGTTTGTCATGGGTTATAATAAATATATAATTTGACTTTTCAAACAGGAGGAAAAAGTGAAAAAAATTAAGTCAATCATCCCGGCCATTGTTTTGACAGCCATGTTATCGGGATGCTCACAGGAAATCAAGGTTACCGTGTATAACGCGACAGGCGTAACTTCCGACAACGGCTGGATAGCCATGAACGCGGATACCGGGAGCCACAACGAATGGTTCGAAGCAACCTCGGCCGCATACTCAGAGGCCGACGTGGACGAGACTAACAGTTTCTCCTTTACCGCAAAGGAGAACGACACACTTACCGTCCAGGCCAACGGCCAGTATTACACGGTCGCATCGGGCGGCGGCGTGACAACCACGGATTTTGACATACCGTCGTCCACACAGGTGTTATACGGGGAATTCCTCGGCGACCCGCAGTGGTTTGCCTCCGTAAATATGGAATCGGTGGTAATATTTAAAAAATGATGGAAAATACGCTAACCTCCATATTTAGAGCAGCCTCGCGCAACATACTGCGCGGCCTCTCCTTCAGGAAGATCGGGGTCAACGGCAAAGGCGATATAACAAAATATTTTGACAAGTTCACCGAGAACCTGATAATCGGTATGCTGAGAAAAAGCGGTATCAGGGCTGCTGTCATATCGGAAGAGCTCTCCGCACCGCTCATTATAAACCCGCACAAAAAGACGCCCCTGTATTACATAATCATAGACCCGGTCGACGGTTCCGACAATTACCTGTCCGGCGTGCCGTGGGTATGCCTCGGTATAGCTGTATTTGACGAAAAAATGGAGCCGGCCTATTCGCTGGCCGGTAATTATTATACGGGCGAGTGGTTCTATGCTGACAGGGAAAAATTGCTGTATAACGGCAAAATTTTTAACGCGGAAAAGGCCGCGAAAGAACCGGCGGATATGATATTATTTGCCTGCACGGACACGGTATTAAAGACGGGAGGAACTTTCAGGGAGGAAATTTTTCATGATTTTGGCATAGTCCGCTCCCTGGGAGCCACGGTCGGTGAACTGATGTTGGTCGTCAGGGGAGGGGCAAAATGTTTCATAGATGTGCGCGGCAAACTGACACCGGAAAATTTTGCGCCTTTTTTCCTGATAGCGCGCCATGCAAAGGCGGTATTGACCGACGAACACGGCAATGAGTTCGGCCTGCGCAATCTGGACCTGACAGAGGAATATAACGTCATCATGTCAAACAACGAAAGGGTCCATTCCGAGGCAGTCGGAAAAATAAAGAAGTTCCTATAGACTGCAAAAAATATAAAGCCGGCAGAGATGCCGGCTTTATATTTTTTGCATATGCCGTTGTGAAACTTACGCCTGCTTTTTTATTTTAGCATTCCTTTTTTTAGAAACGGAAACGGCGGCAGTTGGTTTGACATCCGAGATTTGGGATTTGCGATTAAATAACCCCCAAAAGTTCAGCCCGTTCCTGTCAAACAAAAAAACGCACCCAGACATCCCCAGCAAAACAAGGTCCCGCACTATCGAACGCCAGCCGACCTTGTCCTCGAGGGCTTCTATGAGGTCAAAACATCCGCATTCCATCTCGAACCCGCGCGCCCAGGCCTGTGATATGGCAATGATATATACGACCAGCAGGCCCGAAATAACAAATGACGCGCTCTGCGCGAAGATGTCCAGTATGAGGCAGGCACCGGCGATTATCTGTATCCAGGGCATGGTATAGACCATGGGCCAGACGAACGCCCCGGGGACTATCTTGTACGCTTCTATGGCGTCGGCGAATTTGGCCGGATTTTCTATCTTTGAAATGCTGGAAAGTATGAACAGCATGCCGAGCAGGAGTTTAAAAAATGCCAGGGTTATAGGGTGGCGCAGAAAGGCGAATAAACGGTCTATAAGAGACCTGACCGTCAGCGCCGGAGCCGGAATAGTTGTTTTTGCCATGTATGATACCCCTTTAAATACAAAAAGCGGTTTTGAAGCCGTCTTTTGGTGGTTTATTATTTCTTGTCTATGGGGCCGTTATGCTCGTTCCATTTCGGCCATCCGCCAAAAAAGATCGCGACCTTTTTGTAACCGTTATCGAACAGCATGTAGGCGGTCTTGTCGGAGAGGTGGCAGCCTATGCCGTGGCAATAGGTGATGAGAACCTTGCCTTTCAGTTGGCCGGCCATCTTATCGAGTTCTTCTTTTGTGGTATTGACGGGTATATTGATGGCGCCTTTTATATGCGCTTCGGCATACTCGTTCGCGCCGCGCGCGTCTACAAACAGGACATTATGGTTGTCATACAGGAATTTGGCGTCTTAGTAATCTATCCTCCAGATATTGGCCTTTGAATCCACGTCCTGGTTGACTATGGGTTTGCAGCGGACAGCCGGGTCGGCAGGGGTAGGTGTTGCGGGTGCCACGGGAACAGTTGTCGGGGCGCTATTTGCGGCTCCTCTGGCTGCCACTGCCGCGGCATTTGCCGCCGCCTGCGCTGCAGACTGCGCAGTATACCGCGGAGCGCCGGTTGTAGGGTCTATCTCCGGTGAGACCGCAGGTTGTTCAACGGCCTGCTGCTGTACCTGAACCCGAGCGGCTTTTTCGAGCTGGCTGGAACGGACTGATGTATACACGACGCCCAGTATAATAGCCGCAACAAAAATAACGGCCGAGATAACTATAGTCTGGATATAACCGGCCTCGGCATTTACAGGGGCGTCAGGTTTAGGGTTTTTAACTGCGGTTTTCTTTGCCATTTGGATGTCACCTCATAGAAAAATGTTATTAGTATATGCGTTAATAATAGTGAATTTTAGACAAAATGTCAAGAGTTTGGTTTCGTTTAACAGTGCCATAGTCGCACAACCTATAGAGTTTTGTTTATTTTAAATGAACGGCTAAATATATTATCAAAACAAAACTGTATTGAAGCGTTTTAACTTTCAAAATAATTATCACAGGAAACGGAAAAACAAATGAGCTTAAAGGCATGTTTAACCGATTAAATCAAAAAAATCAATAGTTGACAAAAAACATACCCGCTGATATACTATAATCATTAACTGAATAATTACAAATAACATCAGTTGTAGCGTGAAAAATAAAATATAAATACAAAACAAGAAAGAGGGGTATCGTTTAAATGAAAGAAAAACTGGTAGGTATCGGAGCGACGGCAAAATTGAGCGGGTTGTCAGAGCGTACATTGCGCTACTGGGAAAGCCTCGGGCTTATCAAACCCGTCAGGCTGCCGTCGGGTCACAGGAAATTCTCAAAAACCATGATAAAAAAGATCATCGCTATACGGGACATACTGGAAAAGTATAATTTAAGGATAAATGACCTTATAACATCTTCAAGGTTCCTGCAGGACGACCTGTTAAAGGATAAAGTAGATTCCCCGGATATTTTTGACCTGAACATCACTCTTGATGCGGAGATATATGAGTTTGCAAAAAAGAGCGGCAGGATAAACCCGCTGACAGGCCTGCCCGACGCGCTGTTTGTACAGCAGGAGATGACGCGCAGGATGGACGGAGACGCAAAACTGGCGGTCTGTTTTGTCGACATGAAGGATTTTAAGTACTACAACAAACGCTACGGCTATGAAAAAGGTGACGCGGTCCTGAAGTTTGTGGCAGCCACCCTGTACGACGTGGTCAGGGAAACCGGTGACAGGGGCGATATGGTCGGCTATATGGGAGGCGATAATTTTGTCGTGGTCACCTCGCATGACAGATACACCAGGGTTTGTTCGGAGATGGTCAAATCATTTGACCTGCTCATAGGACAGCACTATGATAAAACGGACAGGGAAAAGGGTTATATAGTGACAAATGCAAGGCGCGGGGAAGAGGTAAGAACCCCGATAATGACCCTCTCGGTATCGGTGGTATGGAACATAAAACGGAAGCTATCCCATTACGCGCAGGTTGAGGATATAGCAACGGAACTGAAACAGTACGCACAGAAATTCCCGAAATCAGAATTTGTCGTGGACAGGCGTACGAACTAAAAAACAATTAATAATGAATGACAGGGCCCGGTTGACGCCGGGCTTTTTTTATCGGGCTAATTTTTCAAGAAGGAATATATTGCCGTCCACATCGGTCCTCGAGGGGGAGAGTTCCTTTACTTTCCTGAAGGATTCAAGCGCACATTTGTAGTCCCGGGCGGTATAGCAGGCTACGCCCAGGTTGTACCATCCTGATTCATAGCGGGGATTTAGCCGGAGGCATTCCCTGTAGAGTTGTGCCGCTTTGGTCATATCACCCATGTTGTAGGCGGCGTTGCCCATGTTATAGATGAACTCGTGGTCTGTTGGGTCAAAATAATGCGCCTTTGTAAAATATTGGAGCGCCATGTCCATCATACCGTTGTCCTCAAAAAATATACCGGTCGAGTTGAGGGAGACCGCGTAGTCTTTTATATAAAGCCCGGTTGAAGTGCCGGACGCAAAGTTCCTGCCGCGGCCGAAGACTCCGCGGAGGTTGTAGAATTTCCACATGGAATCCGTCATAACCGTGTACTGGCCGGTCACACGGGCGAACTGTTTCGGGAGCACTTTTTGCGCGATGCCTTTCGGGACTATGGCAAACTCGTCGCCGAGGGAGTTTTCTTCGGGCTTGTTGTAAGAAAAATATACCGGAAAATTCGCGATGTTGCCGCGTATCACGGCGTTTATTATATAGCCCGTGGACTCGGTGCCAACTTTTTGCGTTATGACGGGCATGCGCAGGTTCGGGTTCTGTTTTTTCATGCCGTCACGGACCCATTGCATGGGGATGACGGCGGAACCCGCGAGCGTCACGTCGGGCCTATATTTTTTCACGTATTTTAGGTACCAGGTAGGGAAGACCACACCGTCGCCCGTGGTGAAAAGTACGGACTGCGGGTCCATGGTGTTCAGCAGATTTCGGCAGTAGTCGTAAACATAAAAATACCTGCTCTTGTCAAGTTTTGGGTAGAACATCACACACTGCGCCGATAAGAGCGCGGCCAGCAGGACCGCTTCTATGGCACCCGCATTTAAGCGCAGCAGGGATGAGAGTTTTTCCGAGACACGGATAAGCCCGGCGCACGCGAACAGCGCCAGGGGGAAATAAACGGGCGTTATGTAGGTTTCCATTATGTACAACCGGTCCTTTGAGAGGTTCAGGTATACCATGGTGACGCCCAGAAACAGAACGGGTATTGAGACGAAGTACCAGAACAGGGTCCTTTCCTTCCTGTAAAAAACCGCCATGCCAACGGCCGCAAAAAGTATACCCGCATAGGCAAATGCGTATGAAACCGACGTCATGTATTTCCATGCCTGGGTGAGCGATCCCGCGGCCGAGCGTGTTATCTCCGAACGCACATACTGCCAGCGTGTCACCATCATCCAGAAATTGTCCCAGGTTGAAGGGCTACCCCAGTTTAAAACGGCGGTATTGGCGCGGATGGGCATGTATATGTAGGCGGACAGACCGAGCGCAAAAAATAGCAGGGCCGCGGCGATTCTGCGTGGTCCTGCTTTTTTCAGGACCCCGGACCGGTAAAGCAATATGGCGTAAGCGGGGAGGGCAATCTCCTGCGACATATGGTGGTGGGTGAGGCTCAGACCGTATATAAATGCAAAGAGGAACAGGTATTTTACATGTCTGGCTTTGTCCCTGTAAAGGACAAGCGCCACGGCTGTGAGGGAGAGCGTAAAAAGGACATTCATTATATATATTCCGCCCTTGGCTATTATGGATTGTTCCCATATGGTGAACCCCGCGGCGGTAATTGCAGGCGCAACGGAAAGTGTCAGCGCGGACAGCGTACCAATGGCGGCCGTATCGAGAGCCAGTTTACTGACAAGGTAAGCCAGGAGAAAACAGGCCAGTTCCAGGAAAACGGAAAACAGACAGCCCCTGAACGACGGGTCACCTGCGGGTATCAGAGAGAAGGCCTTTGCCGTTATCGTATGAAGCGGGTAACCGGGAGGGTGCTGGATGCCGAGCGTGTTTGCCGCGGATATGGTCTCACCGTCATCGCCCATGTAAACGGAAGCGGGGGTTGTAGATATATATAGCCATGAGAACAACAGGGATAAAACGAGCGCTGTTAAGAAGGAGGCGTGCTTCCCATAGTCCATAGGATTACGCGAAATGCTCCACGAGCTTCATGATATCGTCGCTATCCGCGTCCTCGTACTGCAGCCCGGCGGCGAAACGGCCGAATATTTTGTAGGCGTTGCGTTTGGTCCATGTTATGCGCGCGAGAAACTCGATTTTTTTGGGGAACGCCCTGTCGTTCACGGATATTTTGATGATGGTGCGCTCGGGGAGCAAAAAGTCATAGTTTATGAGCATGCCTGTCTCTGAAACGTTGATTGTGGTGGCACGGAAGGTGTCGCCGGATTTGAGTTTGGCTTTCTCTCCGGACAGGTCATCAGGAAAGCGTTCTACTTCGCATTCCATCTGTATAATCTTTGTATACCTGGGGTGTTTCCTGGATTCCCTGCGTTCTTTTTTCATTGTCCACCCGTTTTGTGAGATGAAAACCAAAAGTCATCGGTTCTGAAACCATGCCGCATATCCTATATAGTTTCTCCTGTCTGATCTCTGAAAATTTCCGGTAAAGCCCGGAAGTTTTGGTGCCGGAGACCGGACTTGAACCGGTATGCAGTTGCCTGCGGGGGATTTTGAGTCCCCTGTGTCTGCCATTTCACCACTCCGGCCGATAAAGACATTATAATAGAACGGGTAATATGTGTAAAGTAAAATGTTTTGGGAGTAATAATCCGGCGAGACTGACGCATTACACTTTATCTAATATTTTTGTTGTATTACGGTGGGAAAAACAGTATAATGGATTTGCTTGTGAAATCATTTCACAAGCGCCCGGCGGGTCCCATTTGTTCGGAGCCGGCGGCGGGATAGGGCAAACTTATGAAAGTTGAACACAGAGGTTTTAGCGCGTGACAGGCGTTTTAACCAATACAACCGTAAGTAAAGTTGCGTATCCCGGATAACCGCCCTGTTCCATGGGCGGGCGTTCGGGATTTACTATTATTTTAAGGAGAATATAACATGGGAAAATTTGACAATGCAGCAAACCGGGGCGTTATGAAGATAAAGCCATACATACCGGGTAAGCCCATAGAAGAGGTTCGGAGGGAATACGGGATAAAGGATATCATCAAACTGGCGTCTAACGAAAATCCCATGGGGCCTTCAAAACTCGCGGTCAGGGCCATGGCAAAAAAACTCGGGGAGGTATCGCTGTACCCGGAGTCTTCGGCCTATAACCTGCGCAATGCGCTGGCCATGCAATTGAATATAAGAAAAGACATGTTGGTTTTCGGCAACGGCTCCAACGAACTCCTGAACATGCTGGCACAGGCGTTTGTAACGCCCGGGGACGAGGTCGTGTTCTCAACGCTGTCATTCACGGTTTACCAGTCGGCCGCGGACATGACCGGCGGAACGGCTATCATGATACCGCACAAAGATTTCGCACACGATATCGACGGGTTCATAAAAAGGCTCTCCGACAGGACCAAACTTGTCTACCTGTGTAACCCAAACAATCCTACCGGAACGATCATTTCAAAACAGGATTTCGAGAAGTTCATGGAGGCTGTTAAGCCTGAAACCATAGTGGCGCTTGACGAGGCCTATTTTGAGTTCGTGGACGACAGAAACTGCCCGGACGGCATGCAGTACCTATCCAAATACCCGAACCTGGTGGTACTGCGGACATTCTCCAAGGTTTACGGACTGGCCGGCGTGCGCGTGGGTTACGCGGCGGCCGACCCGGAGATAATCTCGATAATAGAGCGCGTCAGGGCGTCGTTCAACGTGAATATGCCGGCACAGGCGGCTGCCGAAGCGGCACTGCGCGACAAAGCACATGTGGAAAAGACGCTGAAAAACAACAATGACGGAAAAAAATACCTGTATGCCGAACTGGAAAAACTGGGCATAGAGTATGTACCAACCAATGCGAATTTCATATTCGTTAAATTTCCTGCAAACTGCAATGTGGTATTTGAGGCACTCCTGAAAAAAGGCGTTATCATCAGGCCTCAGTATGATAACTACGGACGCATAACGATCGGGACAGCTTCGCAGAACAAACGGCTGATTGCAGCTTTAAAACAGGTGCTGTAAACAAACTGTTCCAGGTTCCAAGGCCCAATACACGGTTACAGGACCGGGCCCGGTGTAGAAGTCAATGAAAAGTTACAGGGTAATGTTGCAGGATAATTTTGTAACCTGGGACATGGAACCTGAAACAATAAACGGGAGGTTTTTGAAATGATTATCGTAATGAAACCGAAAGCATCAAAAAAACAGATAGACCACGTGCTCGCAAAGATACGCGAGTTTAAACTATTGCCGCATGTATCGCACGGCAAGGAAACGACCATCATAGGCGTCATAGGGGACGAACGCGTACTCCAGGGTGTGCCGTTCGAGGGTTTTTCCGGCGTGGACAAGGTAATGCAGATACTGAAACCTTATAAGCTCGCCAGCAGGGATTTCAAGAAGGAAAATTCCATAGTGGAATGCGGCAACGTGGAGATTGGCGGAAAGACCGTAGTCATGATAGCCGGGCCGTGTTCGGTTGAGAGTAAAAAACAGATAATGACCACGGCGAAAGCCGTAAAAGAGGCGGGGGCACACATACTGCGCGGCGGAGCCTTCAAGCCCAGAACCTCGCCTTACGCGTTCCAGGGCATGGGAGAAGAGGGCCTGAAACTGCTCGCGGAGGCGAGGGAAGAATACGGTCTGCCGATAGTGACGGAGATACTGGACACACGACATGTGGCACTGGTCAACAAATACGCGGACATGTTTCAGGTCGGCGCGCGCAACATGCAGAACTTTGAGCTATTAAAAGAGGTCGGCAAGACGCAGAAACCGGTCCTGTTAAAAAGGGGCATGATGTCCACGGTAAATGAATGGCTAATGTCGGCCGAGTACATACTGGCCAACGGTAACATGAACGTCATACTGTGCGAACGCGGCATCAGGACTTTTGAGACTGCGACCCGCAACACACTGGACCTGTCGGCGGTACCGCTGGTAAAGAGCCTGACCCACCTGCCGGTCATCGTTGACCCTTCGCATGGAACGGGCAAAAAGCCCCTTATCATGCCCATGGCGCGCGCGGCTGTCGCGGCCGGAGCCGACGGTATAGCGATTGAGGTTCATCCGAAACCGGACGAAGCCCTATCCGACGGAGACCAGTCACTGCTGCCCGTGGAGTACAGGGAACTGGTGCTTGAGTGCGAAAAGATAGCAAAGGCAATAGGAAGGGCAATCTAAAATATAAATCTGAAATTTGAAATATGAAAGTTAAGGGCTGCAGGGTAAACCCGCGGTTTTAGGCTCTAAGTTTTCATTTTTAAAATTTCAAATTTGAGTTTTGAGTCACACTTATCGGGGTGTTTATGGAACCGCGATTTAAAAAAGTCACCATAGTTGGCATGGGATTCATGGGCGCGAGCCTCGGGCTTGCCGTTAAAAAAGCAAAGCTGGCCCGCGAGGTATGCGGGCTTGGCCGGAATATGGACAGACTGAAAAAGGCGCGTTCAATAGGCGCCGCGGATACGGTTACGGTTGACATCAAATCCGCCGTAACCGGCGCGGAACTGGTGGTTATATCGCTGCCTGTTATGATGATACCGGTCATGTTCAGGGAGATAAAGCCTTTCCTCACAAAGGACACGCCGGTAACGGATATGGGAAGCGTCAAAGGTAATGTCTGTGAAAAGACGGCCATGTTTGACACGAACGGGCAGTTTACGGGCTCACATCCGGTGGTCGGCGGAGAAAAGACGGGCGCGGCCAGCGCGCGGGCGGAACTTTACCGCGGCGGGGTATGCATAGTCGCCGGCAGTTCAAAGGCCAAAAGCAAAAGCGCGAAAGCGGTGGAAGGTTTTTGGAAAGCGCTGGGCATGAAGGTCATGTATATGACGCCCCAAAAACATGACGCTGTCATGGCGGGTGTCAGCCATTTACCCCATATGGCGGCTTTTGCGCTGGTCAACGCGAACGAAGAAAACGTCAGGAAAAAAAAGGACGCTATAGGAACAGGATTCAAGTCCATGACCAGGATAGCGGCTTCGGGCGGGGAGATATGGTCCGAGATATTTCTCATGAACAAGCGCGAAATAATGAAGCAGGCAGACCGCTATATGGCGCAGTTGGGGCGCATACGCACCATGGTTGAAAAAAGCGACATAAACGGAATAAAAAAATATATTGAACATTCGAAAAAATTAAGGGAGTCACTGGATAAATGAAAAAAATACATCTGCCACGGTCCAACGGCTGTATCAGGACTGTAAATGTACAGGGGGATAAATCCCTGTCGCACAGGGCTGTTATCATAGGCAGCCTGGCAAAGGGCGTGACCAGAATAGACAATTTTCTGGAAGCGGACGACACACTGAACACCATAAAAGTTTACAAGGATATGGGCGTTAAAATAGAAAAAAAAGGCGCTTCATACCTGGTTCACGGCAAGGGTTTGAACTCGCTGCGCCAGCCGCAGGAAGTTCTGTACACCGGCAACTCCGGGACCGGCATCAGGCTGACGCTCGGAGTGCTGGCGGCACAGCCATTTACCACGGTTATCACGGGCGACAAACAGATAGTCAAAAGGCCCATGGACCGTGTTATGGAACCGCTGATGAAAATGGGGGCAAAATTTGAGGCCGCAAACAACCTGGCGCCCGTGACCGTCTACGGCGGAAACCTGCACGGCATGAACTACAGGATGCCAATGGCGAGCGCCCAGGTAAAATCCGCGATAATACTCGCGGCGCTCCATGCTTCGGGGGACACGGTCATAACGGAACCTGTAAAATCACGTGACCATACGGAACGCATGCTCAAATATTTCGGCGCGTCGGTCTCGGTTAAGGGCCGGAAGATTACGGTCAAACCCGGCGTCCAACTGAAGGCAAAACGGGTTTTTGTGCCCGGAGACCTCTCATCGGCCGCTTATTTCATCATGGCCGGCCTGATGATGAAAAAATCCATAGTCACGGTAAAAAACATAGGGTTGAATCCGACCAGGACGGGACTTATAGAAGTCATAAAAAAGATGGGCGGCAGGATCAGGATAACAAACATGAAAAACCGCAACAACGAGCCCGTGGGAGACATAGTCGCCTCGACCTCAAACCTGAAGGGCATAACCATCGGCGGCGCGCTGATACCAAAACTCATAGACGAGATACCCGTGATAGCGGTTGCAGCGGCTTTTGCCACGGGCAGGACGGTTATCAGGGACGCACAGGAACTGCGGTTCAAGGAAACGGACAGGATTAATACGGTGGTGACCAACCTGAAGAGGATAGGCATAAAAGCCGAGGCGTTGCCCGACGGCATGGTCATACACGGCAATGGCGGCAAGCCGTTCAAATACGCCGATATAGATTCTTTCGGCGACCACAGGATAGCGATGGCGTTCTCTGCCGCGGCGCTTGTATCGGAGAGCGGTCTTTTGATCAAGGACATCGAATGCGTGAACACTTCATTTCCGAGATTTTTCAGCCTCATAACGTCACTCGAGGGGAAAAAATGAACAAAACAGCCGCACGCGAGCGGAAATGGCTGATATATACCGTGCATAATTTTTGGAAAATTATTTCATGGTTCATACTGCGCGTGTTCCATTTTACAAAGGTTATCAATGCGAAGAACATCCCGTTAAAAGGCGGTTATATCGCGGCCGCGAATCATTCGAGTTTCTGGGACCCGCCGCTCATGGGCATCGGCTCATGGCGCAGGGTATTCCGGTTCATGGCGCGCGACACGCTGTTTAACGTCCCGGTATGGGGATGGATGATGGAAAAAATGGGAGCAATACCGGTCAAGCGCGGGGCGGTTGACAGGGACGCATGGACCAGGGTCATAGACGCGTTAAAGGACGGCTGGATAGTGGGCATGTATCCCGAGGGTACCAGGACACCCGATGGGGAGATAAAGGCCGGCAGGGCCGGCGTCGGAATGATGGCATACAGGGCAAAATGCGGGATAATCCCGGTTTATATACATAATTCATACAAAGCCTGGCCAAAAGGAAAATTACTGCCGAAACCGTTCGTGCCGCTCACGGTGATATACGGCGAGCCATTTACGGTTGAAGACCTGCTGGCAAAAGAGGAAAGCAAAGAAGTTTACCGGCAGATAACCGACAGGATAATGGAACATATATTGAAACTGCGCGACGATTTTACGGCGCCAAAGAAATAAAATGCTGATTCGCGTCGCCGGGGGGGCGGGTTTTTGTTTCGGGGTGAAGCGGGCAGTGTCCATGGCCCGCAAATTCGCCGCGGAAAAAAAAGGCGAGGGCGTTTACTCCCTGCACGACATAATACACAACCCGCAGGAGGTCAGAAAACTTGAGCAGGCCGGGGCAAAGCACGCGGCGTCGGTGTCGCGGATTAAAAACGGGTCAAACGTCATAGTATCGGCTCACGGCATCACCGCGGCGGAAGAGGCCATGTTAAAGAGTAAAAACACGATGGTGCTGGACACAACCTGTCCTTATGTGAAAAAGATACACCTGATAGTTGCAAAATTGGCTGAAAAAGGGTATCAGGTCATAATAGTCGGGGACAAACACCACCTGGAGGTAAAAGGCATACTGGGACACTGCCAGGGAGACTGCAGAGTGGTAAGTTCCCCCGAAGAGGCACAAAAATTGCGACTGAAGACAAAGGTCGGGATAGTGGCGCAGACAACCCTGAACATTGATAATTTCAGGGTTATTGTGGACGCGATAAACAAAAATGCCTTTGCGAGCAGGTACGCCGAGGTCAGGATATTCAACACGGTATGCGACGCGACGGCCCGCAGGCAGGAGGCCGTGACAGCGCTGGCCCGGAACTCGGACGTGATGGTGATATTGGGCGGCAAGAACAGCGCCAACACGCGCAGGCTCTATGAGATAAGCAAAGCAATAGTTGCGGACACGTATATGATAGAAGACGAAATGGAACTGAAAAAGCGGTGGTTTAAAGGTAAAAAATACGCCGGTGTTAGTGCCGGAGCGTCAACGTCGGCGGATGTGATACGGGCGGTGACCGACAAAATGAAAAAAATGGGAGACAACTGATGCTACGAGACGGCATGATAGTGAAGGGAAAAGTTCTGCGCAAACAGGACGGGGATATATTTGTCGACCTGCAATACAAGTCCGAGGGGCTCATACCAAAGGACGAGACGATGAAATACACCTACTATGACGAACTGAAACCCGGCGACGAGGTGGATGTCCACATAAAACGTGTGGAGACGGCCGAAGGGTTTGTGATTCTATCAAAGATAATTGCGGACAAAAAAATAATTTTCGGCAAGGTAAAAAATGCGTTTAAAGACGGCGGTTTTCTGGACGGCAGGGTCATAAAGTCCGTCAAGGGCGGTTTTATCATTGACTTTGGCGCCAACGTGACCGCTTTCCTCCCCATGTCACACTCAAAATCTTACGGCGAGGACATAGCGGGCAAGACGCTGCCGCTAAAAGTCATACAACTGGACGAGGAAAAAAGGAACGTGGTCGTTTCATACAAGGAATACATGACGCAAAAGGAAAAAACCGAGGCGGACGCGCTCTCTACGGCTTTCCCGGTCAATGAAAAGGCCGTGGTAAAAGTAATGCAGGTGCTCCCTGACGGCATAGAGGTCGAGAAATCAGGGGTTAAATCGTTCATACCGCTTTCGGAACTGTCCTGGTCGTCGGTGACCGACGTTGCCCGGGAAGGTATAAATGAGGGAATGGACCTCGAGGTAATGGTGGTCTCCAATGAGAAAGGCAGGATTATTTTGAGCCCCAAAAGGCTGAAGGACAACCCGTTCAAATCTTTCATGGATCAGAACAAGCCCGGCGACAGGTTGGGCGTAAAGGTAAAGGAAATACTGCCCGAGGGCATGACGGTTTCCATACCGGGAGGGCTCGATGGGTTTATCCCGTCAGGCGAACTCTCTTATTTCAAGAGGATTAAGTCCGCGTCGGACATCTATAAGCCGGGCGACGAGCTGAAGGCATGTATAATAAAGATAGATGAGATAAAAAACAGAGTTATTTTGAGCGTTAAGCGTTTGGAAAAGAACCCGTGGAGCATTATGGAAGAACGTTATCCGGTTGGTGCCAGGGTGTTCGGTACGGTGAAGACGTTAAAAGAGGGCGAGGGCGCGGAGATTGAACTGGAAGAGAACATAGATGCGTTCATACAACCGGCAGACATCGCATGGACGCCTTTTGCCTCATTGAGCGAGGTATTAAAGCCCGGCGAGAGAAAGGAATTCAAAATAATCGGCGTCGACAAAAACGCCTATTGCATACAACTGGGGTTAAAGCAGCTGACCATATCTCCGTGGGTGACGGTTGCGTCCCGCTATAAGGAAGGCGATTACATCGACGGCAGGATAATGGATTTTGACGACAGCGGTGCGATCATAGACGCGGGTGAAGGTGTTACAGGCAGGGTGGCGATAAAGGACAGGTCCAAACTGATCCATAAAAAAGGCGAGACTATCAAGGTCAAAATACTGAAGATAGACAGTGACGCAAAAAAACTATTCCTGGCCTCAAAGGATCTGGAGCAGAGCGAGGAACAGAAACAGATAGACGAATATATGAAAACGCACGAGCCGGAATCAGGGTTCAAATTGAACGATGTTTTTAATTTCGGCGGGGTAAATCCGGTGGGCAAGGATGCCAAATAGGAAGATACCCGCTCCAACGGTTAACAGGCTGTCACTCTACCTGAAATATTTCAGCGAGTTGACGTCACAGGGAGTCGAGTATATCTCCTCGGGGCAGGTTGCGGAAAAAATGGGGTTGAACCCGGCGCAGGTCCGTAAAGACCTGGCCTATTTCGGGAAATTTGGCCGCAGGGGGTTTGGGTACGGCGTCGAGCAGTTAAAACAGGAGATATCAAAGATACTCGGCACGCACAGGCAGTGGCGCCTCGCGGTCATTGGCACCGGCAACCTCGGCAGGGCCCTGCTCATGTATCAGGGGTTCCTCTCGCGCGGCTTCAAGCCGGTGGCGGGCTTTGACGTGGACCCTGACAAGGTAGGCTGGGAATTGGACGGCGTGCACATATACCATTTTGACGAACTGGAAAAGGTCATCAAGAGCCAGAAGATAGATATAGTCATCATAACGACCCCAAAGGCGTCGCTCGACGGGGTCATGGAGAGGCTGAAGGGCTCCGGTGTAAAAGGGGTCCTGAATTTCGCGGGCAAACACCTGCTCGAGGCCGAAGGCATAGCGGTACGCAACGTGGACCTGGCGATAGAACTGGAACAGTTGACGTTTTCCATGACAAACAAGGAAAGTTAAAATTTAAAATTCAAAACCAAAAAGTACAATTTAAAAGGCAAAAGTAAAAGCAACTGTTTGTGCAACCAATTGACATTAGTTTTGAGTTTTAACTTTTGACTTAACCGAACTTCAGGAGGATTTTATGGCTGATTTAAATTTAAGTTTTAACGGCAAGAACATCACCGTTCCTTCCGGCAAGCGCGCGATTGACATCATAAAGGAAAACGCCCCCGAACTGCAGGGCGTGCTGGCAGCCAAAGTGAACGGCAGGATGGTGGACACGGGAACTCCCGTGACCGAATCGGGTGATCTCAAGGCGCTGACCTTTGACGACCCCGAGGGCAGGGCAACGTTCTGGCATTCGACCTCGCACCTCATGGCCGCGGCCGTCAAAAGGCTATGGCCCGAGACGAAAGTGACCATAGGGCCTTCGATTGACGAAGGATTTTACTATGATTTTGACAGAGACAGGCCGTTCACGGAGGACGACCTGGCGAAGATAGAGGAAGAGATGAAAAAGGTGACGGAAGAGAACGCCGTTTTCAAACGCGAAGAGGTCTCGAAACAGGAGGCGGAAAAAAGGTTCTCCGATATGAACGAGACTTACAAACTCGAGATATTGCAGGGCATACCGGAAGGTTCGGTCATCAGCATATACACCCTCGACAAATTCGTCGATTTGTGCCGCGGCCCCCACATAGGGCTGGTAAAAAAAATAAAGTCGTTCAAACTCATGAAGGTTGCCGGCGCCTACTGGCGCGGGAATGAAAAAAACAAGATGCTCCAGAGGATATACGGCATATCGTTTCCGAAAAAAGAGATGCTGGAAGCGTACTTAAACGGACTGGAAGAGGCCAAACAGCGCGACCACCGCAAACTTGGCAAGGAATTGGACCTTTTCTCCACCCATGAGGAATACGGCCCGGGGCTTATTTACTGGCACCCGAAAGGCGGCCTCATCCGCAAAGAGATGGAGGATTTCTGGCGCAACGAACATCTAAAGCACGGTTACGACCTGGTATTTTCGCCGCATATAGCCAAACTCGACCTGTGGAATACGTCGGGACATACGGGTTTTTACCGAGACAACATGTTTGATACCATGAAGATAGACGACATGGAATACCAGCTGAAACCGATGAACTGCCCGTTCCACATACTGATGTACAAGAACTCCACGAAAAGTTACCGTGACCTGCCTCTGCGCTGGTGCGAACTTGGAACGGTTTACAGGTACGAAAAATCCGGCGTCCTGCACGGGCTCATGAGGGTCCGCGGTTTCACGCAGGACGACGCCCACATATTCTGCAGGGAGGACCAGGTCGAGGCCGAGGTCATTAACGCCATCAATTTCGTCCTCTATATTATCAGGACGTTCGGTTTTACCGAGTTCGAGGTATATCTCTCCACCAAGCCTCCGGAGCACATCGGCACGGATGACATGTGGACAAAAGCCGAGGACGCGCTGAAAGCAGGGCTTTCGAAGGCCGGCCTGAAATTCTCGGTTGACGAGGGCGGCGGGGCGTTCTACGGGCCAAAGATAGACCTGAAGATTAAGGACGCCCTCAACAGGACGTGGCAGTGTTCCACCATCCAGGTGGATTTTGCCCTGCCCGAGCGGTTTGACATGACCTATGTCGGCAGTGACGGCAAGGAACACAGGCCCATCATGATACACAGGGCGCTCATGGGCTCGCTCGAGAGGTTCTTTGGCGTGCTTATAGAGCATTATAAAGGCGCATTTCCCTTGTGGCTGGCGCCCGTGCAGGTGGCGATACTCACTATAACGGAGCGCAGCGCTGCCTACGGGGAGCAGATACTGGAAAAATGCAGGGCCGCGGGCATACGCACGGTCTTAAATAATGATAATGAAAAGATAGGCGCCAAGATACGCGAAGCCACGATGCAAAAGGTGCCGTACATGCTGGTTTTAGGGGACAAAGAGGCGGATTCGGGCACAATCTCGACCCGCAAGCGCACGGGCGAAGAGGAAAAAGGGGTCAATGCGGAGGAATTTGTGGCGATGGTGGCGGGGAAGATCAAGAACAAGGACCTTACGATTTAATTAATAATGAAGGAATGCCGTTATTATTAATTGTTAATTGACGGTAAAAAGGCGGTTAAGAACTTGGCTAAAACAAAGACAATATTTTATTGCGGAAGTTGCGGCGCCAGCTCTCCCAAGTGGCTCGGCAAATGCCCGACATGCGGAGAGTTTAATACGTATGCCGAAGAGGCGCTCTGCGGGCCGTCAAAAGGACCGGATTACCGCGGTTTTGCCGGGACAAAGATAAGTTCCCTGGAAGATATCGACATAAAGAATGAAGAGCGGTTAAAGACCGGGCTTGACGAGATAGACAGGGTCTTTGGAGGAGGCATAGTAAAGGGCTCGCTGGCGCTTCTGGGCGGCGAGCCGGGCGTGGGCAAATCAACGCTGGCACTCGACATAGCGGACAGGGTAGCCAATGCGTACGGTACGGTGCTGTACGTGTCCGGCGAAGAGTCGCTCGAGCAGATAAAACTGCGCGCCGACAGGTGTTCCATACATTCAAAGAACCTAAAACTGGTCATAGAAACCGGCGTGGAGAAGATAACGGCGATAGCCGAAAAAGAAAAGCCCGTATTGATGGTCATAGATTCCATACAGACCGTTTACAAAGAAGACATAACGTCGCTGGCGGGTACGGTCGGCCAGGTAAAGGAATCGTGCGCACACCTGATGTACGCCGCGAAACGCTCGGGCGTGCCGGTCATCATAATCGGCCACGTGACCAAGGACGGCAACATAGCGGGGCCAAAGATGCTGGAGCACATGGTTGACGCTGTCATGTATTTTGAGGCGGAGCAATACTACCAGTTCAAGGTCCTGCGCGCGGTAAAAAACAGGTTCGGCTCGACCAACGAGATAGGGATATTTGAAATGACAGGGAGCGGGATAAAAGAGGTAAAAAGCCCGTCGAAAATGCTCCTGGATAACCTGAAAGAAGACAAAAAAGGCAGCGCCATCGTGACAGTACTGGAAGGCACGAGACCCCTGCTGCTGGAGATACAGGCGCTCTCGGCGCGCCGCAATTTTGGCATGCCGCAGAGGACTGTCACGGGGATAGACTATAACAGGTTCCTGCTAACGCTGGCCATACTGGAAAAGAGCCTGAATCTGCACCTGGAGAACCACGACATTTTTGCGAACGTGGCAGGCGGGATCAAGGTTGTGGAAACGGGCGCGGACCTGGGGGTTGCCGCGGCCATATATTCGAGTTTCAAGGAGGCCCCGGTCTCCATGAAGACGGTTTTCATAGGAGAACTATCCCTCGACGGCGAGGTAAGGCCGGTGCAGTTCATGGAGGCGCGCGTGGCCGAGGCCGAGAGGCTCGGGTTCGAGCGGTGTGTGATACCGTCGCGCTCCGCGAATGTAAAGACGGCCATGGAGATAAAAAAGACAGGCAACGTGGAGGAACTGAAAGCAATCATATAGGCAACTGAAATCTGAAATTTAAATTTAAAAAGAGAGGAGGTGAAATACATGGAGATGCAAAAAGTTTATTTGCTTTTAGGGGTGGTTTCCGGGGTTTTCGTATTGATCATACTCGCCCAGTACCTTTCGTACATGGGCAAGATCAAGAAAAGCAACCTGTCAAAGAAACTGCTCGATACGAGTGTAATCATTGACGGAAGGATAAACGACATCTGCAGGACGGGCTTTATGGAAGGAATCCTGTTGGTCCCGAAATTTGTCCTGCATGAACTGCAGTTTATCGCCGACTCGTCGGACAACATGAAGAGGGCAAAGGGCCGCAGGGGCCTTGACCTGCTGAAGGAACTGAAAAAGGTTCCCGGCGTGACAGTGGACATAATCGATAAGGATTATAAGTTTACCCGCCTGGTTGACGAGAAACTCGTGGCGCTTGCAAAAGATATCGGCGCAAAAATATTGACGAACGATTTTAACCTCAATAAAATCGCCGAAATACAGGGAGTAAAGGTCCTGAACATTAACGACCTTTCCAATTCCATCAAGCCGACATTCCTGCCCGGGGAAAAGATACAGGTAAAGGTCATAAAAGAGGGTAAGGAAAAGGAACAGGGCATCGCATATTTGGGCGACGGAACGATGATAGTCATAGACGGCGCCAGGCGCATGATGGGCAAAAAAATCGAAGTTATCGTCACGAACGTGCTCCAGACGGACGCTGGAAGGATGATATTTGCCAGGACACCCGAGGCTCAGAGCCAGTTATCCGGCAGGCAGCAGGGTCAGGGACAGGGCCAGGGTCAGGGACGCGAACGCGGTCACGGCAGGGACAGGGGCCACCGCGGCGGCAGGGAACGCGGCGGAAGGCATTTTGACCGCAACCGTGACCGGCAGCAGGGACAGCAGACCCAGGCGCAGCCGCAGGCAGGGCAGTCAAACGACCGGCCCGTGCAGCAGCAGTCACAGGAATCTGCACCGCAGTTCCGGGAACAGCCGGTACAGCAGCCTCAGGAGACAGCAACACAGCAGCCTGAGAATAACACGCAAAAGGAAAACATATAGTGAAAAACATAGCCGTAATAGTGGCAGCGGGCTCGGGCAAGAGGTTCAAGTCAGAAACGCCGAAGCAGTTTGTCAAAGCGGGGGGCCGCGAAATACTGGCCCACGCCATAGACAACTTTGAGGCATCAGGGGCGATAGACGCGATAGTCATCGTTGTCTCCCCGGACTACAGGCTTTTTACCGAGATCGCCATCGTCAAAAAATACGGTTATAAAAAGGTAATAGGCGTTATAGACGGAGGGGCCGAGAGGTTCAACTCCGTCTATAACGCCGTTCGTTTCATCAAAAGCTGCAGACCCAAAAACGTCCTCATACATGACGGCGCCAGGCCGCACGTCAGCCAGGCGGTCATCAAAAGCATAATATCGGCGCTAAAAAAGGAAAAGGCCGTCATACCGGTTAACAGGATATACGCGACGGTCAAAGAGGTAAAAAACGGATATATAAAGTCGACGCTCAACAGGGAAAACCTGCGCACAGCGCATACACCGCAGGGTTTTGACTATAACACTCTGGAAAAACTCTACGACCTGAAAAAACTGGAAAAATTGAAACCAACGGACGACGCTTCGGTGTTTGAGGCGGCGGGGATAAGGGTGAGGGTTGTGGAGGACTCTGAAACTAACCTTAAAATTACGGTCAAAACGGACATTGTTAAAATGAAAAAACGCGTTTAATTAAACCGAGGTATTATATGAGAATTGGAATTGGTTATGATGTCCACCGCTTAACCCGCGGCAGACGTCTTTTTATCGGCGGTGTTGAATTTAAAAACGCGGAGTTCGGCCTGGACGGCCACTCTGACGCGGACGTGCTCATACACGCGGTCATGGACGCCATGCTGGGCGCCGCGGGACTGCGCGACATAGGGTTTTATTTTTCCAACAAGGACGAGTCTATCAGGGGCATACGTTCCACCGAACTGCTCGCCAGGGTCAAGGCGCTGATAGAAAAAGAGGGCTACACGGTGGAAAATATTGACACCGTGCTCGTGGCGGAATACCCAAAAATAGCCGCGCACATTGATGAGATAAAGAACAGCATCTCTGCAATCCTGGGTGTCAGCCCGAAACAGGTTGGAATAAAGGCCACGACCGAAGAAGGAATGGGTTTCACGGGAAGCAAGGAAGGCGTAGCCGCACATGCGGTGGCGCTGCTAAAAGTAAAAAGTTAAAACCAAAAAGTGCAACTTTAAAGGTAAAAATACAAGCAACTGTTTGTACAACCAATTGCACTTAATTTTGATTTGTACTTTTTGGTTTTGACTTTTAAATTTTAACTTAACAGGAGCCTTATGAAGTTATACAACACCCTTACACGCAAAGTTGAAAAGTTCGTCCCGATAACCCCCGGCGAGGTAAAGATGTACGCCTGCGGGCCCACGGTTTACAACTATTTCCATATCGGCAACGCCCGCACCTTCACCGTGTTCGATACTTTCAGGAACTACCTGAAATACCGCGG
>JAJFUW010000082.1 GCA_021372235.1 Spirochaetia bacterium
CGGCCAGCTCACCACCACATTGCTTCCATAAGTTGTTGTCGTACATCCGCCGGTACATCCTATGAAATCAGTCACGGCGGGGATGGTATCCCAGAGGTCAAATACCCTGGCTTCGGGTTCGGGGTTGGAATAATTAAAACAGTAAGTGACTGTCTCGTTGAGGGAAAAGACGGTTTTGTTTATCGTCTTTGTAATGGTCACGGGCGCCAGAAATGAAAATGTCTGCCTGAAATAGAGTACCTGCCCGGCCGGCGCCTGGTCCGGCGTCCCCGGGATATCGCCGCCCATGCCTTTGTATGAAAGCGGCTGCAGGTAGCCGCCGTTTATGGGGTCGGCGACGGGATTGAACCATATGGCGGCCGGGTTTGTCACATAGGTCGGGGTTCCCCAGCCGGTCATATTGCCGTAACCGGGCCGGTACCACAGCGTGGCGCCGTCGGGTTCGGGAGTGGCGCTCGCGGTCGTTGACTGGTTAAAATAAGTGACATTGCCATCGGAACCGGTTACGTAAGTGTGGCTGCCGTTTGAACATGTAAAATCTATGACCCAGCTGGCCCATACATATCCCGAAATAGTATTGTTGTTTTTTACCGCAACAGTGTTGTTGCCGGAGAGGTTCAGGTAGGCGATTGGTATGTCGGCGCAGGGCGGAGTTGCCGCGCCGTGGAAACTGGTGCCGTCGTCGACAACATTACCGTTTATCCAGACATTGGCTTCATCATCAGCGCCGACGCATATCCGGGCCGAGACAGGAACGCATGAAGCCCCAAACCCGGACAGCGGGAGCATGCAGAAAAACAGGATTGAAATAAACAGAGTGGCGGCGACTCCAGCCTTGTTCCCCGTTTTCCGTTTCATTCCATACCACCTCGGAGTACTTTAGTGTATCGTTACACTAAAACAGCAAGCAGTACATAGAGTATGGGCTTGCATGTTTTTTAGTTTTTCCTAAATCCCCCGGCACGAATAGTTCCTGTTATGCCTGTATAATACAACATAAAAACATGCAAGTCAATGGGGGTTGAACTCAGAGACTGTAATTTGGAGGTTGGAGTGAGTTTGTATTTTGAAACGTACGATTTAGGATTTGTGCTTTGCTTCTATTGCCTTTTGAGACATGAGACGCCTTTGATGTGCAGTTTGCTATCAGTTTTTCAGGTCCGGCACCGTGAAATAAAACGTCGTGCCCTTGCCCATTTCCGACTCCAGCCATATTTTTCCGCCCAGTTTGGTCACTATTTTTTTGCACAGCGCCAGCCCTATGCCTGTGCCCTCGTATTCTTCGGATGAATGCAGTCTCGAAAATATATCAAATATCCTATCATGGTACATTTTGTCTATTCCAATACCATTATCACTGACATGAAAAACCCATTCCCCACTGCCCCGCACAGCCCCTATCTTTACAACCGGCAGTACGCCCGGCGCCGTAAATTTTATTGCGTTGCTGATGAGGTTCACGAACAGCTGCAGCATCTGGCTGCGGTAAGCTGTTACCACCGGCAGTTCTCCCTGCTCTATCACCGCCTTTTTATCGCTTATCTGGCCATTCAATGCCTGCAGACACTCGCGCACCGTGTCAGCAGTATCCACCTGTTCTGTCACACCGGTTTTATTCAGCCTCGAGTAATCCAGCAGGTCCCTTATCAAGTTTTTCATCAGCCTGGCGTTTTCCTTGATGAACCTGAAAAATTCCATTGCCTCGGGGTCAATCTTATGGCCATAACGGCTGTCTATGAGTTCTGCATAGCTGGATATCGTACGCAGGGGCTCCTGGAGGTCATGTGACGCCACATAGGCAAATTTCTCGAGTTCGGCATTACTCTCCCGCAGTATTTCCACCGTCTTTTTCAGCATATCCTGGGCCAGTTTGACCTGCGTGACATCCACCATGCTTGCTATTACGGCCGCTTTACCCGTGAATTTTATCACCTTGCCATATATCTCCACCCACTTGTTCGTTCCGTCTTTTGCGGTTATTTTAACCTGCATTTTTGCTTCATATCCGTACTCCTCCATTGATGCATGCGACATGTAGTCCTTTATATCTTCCGCATCTTCTCGGGCAAACAGCCTCTCCAGGCCGAAGCCCTGCCGGCTTTTCATTTCCTCAAAAGAGTAGCCTGTTATTTTTTCCATGCCGCTGTTCATATAAACGAGCGCTCCGTCCATTAATATCAACGTCCCCAGCAGGGACTGTTCCGCGAGCGTCCTGAATTTTTCCTCCGATTCCGCCAGTTCTTTTGTTTTTGAATCCACCTGTACCTTCAGTGACAAATTCCAAAGCAGCAGCAGCGCTATTATTACCGCCGCGCCGCCGGCTATCGGAACGGCCGCACGTGCGATATTCCTGCCGTCCATCCCGGTCCCCATCCACCTGTGGTCGATTGCTTTGTATTCTCTTTTTGATATTTTTTTGAACCCCTCATTTACCAGTGCCAGTGTCGCCGTATCAGCTTTTTTTACGGCCCGGTGGAACCTGCCCGTATAGAGCGGTGCTGTCATGCGGAACTCTCCGCGCATACCGGTCTTGTTCAGATAATATAACGCGGCCGGCTTGTCAACGCAGAATATTTTGACCTTACCCGCGGCCGCGTCTCTGATGATGGATTCATAGTTCGGGTACTCTATCAGGATATTGACCCCGCCGGCTTTGAATACGTTTATGCAAGCGTCGCCCGATTTGACTGCAATGGCAAAACCGCGCATGGAATTCAGGCCGTTTATCCCGGATATTTCCCTGGAGAAGAAGACAGGCACTTCTATGGAGCAGTAAGGAGGAGAAAAATCGTATTTTTTTGCCCTTTCAGGCGTGTAAAAAATGGTGTCTATGACATCGGCCTTGCCGTCTTCCATATATTTCTGTGCGAGTGCCCAGTCCATGGCTTTGATGTCGACCGCGACGCCGGTTTTTTTCTGCCACAGTTCCCACTGGTCAACGAGTATGCCATGAAGTTTTTTTTCATTATCACGGAAAATATAAGGGGGATAATTGTCATCGGAGATGACCGTTATATGCATGGGTTTTGAAGGATTTTTTGTGACAGCGAACACCGGAGAAAATAATAAAACGGATACAACAGCCATCAGCAACAGTAGAACTATCCGGTCCCTGATAGTGCCATCCCTCATGAAAGCCCCCCTGGTTAGAAATCATATATAATTATACCATACGGGGGAGCAAAAATAAATATGTGCGAATCGAACTTGTCATAGCCAATATACCGCTCCAGCTGCCGTCAGACAGGCCCCGGCATACTGCAGCCGGATTCTGTCGCTACAAATACACGTAGAAATACAACTGCCCGTTAAAATAAAACAGGCCGCCCTTCGGCGGCCTGTTTTATTTATAAAAACCTGTCTTATTTTCCCAACAATTTTTTGAAAAGTCCGCCTGTGCCTCTGGCTTTTGCTGACGGGGTTGCCGCTGCTTCAACTGTCGTTGCTGCCGCATCCACTGCCGCGGTTGTGAGTGCTGCCGATGCCGCTGTTACCTTTGCAGCTCCCGGCGCCATTACCCTGTTTTTTGCCGCTGCCGTGACCGCTGCCGGTAATCCGAGTGCTGCTTTGCCCTGCTTGACGGCCTCTGCTTTTGCTGCTGTTCCGGATGTCTTGGCCACTGATTTTGCCTTTTCTTTCATCGTTGTACCCGATACGTTGCCCTCGACGACCGCGTTTAAGCCTGCCTGTGTGCCTTTGGCTGCCGCTGCCTTGCCTATATCCTTGCCCTTTTCTATCAGCGAACCGCCTGCGGTTGAAGCTGATTTGGTCACACCTGCTGCCGCTGTTACGGCGTATGCCGCGGACGATACTGCCGCGAATGCGGACACTATTGCCAGAACAATTGCAAACTTCTTCATTCTGTTACCTCCGTTTAGTATTTTTACTTTCTTGAGCCATCAATCTGATACGGCACCGGATAGGTTGACGGGGAGTAAACATATAACAAAAACCCGTTCTGCCAGGTGCGGCAATGGTAATCACACATACTGCATAAAATCGCAGAACGTTGTATTTCAGCGACAACAGTTTTAAATACTATTTCCACCTGCCCCCGCACTCCTTGCACACAACCTCTCTGTACATTATATCCCCTGATCTTACCTTTGCAGAGCCGCACGCGGGACAGTACAGCCCCGCATATTGTCTCGCGCTTTTTTTATATGCAAATGCCAGCGTTGCCATGACCGGCGATGATACCACAAGAATCACAAGCAGGTTTACAAAATTGAAGCCTTTCGATATGGACGGCACGATTACCGCGGCCGCAAGCCCCCCGATGGTTAGCAGTGAATATATGGTCAGCAGCCACCTGGAGAGTCTGCCCCCGCGTGCAAAAAAGAAAAGTATCAGCCCCCAGATTAAAACCGTTACGAAGGCGGAAATAATATTGTTTGCCAGTATGCCCGCTATGACGTTCAGCGCCAGAAAAACCGATGCCGAGGCTATCACACCGATGACGCTGCCCGGCATTTTCTTTTTTGGTGTTGCGATCTGCCTCTGTATTTCGTTTGTATTTTCCATGACATCCCCTTTTGCAGTAAAAAATCACCTCAACTGCCGTACCTGTAAAAAGTCTCCGGCTGCAATGGCGACTAAAACAATTTTTGCAGGCGTGCCTCCCACGCGGCCTCGCTGCGGTGGTTATTTTATCCCTTTATTCCCTGCTTTGTCCTGTGCCTGTCTTTTCCTCTCCATCTGTTTGTCCCTCTGCGCCTGGATATATTGCTGCCGGGCGAGTTTTCTCGCCTCGCGCCTGGCCGCGAACTTCACCGTTGACAGGACGTACCCGCAGCCGGCCGTTATCCTGCCTATGTTTATCCCCAGCATCTCCGCCAGCTTATAAATGTCGGTGGTCCCGTGTATCTCCATGGACTTCGTTATTATCATAGCGCTCGAATACGCGTCATTGCCCGCGTCGTGGTGTTTGTGGTCGAGGCCCAGGTACTCCGCCACGGTCTTTAATTTGTGGTTCTCCAGTTCCTTCCACGTTGCCCTGGCTATCAGGTGCGTGTCTATGTACTCAAAAGAAGGTATGGGCAGGTGGTATATGGTAAGCATGTCGCGCAGGCACGTGATGTCAAAATCCCCGCCGTGGGCCGCCAGCACCGCTCCCTCTATGTACGGTTTTATCACTGCGTAGACCGCGTCAAACTCCGGCGCGTCCTGTACCATCTCCGGTTTTATCCCGTGGACTCTGATGTTATCCCTGTTAAAAGCAGAGTAATCCGGGTGGGGTTTTATCAGGGTGTTGTACGTAAATGTTATTTTCCCGTCCTCTATGACGGATACGCCCATGGAACAGACGCTCTCCCACGAAGGATTTGCCAGTTCAAAATCAATACAGGTTATCACGGTCAGCCTTTCGGTTGTTATTTTCCGGCGTTAGAAAATTTATACCCCGGGGATATAGAGGGGTTTTACGAGCTACAAGGTAGACTCAACCCCGGGGCATAATAAGTATACGGTATTTGTGGAGTTAATGCACTAAAAAAATGCACTTATTCGAAATTATTCATATCAATTATCGGCCAATTTTGTCAGGGCTAATTTTTGGTTGGACGCGCGGGTAAACAATGCTTATCTTATACGCAATATACCCTCAACCACTTTTGCCATGTCATTTCTAAATTCCTCATCCGTCGGCCTGTTTATCCACTTTATCCTATCAAGGCTGGCAATATCATATTCTTCAATTTTTTCAGCTATGACAGGCGCATTTATGCCTGCCGCCTTGCTGTCGGCCGCCGTAAACACCGTCTTCCAGTCTATGGGTAAATGTTTCGAAATAATCCAGATATCAGATACGTCTTTCGGTTCTTCCCTGTCGGAAAACGCCGTGATCTTGTTTGCAAGAATATTCATCGGATTATCTGTTTTTTAACAAACATCCGACATTCTCAGTTCAACCACTCCAAAATATGCCGGCACATCATTTACAAAATCCACTTTAAGTATATCTTCCACTATAAGGCGGCAAAATGACTCGTCCCTGTTTTCGATTATATATTTCATCCCGTTCCCGGCAAGGGATTGAATAATAAGTCTTACATAATCCTTTAATTTCCGGTCGCTGTTTACAAAAAAATCATGGCCGTCAGAATAGCTATGGTTAAAATGAAATCTGCTTAAAGCAGTACCTCCGGTGAGATAAAAAGATGTATCAAGTCTGTTAACCAATGACAACAACTTATCTTGAAGCGGATATAGAGTATTTTCGTAATACATAGTCAATCCAATCTTTTATGCCTTTTATGCGAAAATTTTCTCTTATTGAAGGCCATACTTCTGCAAGTGTTTTAAACCCAA
>JAJFUW010000085.1 GCA_021372235.1 Spirochaetia bacterium
AACCGGGCAAAAAGAAATCAATGGTCCCAATAGAAAGCCTTGCGCAAATCGACAAAGAACTTGTTCAAACCAAGGATGCTCTGGCTGCCGTTGGGCATGAGCTTGCCTTGCTAAAAAAAAAGACGAGTTAGGCATCAAGGGGCCTTTAAAGGGCCACTATCCTGCCAGGGTTAGGCAGATGGTTGTCCTGGCTATCAACGAGGCCGTATTATCCGGATTTACGCAGTCTGCTCATATTTTTCCCTCTATATTTTCACTAATATAAGCAGATGCTCATCGGGTGTCAACGCAGGAAGTTCAGAGACTATGTTTTAATAAGAAGCCTGAACATACTATATGACAGATAATTGAAAAATTTATTTCCGTGCGCCGCTAATTGTGCCGACATTGTCGGAACTTTTCAGGGTAATAATCCGCTTTCCGGAGTAACTTTTCAAATAGCACATTAAAAATCACCGTTTTTCCCTTCAGGTATAACGGCTTCCTGATGCCTTGCGTCGTGGCGCCAGTCCGGCTCCGCGCCCCTCAGGTATGAGATGAACGCCGCTAACAGGCTTATTAAAAATGATATGAAAAATATTGTCCTTAAACCTGTTATGAATTCCCCGACCGCTATTCCCTTCGTCCCCACCTGCGTTCCCGTAAAAAGTCCGGCGAACGCCTCCGGGGTTATGCTTGACGATATGACCGCCATGGAAAACGCCATGCTTATTATCATACCGAGGTTGTTCATCATGGTCCTCACTCCGCCGGCTATCCCCCTTTTTTCCACGGGCACGGCCTGCATTATGGCCTTGGTATTCGGGGAGAAGAACATTCCCGAACCAAATCCCATTATTGTCATGCTTATTACAAGTTGTGTATATGACGTGGACGGGCTGATCCACATGAATCCTATGAGTCCCAGTGCGGATATTAAAAGGCCGGCCGAGCTTAATAACCTGGAGCCGATCCTGTCTGAGAGCCATCCGCACAGCGGTGACATCAAAACCTGCGGCAGTACGAAAGGTATCAGCATTATAGCCGCCTGCAACGGATCCATGGACTTTATTCCCTGAAAATAAAATATCAGCAGAAATGTTACCGCCCCCCGCGCGATGCCGTTCAAAAGATTTGAACTGTAAGCAAAAGCGAGCAGACGCGATTCAAAGAGCCTCATATCGAGCATGGGTTCTTCGGAATTGTACTCAATATATACGAATAACGGAAGCAACACCGCGGCGGCTGCAAAAAGTATCAATACCCTCGGCTTCATCCACCCTTCGAGCCCGCCTAAAGTGAGTGCGAGCATCAGCGCCATCATGCCCGCGGTAAAAAAAATAGTGCCCGTCCAGTCAAATTTTTGCTTTTCAGGCAGTACGTCCATTTCCTCCAGTTGAAGTGCCGCCCAGACAGAACCTATGATGCCGATGGGCACATTAATAAAAAATATCGACCTCCAGCCCGCATTGATGAGCAGTCCCCCGATTATCGGCCCGACAACTCCACCCACGCTTATTATCATTCCGTTGATGCCCAGCGCCATGCCGAGTTCCTTTTTTTCAAAAGCGTCAGTGACTATCGGGATGCTGTTTGCCATTATGAGAGCACCGCCCACGGCCTGTATCAGCCTGTATATCAACAATTCCATACCGGACCTTGACAGTCCGCACAGTAACGAACCCAGGGTAAAAACCACGAACCCGGACACAAAGAGTTTTTTCCTGCCTACCATGTCCGCAACCCTTCCTATTGCAGGCACCGCCACCGCAATCACAAGCATATAGCCCATCATTGCCCAGGTTATTTCCTGAAATGAAGCCTTCAGGTTTGTCATTATGACCGGCAGTGCCACTATGAACGTGTTGCCGCTTATTGCGGAAAAAAAAGCACCGAGCGAAGTGCATGAAAGTGCCATCCATTTATAGTCGATTTTCTTCATGTGTTTCTCCATTCTGCAGTATCTCTGTTATTGAAATATTGTGTACGGGTGCCGGGCATAATGTCATTGCCACGGACAGCAATGTTACGTATATTGCGGGCAGTACAGCCAATCCGTCCATCCCGGTTCCCCGCCTGTTAGAAAGCCGCACACCAAATTCAATATAAACATGCGGATTTTCCCCTGTGAACCGGCACATCCATTCCGGCATGATATCCGGCGGGTATATTGCGTTTTACGCGAAAAAAAGATACACGATTATCCCATGAAATGCCATTGTGTCTTTGCCACGCATGATATTATGAGTGAAAACGTGAGGTCACAGCCGACCCGAGGAATATCACAAGCATCGTGCCGCCAGGCGTCCGCATTGCCATCGTGCCGTTTTTGGAAACTTTGTTTTGTACGCATTTTTATTTTCCATGACGGCCGTCTTTCAAACGTTCTGAAGCATACAGCCTGCACTTTGGAGGCAATATTTTTTCAAGAGTATCCAGTCCTGCCGAGATTGACTTTACTTCGGCTGTTTCAATCCCCTTTATAATGCCGTAAATGCGCTCTGTGGCCTTATCGTCTATCTCTTTAAAAAAATCTCTGCCTTTTTTCGTCAATTTCAAAGCCGACATCCTGCGGTCCAGGGACCCGGCTTCCCTTTCTATAAAGCCGCGTTTTACAAGCGCATCAATGCTTCTGGACATGGACGGCTGGCTTACTCCAACGTGTGCGGCGATATCGGAGATTCGCGTCCTTCCGTGTGCTATGCTCCTTAAAATCCTGTAATCGAGTACGCTCATCCCCTGCGGAACGCAGGCGCGCACTTCCGCGCGAACGCGTGCCATGGCGACCGGGACCGTCTCCAATATCTTTCTTGCGAGTATACGTTTATTTTCCATAACAATGTAAATATATATCATTGTTATCTATTTGTCAAGTTCTATATTCCTGTTTTCCCTCTATATTTGTGTTGATATGAAAACGTGCACCGGGCGTCAACACAGAAAGTTCCGGGACTATATTTAAAGACATTTTTTATGTAATGTCTAATGTCGAGGCACGGTGTTGGACGCAATGTGTTTTTTTCGGTTGTTTCTCCGTCGATTACAGGACGCTGAACCGGGATTACAGGAAGACGGGTGGGGTAGTCATGGCAATTAACCGTACGACAAACAACTGCGATAACCGAAACAAACTTTTGTAAGGGAAGTCGGTTTTAGCAAGAGGATGTTTAAGGCCGGCCGCAGTGAGAGGAATGAACAGCAAAAGACTGCCGCCCGGACAGGGCATACAAGTCTTATGGGTCTTATGCAGTTATTATTGCGGACCGCGGAGTGAAAGACCTTTACGGTCTTTGCACCCCGCGATCCGCTTTAAATGTCAGTTATACATAATTATCACAAAACTCTTACTGCTTATACTGCCCCCGGAAAGCACGCTTACCTTCAGCATGTATGTCCCGGCAGAGAGTCCCTTGCCTCCTGCTGTTTTCCCGTCCCATTTTACCGCATGGCTGCCTGTCGAAACGTTTGACGCGCCTGTCAGTTGTTTGGTCCACAACAGCCTCCCGCCCATGGTAAAGATTTTCAGATCAACCTTTGCATCGGGGTCAGGTATTGTGTAACTGACACTACCGGACGTAACTCCGCTTCCGGCTATCGTATAACTCAGTGTGGCTCCGGTGTCGGAAGACGCCGGGTTCGGATAGCCTAAAACGCCTGAAACAACAGCCGATACGCTCTGAGTTGCCGCTTCCGGTTCCTGCCCCCACATGAGTGTTCCATTGACATAACCGGTTATCCTGTTCCATGAAGTAAAGGAGGTGTACGCGGCATAGCTCCAGTCGTTTGCCTGCAGCATAGCGGACCAGTCGCTTTTGTTGTACCGCAGCTGTATTTCAGCGTATTCCCCGGGCTGCAGCGTTATGCCTCCCGTGAACTTGATACGCACGTAATGTGTCTGTGTGGCTATTGCCGTTGTAACTGCGCTGACCTGGACATTGCCGCTTATCGTGGATCCGGCCGGCATCTTGCCCGCCCAGTCTATCCATGCCTGCACAGACTGTCCCGAAGTGCAGTCGCAGTTGAACCAGTAACGTGCTTCTACATTATCAAGGTTTATCGCTGCCGTGCCTGTGTTCATCACGCGTATCTGCGGGTGGGGGCTTCCCGTGGAGTTGTTTGTGTCCCCGCTCTTTAGATACAGAGAAATATTTGCGCTGACAGACGTTGTTGGCGTTGCCGTAGGCGTTACCGGCGTGTTGGTCGGCACTGCCGTTGTCGGTGTTGCGGACGGCGTTACAGGCGTGTCAGTCGGCACTGCCGTCGTCGGTGTTGCGGACGGCGTTACAGGCGTCTCTGTTGCCTCAGGCTCCATCGGTGTCATTGTTGCGGTCGCCGTCGAAGTCATTGTTGCCGTAGCCGTAAATGTCGGTGTGCCGGTATTGGCAGGCGTGGAGGTACGCGTCAAAGTGAACGTAGCCGTATATGTCGGTGTTGCAGGCTGCGGCACTATCTGGATGGCGCAGACCTTGGCATTATCAACGGTTGCCGGCCCGAACTGTATGGATATTGTTCCGTTAACCGGCGTTACGTTGTCAAACACTCTGTCATAACCTTTGAATGCACCGCCGGCGGCCGTATACAGATCAAAACCTGATAGCACCACGATGCCGTTTAACGACAGGTCAAATACCCTCTGCCCTGCTTCCGCAAAATATGTCTCTGCCATCTTTAATGTAACCTGATAAGAACCGGCAGGCACATCGAACACATAAGTAAACGGGCTGCCGTAACGCTCCGTCTGATAAAGTGCCTGGTCCGTCTGTGATGGTAATGCGTTTGAAACTGTCTGTGTTGTGTTATATGCCGCGCCGCCGCTGTAATTTGAATCAGCAGCCCAGATCTTGCCCTGCGAATCCGTATAAGCCGTCGTGCTGCCTGCCAGGACGCGCCATGTCGAAGATATTACCGGCGTGGCTTTCAGCGTTGCCGTGGCAGTCATGGTCGCCGTGGCTGTCAAAGTGGATGTAGGAGTGTTTGTGGGATTCACAGAACCGGCCTTTTTGAACTGCATGTCGTCGGCGTAGAATGTGGAGGTCCCGTTCTCCGTCTCGACATATATCCTCGCCGCCCTCAAAAGCCCTGTCCATGTAATATCAACCGAACCCGTTACCTGGCTCCATGCTGTGCTGTTTGCCGCAGTTGATCCCACATTTATGTACCTGCTTCCGGCGTCGTCCTTGATGAATATCGTAAGCCTTGCGTTATCCGTTCCGGAAGCCAGCCTCGCCCATACGGACGCGTCATAGGCCCCCTGTCCGTTTTGCAGCAGGTACCAGAGCATGTGCTGTCCTACACCCTGATAGGCCTGGCTTCTGTTGGATACCTTTATTGATTTTGAACCGCTGTGGACTATGGATGTCTCTTCCGAGATGTTACCTCCGGACATTTCGTTCCAGCAATAGACGGAATTTTCAAATCCTCCGTTGTAAATGCCGTTATTTGGCTGCATGCCAAGGACCGTCTGTATTGCGTAGTACGCGGGCTTTTTGGCATAATTTGAGTCAAAAATCAAAGCGGCATCAGACGCTCCATCGCTGAACCCGGGTATCCAGGAATACTTGTCTGTGAACCCCCACATGAACATCCTTTTTACACCGGGATGAGTCATGCAAAAATAGGTCATGTCGGCATAAGCCTTTGCCTGCGACTGCAGTTTTGCCGCGTCAACCGGTACCGGTATTGCAACATCCAGTTCCGTAACCGTTATCCGCAGCCCCAGAGCCGACAGCCTTTGTGCGTTTTCCCATATGTCGTCATTTAAGCGCCAGTTGCTGTCTATATGGCACTGCCAGCCCACTCCGTCGATCGGCACGTTCTGGGCTTTCATATTGCTGACCATGTTGTAAATATAATTTGACTTTTCGTTCAGGCCTTCGTTGCCGTAGTCGTTATAGATAAGTTTTGCGTTCGGGTCCGCTTCCCTCGCCCACCTGAACGCCTGCGGGATATAGTCGCCAAGCTTCTGGTACCAGAAGTCGTTGGACTTGTATCCGTAAGGCGCGCCGTCCGACACCGCCTCATTTACCACGTCCCACTCGTTCATTTTGCCGCTGTACCTGCCGGCCATGGCCTGGACGTATGCCTTGAGCATGTCGCTGAT
Organism: Spirochaetia bacterium; assembly: GCA_021372235.1. GTDB lineage: Bacteria > Oederibacteriota > PGYV01 > PGYV01 > Palsa-1178 > JAJFUW01. The sequence goes on from JAJFUW010000085.1 coordinate 6,080, forward strand.
TTGTGTGTTTGTATAACTGCCGCCGCTCATCCAGCTTGGCACGACCGCGTTATATACCAGCACATGGCCCCTCATATTCATATTATTAGTGTCCCTGAAGTTCCTGTAATAATCAGTGGTCGTGAAATTATAGGTGTACGGCCCGCTCCACAGATAAGCCTTGAACTCGTTTTCCCCGCCCATCCAATTGAATTCCTTGGCAAGCGTGGTTCTGTATATAGCCTCATTTTGCAGCGGATTTCCCGTTGCCTCAGAGCCTATCAGCATACCTTTCGCTGCCGCAAGGTCCCTGAGCCCGCCTGTGACAATGGGAATTGTCGGGGTCGCAGTCGGTATTATAGGCGTACTCGTGGAAACCGGTGTGGTCGGAGTCGCGGTAGGCGAAGCCGGCGTGTTGGTGCGCGTCGGGGTATTTGTCGCAGTTATGCCGGACTGCGTGAAGCTGTAGGAGGCAAAGTTGAAAAGAAAACCTGTTCCTCCGGTAAACACGAAGAACACATCATGTGTTCCCGTCGCACCTGAAATTGCGCACGATTTGGTCTGCCATGCCTGCCAGCCGCCCGTGCCTGCCACGGCGCACGTGCCTATGATCGGGCCGGTCGTGCTGTCAAGGCGTATTACTATGTTCCCGCCGCCGGTCGCGCTCGCGACGCGGGCGTTAAAACCCGTGGCGCCTGTGCCGAAGTTTACTCCCTTGACCTGTATCCAATCATTGTTCTCTATATTCGCAACGTTGAGCCCGCCTTCGGAACATGTTTCCGTGGATATTCCGGACTCCTTGGCCATTGTAACCGCTTTATTCGTCGCGTACGGATTAAAAGTTTTCAGCGCATTTACACCCGTCGTTGTCGCTTTCACTTTCTGTATGGTGCCGTCAGCGTTGAAATACAGCCTGTCAAGCGACGCGCTCCTCTGGTATATGCCGTTGCAGTTACCAAGGTTTGTGTTTGACAGCCTCCTGGTGTGATAAGCCAGGTACCAGTCTGAACCGATGTTCACTATGGAAGCATGGCTGTTATTGCCGCAGTTGTCGGAAGGGTTGTCAAGTATAGTTCCCCTGCGTGTGAATCCCGTCATCGGATTGCTGCTGGTCATGTAATCAATGGAAGCGGACGGTGAAGCCGAGAAATCCGTGCAATACGAGAAATAGTATATCCCGTTCCTTTTATTCATGAAAGGAGCTTCAAAATACCGCGGTGCGTCAATCGTAACGGCAGATCCGTTCACGCTTATCATGTCTGAATTCAGCTTTATGACCCTTGCATTGCCGGGCCCGCCGCCGCCGAAATACATGTAAGCCTGCCCGTCATCGTCAATAAAAACATCCGGGTCAAATATATAAGTCATGCCGCTGCATCCCGGAGTGCTTCCGGTTACGATTGCTCGGCCGACCGGGTCTGTCCAGGGCCCTGTCGGGCTCGTGCTCCTGACAACCCCTATACTGCCGCCGCCGTTGCCGAAATACACATAGTAATATCCGTTTCTATAAACCGCATCCGGCGCGTATGTCAGGCCCGCCCATGACGTGTCAGATGCCTTGACAGATTCACCCTCGTCGGTCCAGTTCACAAGGTCATCAGACGACATAAGCGTGACATCTGTAATGTCATAGCCTGTCGCGCCTGTTTTGTCATGTGAGCAATATATGTACATCCTGTTGTTAAACCAGCGCGCTGTCGGGTCGGCCGTGTATTTCTGGTACATCAACGGATTACCGCCAAGTATGGATGTTATCGGCGTGCTTATCGGCGTTGTTTGCGTGGTAGGTGTTGATGTTGCCCCGCTTTGCACCGTGATGGTAAAAGCCTGCGTGGACTTGGCTCCGCAGTCGTTCGTATATGTCGCCGTGTAAACATTGGTTCCCACGCTTAAGGCAATGCCCAGAAGCTCGCGTGATGTTGATGTAAAACCGTTGGGGCCGGTCCAGCTCCAGGAACCGCCTGTTGTCGGCTGGGGCCCGAGGTTTACTGTCGCGGGAAGCGACGCTACTGTTACGTTGCTTGTCTGCTGCCAGGCGGCTGTGCCAACCTGCAGGTAAGGCGTAATGGCTGTCGCAACGCACGGCGTGGATGTCGCAGTGGGCCCGGTGCTGTTTGTTCCTACAAATGAAACCACGCTCTGCGCCGGCAGGTTGTAGGTAAAACTGCCGTTGGAAACGGTTACGGCGGCCTGCGCGACAAGGCCGGTATTCGAGTTGGTCAGCCACGGCGTCACTGAACTTGCGTTAAGGCTGCTCAATGAAAAGGTCTGGCTTACTGACGAAGTGTTCTTATTAACCGCCACAATTACGAATTTCGACGGGGAGGATGTATTTGTGTTCTTGAACGCGCTCACCATTACATTGGTGGACGGAGCCGCGGTCGCTGCCATGCGGTAATAACCCGGCCTGATGAACTTGCTGTAATTTCCCAGGGTAAAAGCCTTTATGTTCAGGTTGCCAATGGTGGCCAGGTCCTGTAACCACCAGTAGTGAAAGGCATTCATGCCCGCGTTGACCAGGCTGTTGTGGATCCAGCCGGCTTCTTCCATGGCTCCCGGCGCATCGGTCGTATTGCCGGAAATCTCAGTTTCCCACCATTCCTGGTTGGTCACCTTAGAAAAGCCGTATGAGGCCAAAGTACCCGGATTCGGGGTGCCGTAAAGATGTGTCGCAATGATACCGACGTATGAGGCTGTGGTGGCGTTGTTCATGGTAGTGGAGGCCAGGTTCATGCCGTAAGTATTGACCACCTCCGGAAACATAATTTTGGTAGTAAGCCCCGCGGCATTAAGCGCGCTTTTGAACGCGCGGACAAAAACTTCAAACTGCCCCGCTGTCCAGAGGCAGGATTCATAGTCCGGGTTCCAGTTGGGCTCGTTCTGCGGTGAAACAGCGTAAAGGTCAATGCCGCGGCTTTTCGCGTACTGTATATATGAGACCAGGTAATTGGCATAACCCGTATCCGCGCTGTTTGGCGTGCCGGATTCAGCGCCTAAAAAAGTATTGTTATCCGCTCCGCCGTTCACGTTATTGTTGGCCTTATACTGGATTGGCGGCGACCATTCGGCGGCCCAGCAAAGCAGGTTGGAATTGGCGCTCTTTGCCGAGACAAGGTTTCCGACTTCGGCGCTATGGTTGCCATTGGGGTCTATCCTGGCTCTCAGCGATGAAAGCCCGATATGTCCGTTCACGTTGTCATCGGCGAAAAGCGCAGTCGCGCTCGCCCCGGCCAAACCATACCAGGCGCTGGACGCTCCGATAGCGCGGATGTACTGGTAAGTTGTGTTCGCGTCAACCGCGCAGGTTCCGGCGTACATGGCAGGCACAACAAGAGACAAAAACAAGAACAGGAACAAAAAGATTTTTTTCATTTTTCCACTCCCTTTTGAAATTTTCATTTCATAACCTCCATTATTTTCTTTATTCTATATGAACGTTCATATTTTATTTGAAATAAAAATGCTTTCTCGTGTAAATTAGTTTATATGAACGTTCACACCACCAATGTAAATATACCCACAGAAGTCGATTTTGTCAAGAAAATTTTTAAACAATGTGATTTTATTTCATAAAAGCCCTTAAAATAAAGGCGTTTTTAATCCGCATATATCCCCGAACTTCAGTCCGGGGTATTTTATTTTACATTTTTGTGAATTTCCAAGGAATCAGCCCGGCTTGCCTGTCGCCCATGTAGTCGCAACCCTATAGTCCGTCGACATGTCCGCCAACATGTCCGTCGAAGCTTTAGCGAAGACGGAAGCGCTACAACGCAAAGGAGGAAGCGATACGCGAAGACGAATTTAGGTTGCGCCGGTTGTTCTAACGCAGCACAGGCGCAAATTTATTTTACCACCGCAAATTTGCACCTATCCTTACGGCTTGTGCCGGCATGCCCTTGTGTGCTTTTGCCGTTTGTGTGCACTTTAAGCGGTTTCTTCCGGTATTTGTTCCGCCCGAGCTCTTCCTTTGCCCCTTTTTTCCACACTCTGCTTTATCTTTGCCAGTTCGGCAGGGTACATCCCGTATTTCCTTAATAACTCACCAACCGGGGCTCCAGGAAC
>JAJFUW010000038.1 GCA_021372235.1 Spirochaetia bacterium
ATTTTTCCGCAAAAAAAATAGCTCCGGCAGTGGCAAGTTTTAATGTGAATCCGTCCGTATACGAAAAAGAGGTATCAAAAGCCAGGACATTCGGGTTCAAATCGGAACTGAAATGGCTCAAACTCCTGGGGCTGATAAAAGGCGCCTCGCTGGAGAATTCAATACTCATGGACAACGGAAAACCCGTTGCGGGAAGCCTGCGTTATCCTGACGAACTGACACGCCACAAGATGCTGGACATCATAGGTGATTTCGGCCTGCTAAACGGCAGGCTAAAAGCGCATATCATAGCGGTAAAGACAGGGCATAAACAGAATGTAGAAATGGTTAAAAAACTAAAACTGTAAAACTGTCCCAAGTTCCAAGGCAAGATATTTAATGCGTTGAGGATTTATTGAACAAAGTTTGGAACCTGAAACCTGAAATATATTTTACGGAAAAAACCACGGAGGCAAAACATGTCCGAAACACTGAGCGTAGTAGAGATACAGAAACTGATACCGCACCGTTTTCCGTTCCTTTTGGTCGACAGGATAATTGATTACAAGGACACTGAGATAACCGGGATAAAGAACGTCACTATGAACGAATGGTTCTTCCAGGGCCATTTTCCAGGCGCACCCGTCATGCCCGGCGTCCTCATAGTGGAGGCCATGGCACAGACCGGCGGCGTCCTCATGATGAAAAAGAATCAGGGCAGCGAAGCGCCCAAAGCGGTATATTTCATGACCATCAACAACGTAAAGTTCCGCAAACCGGTAACCCCGGGTGACACGCTGAAATTTGTCATAACACTCACAAAACAAAAAGGCGCCATCGGCACCATGCACGGAGACGCTTTTGTCGGCGATGACAAAGTGGCGGAAGCGGACATGATGGCAATGATTGCGGACGCAAAAAACTGAAGAATAGGCTATAAACTTGAGATTAAGGCTATGAACAATAAAGAATGCAAAAAGGTTCGTTTTATTCATAGATTATAGCTTAAAAATTTGACTTTATAGGAGGCGTGTCTTTATGATCCACCCCACGGCCATTGTATCGCCAAAAGCTAAACTTGGTGTTAATGTCAAGGTCGGACCTTTTGCAATTATCGATGATGATGTCGTGATAGGAGATAACTGCGAGATAAGTGCCAGAACCCATATACAACACGCAGAACTCGGCTCCGGAAACTATATCGGCGAGGGCACACTGATAGGTTGTGCGCCCCAGGATTTAAAGTACAAGAACGAACCGACCATGGTCATAATAGGCGACAACAATATGATAAGGGAATATACCACCATACACAGGTCCACCCATGTGGGTGATGCTACCAGGATTGGAAATTCCTGTTTTATCATGAGCTATGACCATATCGCGCATGACTGCAAGATAGGCAACAAGGTCATCATGATAAATTCTGTGGCTATGTCCGGCCACTGCACGGTGGACGACTGCGCGGTGATATCGGGCGATGTAATGATACACCAGTTCGTGCGTATAGGCGGATATGTCATGCTGGGCGGCGGAAGCAAGATTACAAAGGATGTCCCGCCTTTTGTAATGCTGGACGGCAATCCGGCCCAACTGCACGGGCTTAATAAATTGGGGCTTAAAAGGAATGGCTTTTCTGCCGAAAGGATAAAAATAATAGAGGATATGTTTCTCATACTTTTCAGAGACAAATCAATGCTTTTCGCGGACGCACAGAAAAAGGTACGGGAAGCCCTGCCACAGAACGATGACGTCAAATACATGCTTGAGTTCGTTGCAAATTCCAAAAGAGGAATCGAAAGGTGAAATATAAAAAAGTTGCCGTTGTCGCTGGAGGCGGAGACCTGCCGGTGATATTCTTAAAACGCGCTGCCGCCGCGGGGATAGATGTCCTTATTATTGAAATAGAGGGTGAGGGCAACCCTGCGATTTCCGCGTTCCCTTTTAAAAAATACAGGGTAAAACCGGCGCACCTGGCTGATATGATAGGGATTATAAAAAACGCCGGTTACAGGCATGTAATATTTTTGGGTTATGTCCGGCCCGCGAGCCTGCTCAAAGACATCATGTTTGACGCAAGGACCAGGAAAGCGCTGATTGACCTCAAAGACAAACGCGCTTCGTCGCTCATGGGAGCGGCCATAAACGAATTTAAAAAAAGCGGGATACAGGCAATACCCTCGACATATCTGATGGAAGAGGCGCTCGCCACGGAGGGTGCCATTGCGGGAAAAAGGCCCTCAGCGGATGAACTGAATGAACTGGCGCCGGCAATTGAGATAACCAGGGAACTTGCAAGGCTTGACGTGGGCCAGACGTGTGTCGCCGGCTCTGGTATGATATGGGCGGCGGAGGCGATGGAAGGCACGGACAACTGCATAAAACGCGGCGGAAAACTCGCGAAAAAGGGGTTTACCGTGGTCAAAATGGCAAGGCCGGAACAGGACATGCGTTTTGACATACCGGCTATAGGCACGCGCACACTGAAACTGATAAAAAGCCTCGGCGGCAGGGGGATAATAGTCGAGGCGGGCAGGACTTTTTTGCTTAACAAAGATGAACTTTTAAGGTATGCTGATGCAAATGATATTTTCATATACGGATGGAGGAACAATAAATGATACCGATATCCAAACCGAAATTTGACAATCAGGAAAAAGAAGCGGTACTGGCAGTGCTTGACTCGGGCATTATTGCCGCCGGACCAAAAGTAAAGGAGTTTGAATCCGATTTTGCCTCTTTTATAGGTGTTAAGCACGCCATAGCGGTCTCGAACGGAACGTGCTCGCTGCACACATGCCTGGTCATGAACGGACTCGACAGAGGGGCCGGGGTTATAACCACGCCGTTCACCTTTATCGCCACGGCAAACTCCATCCTGCATGCAGGATGCGAGCCGGTGTTTGTCGACATAAAAGAATCGTCCTATACAATTGACCCGGCAAAGATAGAGGAAGCCCTGAAAAAGGACCGGATGAAAAGGATAAAGGCGATCATGATAGTCCACCTCTATGGCCAGACGTGCGATATGGACACGATAATGGCCATTGCCAAAAAGTACAACGTAAAGGTCATAGAAGACGCGGCACAGGCGCACGGCGCCACTTATAAGGGCCAAAAAGCCGGTTCGTTCGCGGACGGCGGTTCTTTCAGCATGTACGCCACCAAGAACATCACCACGGCCGAAGGCGGGGTTGTCACCACAAATGACGATAAAGCCGCGGAAATAGCGCGTTCGTTCATCAATCACGGCTCCGAGAAAATCTACTACCACACGAGGCTCGGATACAATTACAGGATGACGGACATCGAGGCGGCCATAGGCATTGTTCAGCTAAAAAAACTGGACCAATTCAACGCGGCCCGCAGGAAAAACGCGGAACAACTCGCGCAGATACTGAAAAAATTCGATTTTATCACGCCTCCGGCCGAGGAAAAAGACTGTTTCCACATTTACCATCAGTATACAATTAGGGTAAAAGGCGGCAGGCGCGACGCAGTCCTGAAAACGCTCAACGATAACGGCATCGGCGCGAAAATATTTTATCCGATACCTTTGCACAAACAGCCTTTTTACGT